>JAXJNA010000061.1:0-9222 GCA_036312945.1 Anaerostipes hadrus
CGCATTCAAAAAGTGCTCATGTTGTCACCCTTTTTTCTTATAAATATTTCTTCTTATCTTCTTTCTGACTCATACAACGGAACACTATTCAAATCACTACACTGTGTGTATGTTGTACGATACTGGTTAATAATTTTTGTGTTTATTAACAGAAGGTAAAAGAGCTTCTACAACACCGATTTGACGAGATGTTTGAAATTTCTCTTATCTTAATTTCTACGAAACCTTAAATTGCGAGAATTTTCAGCTATCGATTACCTAAATATATAAACCAATACAGTAAAACATACACACCACCTTAAATTTTCCAATCTTGTGAATTGTTCACTCTATAGACTTCAGGTATATGATAAAAAATAAATAAGCAACGGTATTTCCGCCACAAGCATTCCAATCCATCCTGCAAGATAAGAAAACGGCAAAGCCTCAATCTGCAATGAAAAATGGAACACAAGAATAGCGGCAAAGATCACACGAACAGACATATTCACAAAACTACTGATCAACGTAATTTTAAGATCCCCGATTCCACGAAAATATCCCTGAACCCCATTTGTAACTGCAGGGAACAGATACATCAAGGAAATCAGTTTTAGATAAGTTACACCATGCTTACATACCACAGGATCACTTGAGAAAAGCTGCATCAATGGATGTGCCAAAAAGAAACACACAAAAAAGATAAAAATTCCGTAGATTAATTCAATCTTCATTCCGCAACGAAAAGCAGCCTTAATACGATCGGTCTTTTTGGCTCCCTTATTTTGTGCCATTAAGGCAGTCATTGCATGGGCAATATTTTGTTGTGGAATATAAGCAAAATCATCAATGCGGTTTACAGCTGCAAAGGCAGCAGACACGAAGACACCCATAGAGTTTACGATTGATTGCACGCCTAATTTTCCAAGCTGTACGGTTGCCTGTTGTATGGCTGAAGCCCATCCATATGCAATGGTTTGTTTTAAAAGAGACGGATCAAAGACAAGCCATTTCTTTCCGAGCCGTAAGATAGGAACCTTCTTTTGAATATAAACGATGCAAAGTAAGCAGGAGATTGCTTCACTTAACACGGTAGAAATAGCACAGCCTTCACTTCCCATATGAAAAATAAGTACAAAAACAAGATCTCCAAATATATTGACAACAGAACTGATGATCAAAAAATAAAGAGGAGATTTGCTGTCTCCAAGAGCGCGGAGTGTGCTGGCGAAACAGTTATACATAAATGTAAAAATAAGCCCCGAAAAAATGATTCTTAAATAAAGCTTTGTCATAGGAATGATCACGGAATCTACCTGCATTAAGGTAAGGATTGGATGAGCAAATAAAATACAAAAAACAGACAGAGCAAATGAAAAAATAATACCAGAGATCATCGTTGTACTGATCTGCCTGTGAAGTTTGTCGTATTCCTTGGCACCAAACATATTTCCCATCAGGATGCTGGCACCCATACAAAGTCCATTTAGAAATAAAATAAATAATGTAGAAATCGGATTACAGATACCAACCGCAGCCAAAGCATGACTTCCAACAAAACGTCCGACAATGATGCTGTCGATCGCATTATACATCAGCTGAAAGATATTCCCTAAAACAAGAGGAATCGTAAATCGAATCAGCTGCGGTGTGATATTTCCGGTGGTGAGATCTTTTTCCATTATAATAATTCTCCGTTCTTATGTAGATTTTACACTGTAGGCTATTGTACCATGTTTTTGTGATAATCTCAAAGATCCGAATAGTATATTTAGGAATGCTTAACAATCCCCGGCATAATAAGAAACAATTTTAAAGTAATCACTCGGATCAGGAATATTTAAACACAGATCCAGACATTTTTTATTTTGGTAATATGCTTTATATAATTTGCGCTGTTCAAAGATTTGATGAGCAATGTTGGTAGAATTCCCATTGGCATCAATGACATTTACAGAACCATCGCATTCATTTACGGTTTCAAAAAAAGAATCTATATTGGAAATATGTAATTTTATCATGAAAAATCCCTCCTTGTGTAAATACTATATTTATATTATAGTGCCGCCTGGAGAGATATTCTATTGAAAATCGGACGAAAAATAATAGAATTCTGCCAATATCTTATTTCGAAATACGTTTTCGATAACCAGAAGGAGTACAACCAAGATGCTCCTTAAAAACACGTCCAAAATAACTGCTGCTTCCAAAACCACACAAATGACTGATCTCTGTCACAGAAATCTCCGTCTTTTGCAGCAGATCGCATGCTCGTTGAAGACGATAATTCATAAGATATTCATTTGGTGTTGTATGAAGACAAGTCTGAAAAATCCGATAACATTCTCGCTCACTGCAAAATCCTGCACGAGAGATTTCCTGAATGGAAACAGATTCTGAAAAATGTTCAAATACAAAAGAAAGCATCTGTTTTATGCGTTCATTATGTTTTGCGGAGACCGCAGATATGTTTTCAGAATGATTCATTTTTTCCAGTAAACCAAGCCATATTTCAGAGAGCTGGTTTCGGATTTTTAACTCAAAACCAAACTCGTCTGCAGACAATGAAAAGGAAGCTTTGATTCTTTCCAAAAGAGAACGATCTGAAGGATTTTCTGGCGTTAATTTTATAATATCGCATGCAGACTGCATTGTAAGGAGTGAAATATACTTTTGGTCGATCAGATTTCCAACTCGTCCAGAAAGAAATACAGGGTCAAAAATATGAAGATACTGAACAGTATGTTCTGGGTCAGAAATCGTTTTTGTCATATGAAGAATGTTAGAATTCACCAATCCGCCAGAGCCTTCTGTAAAAACATATTTGCCAGAAGGCGTATGATATGTGAGAGAACCTTTTTCCATATAAAATAATTCCAACGCATTATGCCAGTGCCAGCGGGTAAGATTCTTTTCAATATAGGAAAATAGCGGAGTTGTCATAATATAAGGAAAGTCTTCGTGAAATTCAGGCAATAATTCTTCTTTTGTATCCGGATGTACATTCATTGATCTGATCTTAAGCATTTCATAAACCTCATTTCTTTGATAGTATTTATTTTACCATAGAAACTTCTAAAGAGAAAATGTTTCAATTACGAGAATATACAATCTTTATCTTTTCGTGGTATGATAAATTTATCAATGGAAAATGACGGGAGGAGAGATTGAAAATGTTGTTGTTACAAATCATATTGTTCTGCCTTTTGTATATTTCGATGGTAAAATATGCAGCAGGAAACAGTGGGTTGAATTGTTTGTATTTTTACCCGGAAGAGTATATAGAAGAAGCACAGAAACGAGGAATTGCCGATAAAGAAGATACAATGAAAAAAGGAAAACGATTTATGGTACCATTTTGTGTGATCATATTGATTGCTTTGATTTTGATCATATCCATTTGGAATCATGTGACGGATTTTAAAACAGCGTATATTCAGGCGGCGATGTTTCTTGTGATTGTAAATTGGTTTGATGGGATTGTGATCGATCAGCTTTGGGTTGGTCATAGCAAACTTTGGGTGATTGAGGGAATGGAGGATGTTCCTTATACGAAACCTTGGTGGTATATGATCAAGAGACGTATTTTGGCAAGTATTATGTATCTGGCTGTTGCAGTTATAGTTGCTGCCATTGTGGTATTGATTGGGAAATTGTAGTCTATTGAAAATATGAAATAAGTATAGTAGTATAGAATACATTAATTACAAACAAAGTGTAAGTAAGGAACTGAGGAGCATAATTATATGGAGAAGTTAAATAAAAAGGCATATTACCATTTGCCGGGACTATTTGAATTTTATGAATTGTATTGTGTATTTCTGCCACTGTACCGGGAACATAGGGAATATTTTTATGATTGGTGTGAAATCAGCTCCATCTATGGCTCTCCAGCAGACTGCCTCTGGGGAGGCGGCCGTGCAGGATTTGGATCTGATAATCCAGAAGAAGTTCTAAAACTTACACAGGAATACGGAATTTCAGCCAGACTGACTTTTAGCAATAGTTTGCTTCAGAAAGAGCATTTATCAGATAAAAAATGCAATACCTTATGTAAAATGTTTGAAGCGTCCGGAGAAAAAAGAAATGGCGTGATCGTTCATTCAGATTTATTGCTTGAGTATTTGAAAACAAATTATCCAAAATTATATTTTGTATCTTCTACGACAAAAGTGTTGACGGATTTTGAGGACTTTTTACAGGAAGTAAAGAAAGAAGATTTTGAATATGTAGTACCAGATTTTCGGTTAAATAAGACATTTGATAAATTAAACATGCTTTCGGAGCAGGAAAAAAATAAAGTGGAATTTTTATGTAATGAATGCTGTTGGTTTGGATGTAAAGACAGAAAGCAATGCTACGAAATAGTCAGTCGAAAAAACTTAGGAGAAATGATACCAGATCACGAATGCAGCTCGCCAGATGCAAAGGAAGGATATCGTTTTTCAAAGGCAATGAAGAATCCAGGATTTATCAGTGTGGATGATATAAAGAAAATTTATCTTCCAATGGGGTTTGAGAATTTTAAAATTGAAGGACGTGGATTGGGAAGTGCGTTGGTTTTGGAATTTTTATTATACTATATGGTAAAACCAGAATACCAGATATGCGTTAGAGAAGAAGTTTATTTGGATAATATGCTTGATTTATTTTAATGTATAACGCATTTTATACAACACATAAAGCAAAACTGTTTATTAATAAATGCGAGGAATGTAAGTTAAGAAGTTTAAGAAAAGAAGGGGTTTCTTTTTCTTGTATGATTTAGTATAATAGAGAGATACAGTGAAATATATATTGAAAATAGGAGAGAAAAATGGAAAAGAAAAATGACTTTAAGCCTTTTATTTCCGCAGATAAAGTATTACCAGAGTTTACAGTTACATCAGTAATCCTTGGTATGATACTGGCGGTTATATTTGGCGGAGCCAACGCTTATTTAGGTCTAAGAGTTGGTATGACTGTATCAGCCTCCATTCCAGCGGCAGTTATTTCCATGGGTGTGATCCGTGTGATCTTAAAGAAAGATTCCATCCTTGAAAATAACATGGTACAGACAATTGGTTCAGCAGGTGAATCATTAGCAGCAGGAGCAATCTTTACAATCCCTGCTATTTTTATTTGGGCATCAGAAAAGGGAAGTGGAGTTACTGCTCCGTCTTTCGTATCTATCGCATTGATCGCACTTTGCGGTGGTATTTTAGGAGTACTTTTTATGGTACCTCTTCGTACAGCCCTGATCGTAGAAGAACATGGGGTACTTCCTTATCCTGAAGGAACAGCTTGTGCAGAAGTGCTTTTAGCTGGAGAACAAGGTGGAAGTAAATCAAAAGTTGTATTTGCAGGACTCGGAATTGCGGCAGTTTATAAATTTATTGCAGATGGTTTAAAACTTTTCCCTAGTGAAGTTGAATTTTCAATGCAGGGACAGTACACAACATCCGTTGGTATGGATGTTCTTCCGGCATTAGCAGGTGTAGGTTATATCTGTGGTGTGCAGGTATCAAGCTATCTTTTTGCAGGTGGTGTGCTATCTTATCTTGTATTAATTCCTGCAATTGCTTATTTTGGTGGAGATTCTTTATCAAAAGTTGTCGATGAGACAGGAAAAGCACTTGCATTTAATCAGTTAGGTGCAGGCCAGATCTGGAGTAACTATGTCAGATATATTGGTGCCGGTGCAGTAGCAGCTGGTGGTCTGATCAGTCTGATCAAGACATTCCCAACAATGATCAAGACATTTGGACATGCTATGAAGGGATTCGGTAAGAAAGGTGACAGCCAGTTAAGAACACAGCAGGATATCTCTATGAAAGTGGTTCTTGGAGGAATCCTGATCATTGCAGTTTTAATCTGGTTATTACCAGAGATTCCAGTAAGCTTTTTAGGAGCACTGATGATTGTTATATTTGGTTTCTTCTTTGCAACTGTATCATCCAGAATGGTTGGTATTGTAGGAAGTAGTAATAACCCAGTATCAGGTATGGCGATCGCGACACTGATCGTAACAACATTTATCTTAAAAGCAACTGGGAATACAGGTGCAGCAGGTATGGTATCAGCAATTTCTATTGGTACTGTTATCTGTATCGTAGCAGCTATGGCAGGAGATACTTCACAGGACTTAAAGACAGGTTATATCGTAGGTGCGACACCTAGATTACAGCAGATTGGAGAATTGATCGGTGCGATCGTAGCAGCATTTGCGATCGGAGGAGTTATGTATCTTCTGAACGCAGCATGGGGATTCGGTTCCGATCAGATCCCAGCACCACAGGCAACATTGATGAAGATGGTTGTTGAAGGTGTTATGGGTGGTACATTACCATGGGTATTGATTTTCATGGGTGTGTTTATCGCAATCGTTGTTGAGATCCTTGGAATTCCAGTGTTAGCATTCTCAATTGGTCTTTATTTACCGATTTATTTAAGTACACCAATCATGGTTGGTGGATTGATTCGTTGGTTTATTGACAATAAGAGAAAATATGACAGTGATGCAGCAAGAAAAGACGGATCAGATCGAGGAGTTCTTTATGCTGCAGGTATGATCGCAGGAGAAGGTATCGTTGGTATCCTTCTAGCTGTACTGGCAGTATTTGGTGTTGCAGATAAGATCGATCTGTCATCTGTATATGGAGCTGCCTTCCAGAGCGTAGGTAACTGGGTAGGTTTAGCAGCCTTTGTAATATTGTTAGCTACATTATTCTACTTCACAAGAAACAAAAAGACGATTGAAGTAGACGCAAAATAATAAAAATAAATATGTATTTCAGTGAGAAGAAAGCACTGCTGCGATCCTGCAGTAGTGCTTTCTAAATAAAAAGGTGAATTGATGAAAGAAAAAAAGAATTATATTGACAACATCCCGAAGATCAATGATATGAAATGGGAAGTGCTAGAAGATGGAATTGTAGAAATTACAGTAGAAAATACTGGATTTTATAATACGATCGCGCAGAAAATATTTAAAAAGCCACGTTACAGTTTTATCAAATTAGATGAATATGGAAGTTTTGTGTGGCAGAAAATTGATGGAAAGAAAAGTATTTATGAGATAGGGAAAGAACTTGGGACAGCTCATGAAGGTGCAGCAACACAGTTATATGAAAGATTATCACAGTATTTTGCGATTTTAGAAAGAAATAAATACATTGTTTTTGAAGAATAAATATTATTAGAAGTGAAAAAGGATTTAATATGAAAATATCAACAGTGATCATAGGCATTGTTTTATTTGCCATAGTGACGATGATCCTATATGGATGGGGAATCGTAAAACAAAAGAATCAGACAAGTGACCTGATGAATTTGCTTTTTAGCAAAGGACAGGATAAAATAAAAAAGTATTTAAAACAACATGAATATGTTACAATTTCACAGGTAGAACAGATTTGTGAAGGTCTTGAAGCGAAACAGCCATTTTCAAGAAACAGAGCGGTTGTGAAGGACAAACGAGACTATGCGAAGAAACTTGTAGAATATATGCTGAAAACGAATCAGCTCGAACAAGAGGGCAGTCGTTACAAAATGCATAAAAAATAAGGAGGACATAAAAATGTCAGTATTAGGAGAATTACAGCCAAACAAAGTATTTAAATATTTTGAGGAGATTTGTTCAATCCCTCACGGATCAAGAAATCTGCAGCAGATCAGCGATTATCTGGTAGATTTTGCAAAAGCACATGGATTAAAATACAGACAGGATGAAGATCTGAATGTGATCATCTGGAAAGATGGATCCAAAGGATATGAGGCTTCTGAACCAGTCATTCTTCAGGGACATATGGACATGGTTGCAGTCAAAGAAGTAGATTGCGATAAAGATATGGAAAAAGAAGGATTGGATCTGGAAATCAATGGAGATTATATTTTAGCAAAAGGAACTTCTTTAGGTGGAGATGATGGAATTGCGGTTGCATATACACTTGCAGTGTTAGATGATGAAGAAATGGCACATCCACCAATCGAAGCAATCTTTACAGTTAACGAAGAAATCGGTATGCTTGGAGCAGCAACTATTGATGTTTCAGATCTTAAGGGACGTTTATTTATGAACATGGATTCCGAAGATGAAGGAGTATTTACAGTCAGCTGTGCAGGTGGAGCATCCGTGATCTGTAAGATTCCATATGAGACAGAAACTGTCAATGCGTCTGTAATCGAGATCAAGATGACTGGATTCACAGGTGGGCATTCTGGTGTCGAGATCATTAAAGGGCGTATGAACGCAAACTGTGCAATGGCAAGGGTATTGTTAAGTCTGTTTAATGAGGTTGAAATGCAGCTTGTTTCCGTAAATGGTGGAGAAAAAGACAATGCGATCGCTAAGTTCAGCGAAGCATCTGTTGCAGTACTTCCAGAAGAATTAGAAGCAGCAAAACAGATCATTGAAAATACATTTGCACAGATCAAAGAAGAATATAAAGTGACAGATCCTAATGCGAAATTAACAGTAAATGTAAAAGAAGCAGCAAACGTAGAAACATTTACAGAAGATACAACATTTGCCGTAGTAACAGCAATGGTTCATATGCCAAATGGTGTTCAGAGAATGAATCCAGAGATTGAAGGATTAGTACAGACATCACTGAATATGGGAATTTTAACAACAGAAGAATCTGAAGTACAGATGACATTTGCAGTTAGAAGTTCCAGTGAGACAGAAAAACAGTATCTGATCGATCAATTAACATCTCTTACAGAAACATTAGGAGGGGATGTAGAGATTGCAGGACCATACCCAGGATGGGAATACAAAGCAGATTCCAGATTACGAGAGGTTATGGTTGAAGCATATAAAGATTTATACAACGGAGAAGAACCAGTTGTTGAAGGTATCCATGCAGGACTTGAATGTGGAATCTTTGCTTCCAAATTGCCAGGACTTGATGCGGTATCCTTTGGACCACAGATGGAACATATTCATACAACAAATGAGGTGTTGAGTATCTCATCTACGGAACGTACTTGGGAACTGGTTGTGAAAACACTCGCAGCATTGAAATAAATTGTGATTTGTGGATAGTGTTGCATGTATGAGTCAGAAAGAAGATAAGAAGAAATATTTATAAGAAAAAGGGATGACACTCCGCATTTTTGAAAGCGTTTTTTACAAATCGCCGATCCGCGCCTGTTCCTTCGATAACTCACTTGCTGCGAGCCAAAATGCCCGCAGCTACGTTCAAACAATCGACCACAGGGCGCTGCGAATTTGTAAAAAACGCATTCAAAAAGTGCTCA
>JAXJNA010000062.1:0-33437 GCA_036312945.1 Anaerostipes hadrus
AATCTTGTAATTGTCCACACTTTAGACTTCTGGTATATGATAAAAAATAAATAAACGATCGGAAGAGCAGCATTAGAATTTTGCCACGTTTTTTACGGATTCGCAGCCGGCTTGGTGCGCTGTTTGAGCCTCAAAGAGTTCTGGTCTAAATACCTTTGAAGGCGAGTTCGCAAGGAAAGCCGGCGGATCAGCGATCTGTAAAAAACGTGAGGAAAATTCTCTAGCTGCTCTTCCGATCGTTTATTTATTTTTTATCATATACTTGAAATCTACAGTTGGCCACTACAAATTCAAAACTTTATAATTTTTTGCTGTTAATGTAAATTCCACTCCATCGCTTACATACACGTTATTGTTTTTATCTACAAAAACAGCCTTTGCGTTATATTTCTTTAACAATTTCTGGCTTTTCTTTACTCCTAAACTAAAACATGCTGTAGATAGTCCGTCTGCATTGAGTCCTGAATCGCAGATGATCGTACAGGATCTGATGTCTGTTTTTACACTGTATCCTGTTTTGGAATCTAAGATATGGAAGTAGCGTTTGCCTGTCTTTTTATCTGTAAATGTTTTTTCATAATCTCCAGATGTTGAAATGCTTGTACCACTTTTGACTTTGATTCCTCCCAGGACTTCTCCGTCTTTGCCATTTGGGTCTTGGATCCCTACGTTCCAGTCGGAACCGTCGGATTTTTCGCCGTAAACTGCAATGCTGCCGCCTAGGGCTACCATGGCTCCTGTGATTTCTTTGTCTTTTTTGATCATTTTGATGGCTTCGTCGGTTCCGATCCCTTTTCCATAGGCTCCAAGGTCTATCTTGGTGTTTTTGTCGCATGCAAGGATCTCTCCGTTGTCTTTGACTGTGACATGCTGACTGTTCTCTGACAAATCTCCACTGATTGCTTTCTTGATCTTATTTGCATCTGGTACTTTAGGATCACTTGATTCGAAGTCCCAGAGTTTTGTTAAGGCCCCGATCGTTGGGTCTACGGTGTTTCTTCCGTCTGCATAGGAGTCCTGACTAAGCTTGATTGCTTGTTGTAACCAGCCTTTTAGGTTGCCTGTAACTTTTGTTTTTCCATTGTTTTGTTCTAATTCCTGATTGATTTTTGAAACCTGGGAACTTTTTAATCTCCATGATAATTGTTGTTTCTCAAGTTTCTTTTCCATGTCGATGATCTTTTGTTCTGTCTCTTCCAGATCATCGCTTGTTCCATAGAGTGTAATGTTCGTTACCGTTCCCATTGCAAAATCTGTATGGCTGTATGATGTCGATTCCTTTTTGCATCCTGTCATCATCGATGGAATCATGCTGATGCACAAGATACTTGCGATCGTTTTTTTCAATGTAAGTTTCATCTTCTTTTACTTACTCCTTCTTTATAAATTTACATACTGCCATCCACACTCTTTGTAAGCTTTGATCTTTAATTTATTCTGACTAACATATTTTTGTAAGACTTTCTTTCTCTGCTTTTGTGTGACGGAATCCTTCATCATCCTTACTGCAACAACAGGATATCCTTTACATAACTTCCAGATCGATCTCTCCAGAGATTCTCCATCTTCTGCGTATCTTGTCTTGGTTACTTGATAGCCATCTTTTGTTTTCTTCAGATACATAACCCCTGGATAACTTCCACCAGAGTAGTTCTTTAACAGACTTCCATAACGATAATATGTTTCACTCCAGAAATTTGCATAAACTTTTGCTCCAGATTTTGTTTCAACGATCTTATAAATATTCAGCATCGGAATTGTGACAAGTCCTTCTTCTTTATCTTCGTCCGATCTCTTTTTTGTCTCATCAAAGACTGCCTTGATCCTTAAGTCTTTCCCTGTATATTCGTATTCTGAAAGTTTGGTATTAAGTTTTATTTTGTCGGATGTTTTAAGATCTACCATTTCACTTTGTATGTCTGGCTGGTTTTCTTTTCCTGATAAAGTATATAGTTTTAAGCCGTCTTTGTCTACCACTAACACCGATTGTTTCTTGATTCCTTTGGAATCTTTCCACTGATATGCATACTTACTTGCTGAGACATCCATTGCACGGATCTTATCTCCGATCTTTCCAGATATGCTGTCAGATTCTTTTTGTGCATATTTATACTCTTTGATGATCGTCTGGTACAATTTGTCTTTTTCACTGATCTGTTTGGATGGTGTGATTTTTGCAAGTTTCATGTTATCGCACTGCTTAAGCGAATATGCATAAATATTTCCGTTCACTTTTCCTTGTAATTGATTGTAAATGATCATCCATTGCTGATCTTTTGACACCTTTATAGCCGTCTCAAGTCCTGGATTCTCTTCATCTCCTTCACTGTAGAAATGATCACATCCGATTTTGTCAAGATCTACCGCAGCAATGACTTTCTTCTTTGTTCTATCATAGATCACACTTCCGACAGAGTCTGAAAATACTGCTAGATTGTCCGAGCAATATGATAATTCCATCATTTCATTTTGAAACAGATTGTTATTTTTTACGCTGTAAGAGAGCCAGCCACAGATCTGTGCTGCAGATGCTGACTGATCTCTTTTTTTGATCGTTGCATAAACTTCATTTTTCTGTGCCTGACTGCTCTTATCCTTCCCACACCCTGTAAATAACGATGCTGCCATAACAGCACTCATTAATAGTAAAGTACCTTTTCCACACTTTCTCATCTTGATCCCTCCTCGTTCTCTTATTGTCTCCTGTCTTATTGTTTTCAACTTTATTATACAAAAGAAAAGCATCAAAAAAGAAAACAAAATCTTAAGATTCTTCTACATAATTCTTAATGATTTTGTTTTCTTCTTGTATACATTATAATTCTATGATCTTGCCGTCACAGATCGTATATTTTACTTTTCCTTTTAATTTCCATCCTGTAAATGGAGAGTTTGTTGCTTTGGATTTATATTCCTTCACTTCCCATTCTTCCTCTGGATCAAATAAGACAACATCGGCAGGTTTTCCTTCCTGAAGTCTTCCCTGTTCCATATTATATAGTTTTGCAGGATTGATCGTCATCTTCTCGAGAAGCTGCATCATAGAAAGATATCCTTTTTCCACAAGTTCTGTGACTCCAAGTGCCAGCGATGTTTCGATTCCTGTAATTCCACTTGGTGCCTGATCTAATGGTTTGTCTTTCTCTTCCTTGGAATGTGGGGCATGATCTGTCGCAATGATCTCGATCGTACCTTCCTGTAATCCCTTGATGATCCTCTGACGGTCTTCTTCTGTTCGCAGCGGCGGATTCATCCTTGCCAGTGTTCCGTATTTTAATACGGCCTCTTCTGTCAGCGTAAAATGATGTGGAGATGCCTCTGCGTAAACATTCGCACCTTTTTCTTTAGCTTCTTTGACGTAATCTACAGCAACACCAGAGCTGATATGCTGGATATCGACTTTCGCTCCTGTTTTGACTGCTAATTCACAGTCTCTCTTTACCATTACGGCTTCTGCCATATAAGAAGCTCCACCATAATTTAACTGCTCGGAGACTTTTCCCTGATTGACTCCCGGCTGTTTAATATATGCAGGGTCTTCTTCATGAAGACTAATCGGTACATCTAATTCTTTAGCTTTCTTCATGGCTTCTTCTACGAGCTTCTCATCCATCAGCGGAATTCCATCGTCTGTAAATCCACGAACTCCGGCTTCGTAAAGTGCATCCATGTCTGTTAATTCTTTTCCTTCAAATCCTTTGGACACAGCTGCTGCCTGCCATACTTTGATTGGAAGTTGTTCACATCTCTCTTCGATCTCTTTGTAAATATCCACAGAATCCACGACAGGCTTTGTATTCGCCATACATACTACCGTCGTAAATCCACCAGCTGCTGCCGCAGCGGAACCTGTCTGTAAATCTTCCTTGTATGTAAATCCCGGATCACGAAAATGTACATGTACATCGATCAATCCAGGGGCTGCGATCATCCCGGAAGCATCAATGACCTGTTCGATGCCAGAGACATCATTTACCTTACCGATCTGTCTGATCTTCTTCCCGTCTAATAAAATATCTGTTACCTGATCGAATCCGCTTTCTGGATCCATCACTCTTGCATTCTTAATTAAAATCATCTCTGCCTCCACGATCATATGTTTTATTTTACCTGTTCTTTGACTGCTTCAGCGACAGTCTCTAAATTATCCTGTGTCAGTTCTTTTTCTGATTTCACGACAATAACATAGTTATTTCCGCTCTTTGATGTGATCGTCCCAAATGCATTGTATGCTGTCTCATCATCAATTTCTTTTGTCATTGGTACAAATGCTACTTCTTCTGTCTCGATCGTATCTCCGATCTCATAATTATGTCCTTTTTCTTCCAGTGCCATTACTTCATTAGAGATCGTTTCATCTAGATCTTCTTCCATGATCTCCTCAGATTTTCCTTCACACTGCTGAATGCTGACATTCATTCCATTGACTTCAAAACTGTGGTCAGAAGCTTTGGTCGTGATCTTCTGTTTGATCGCAAATCCTCCTGCTACAGATAAGCAGATTCCTACAACAGCTAAAAACTTTTTGTTAAAAATAATTTTTCTCATGGTTCTATCCCTCCTTGAATGCTGGCATTTTGGTCAGATATAGTATACCCTATTTTATAGATAAATTGCGAGCTATTTTTTTCTTAATTTTTTCTTTCCAAAAAATATTCCCTTTACCTGATGGAGAAGATTTTGTTTTGGTGTCTTCTCTTTTGTAGCAAGTCTTTTTGCTTCATTTAAAAAGTGAATCTGTGAATTCATGTTATCTTCACGTTTTTTCTTGGTTGTATATTCTCCATTGGAAAGCAGTACCTGTGCCTGGATGTTGTCCTGCTTCATCACATTGATCATCTTCAGGATTCTTTGTTTTAACTTTGGATCATAGATCGGTGCTGCAACCTCGACTCTTCTTCTTGTATTTCTTGTCATCATATCTGCAGATGAAATATAGATCTCTGTATCGTCTCCAACTCCAAATGCGTAAATCCTTGAATGTTCCAGAAATCTTCCGACAATGCTTTCCACACGGATATTCTCCGTCTTCCCTGGGATTCCAGGACGAATACAGCAGATTCCACGGATCAGTAGAAATATCGGAACTCCCGCATTTGATGCCTTTGACAACTCATCGATGATCTTGCGGTCTGTTAAAGAATTCATTTTCATAAAGATCCCACATGGCTGAAAGCTTTCTGCCTTCATTTTTTCACGCTCGATCCTTTTTATGATTCCATCCTGAAGACTTGATGGTGCGACAAGAAGATGATCATACGTTCCTTGAAGATTAAATGTTGCCATATTGTGAAAGAAAACAGATGCATCATGTCCAATTTCTTCGGATGCTGTCATAAGGCTTAAATCTGTATATAATTTCGACGTACTTTCATTATAATTTCCTGTTCCGATCTGTGTGATGTAATAAATTCCACGACTGTTTTTCTTCGTGATCAGACACACTTTGGAATGAACTTTGTAATCTTCCATTCCATACATAACCTTACAACCAGCTTCTTCTAAGATTTCAGAATAATTGATATTATTTTCTTCATCAAATCTTGCCCTCAACTCCATCAATACAAGAACTTCTTTTCCATTTTCTGCTGCCTCGCATAGATATTTAACGATCCTTGCCTGCCTTGCCAAACGATAAATAGTGATCTTGATAGAAAGAGTTTCTTTGTCCTTTGCACTCTCTTTCAATAATTCAATAAATGTATCCATGCTGTCAAATGGGAAGGACAATAACTTATCTTCCTCAAGAATTTGTTTGGTCACACTGACGCCTGGAATAAAATCTCTGTTTAACGCTGGCACAAATGGACGATAGCATCCATTTTTTCTCTCTTCTTTTGACACTTGATCTGTCAGCTTGTAAACATATTTTAAATCCAACGGTGCCTGGCTTTTAAAGATATCCTGTTCTGAAATATTTAAACGTTCTGAGAGGTATTTTTTAATCTCTTTATGACAATTTCCCTCAATTTCTAAGCGAACTGGTTTTAATCTGGCTCTCATCTTAATGATCTTCTTCATATGTGTACGATAATCATCCGTTGATTCATAAATCTCATCATCTGGATTGATGTCAGCACTTCTTGTAATACATAAAACTGCCTTTTCTTCTACTGTATAATTCTCAAATAATTCGTCGCAGAAATACAAAATGATGTCTTCTAAAAGTACATACCTTCTTCCTTCCCCCGATAGAAAGATCATACGCTCCACATCTTTTGGAAGTCCAATGATCCCAAAAGAAATCTTTTCTTTCTTCTTTAAGATCAATCCAATCTGCAATACTTTATTCGGAATATGAGGAAATGGATGCTGTTTCCCGATCACGATCGGAGAAAGTATTGGCAGTATCATCGCCTCATAATATGCTTTTAATTTTTTCTTTTCCTCTTTCTCCAGTTCCTCGATCTGACAGCGTTTGATCTTCTTATCTGCTAGTTCTCTGGATACTTTTGCAAAGATCTGATCTCTTAATTCATACAGTGGTCTGACATGTTTTGCAATCTCATCTAACTGTTCTTCTGGTGTCAGATCCGAACGGATATCTCTGTGATTATCATGGATCAGACTCATTTCATGAATGCTGCCCACTCTGACCATAAAAAATTCATCCAGATTGTTCGTAAATATCTCTAAAAATTTCAAACGTTCAAAAATAGGAACGTTCTTTTTATCTGCTTCTCTTAAAACGCGTTCATTAAACTTCAACCAGGATAACTCTCGGTCCTGTGTATAAGAAAAATCATAGTTTTTGTTCATCATCCTGCCCTCCATCATTCATTCTATTTCCTATGAAAAAAAATCCGGAGAGATATTGATATTCCCCCGGATTCTCATTCTTATTAATATGCGAATTTCTCTGCAAAATATGCTTTCAGATCTTCGATCTTAACACGTTCCTGTTCCATTGTGTCACGATCACGAACTGTAACAGCTCCGTCTTCTAAAGAATCGAAATCGAATGTTACACAGTAAGGTGTTCCGATCTCGTCCTGTCTTCTATAACGCTTACCAATATTACCACGTTCGTCGAATTCACAGTTATATTCTTTCGCTAATTCTTCGTAAACCTTCATAGCACCATCGCTTAACTTCTTAGATAATGGTAAGATACCGATCTTAACAGGTGCTAATGCTGGATGGAAATGAAGAACTGTTCTTGTATCTCCACCTTCTAACTCTTCTTCATCATAAGCTGAGCATAAGAATGCAAGTGTTACACGGTCTGCTCCAAGAGAAGGTTCGATCACATATGGAATATAACGTTCTTTGTTCACATCATCAAAGTATGTTAAATCTTCACCAGATGTATTCTGATGCTGAGTTAAGTCATAATCTGTACGGTCTGCGATACCCCATAATTCACCCCATCCGAATGGGAACATGAATTCAATATCGGATGTTGCTTTAGAATAGTGAGATAATTCTTCTTTCTCGTGGTCACGCACTCTCATCTCATCTTCTTTAATTCCAAGTGTCTGTAACCAGTTGATGCAGTAGTTCTTCCAGTATTCAAACCATTCTAAATCTTTATCTGGTTCACAGAAGAATTCTAATTCCATCTGCTCAAACTCACGAGTACGGAATGTGAAGTTTCCTGGTGTGATCTCGTTACGGAAAGATTTACCGATCTGACCGATTCCAAATGGAATCTTCTTTCTTGATGTTCTCTGAACATTCTTGAAGTTTACAAAGATTCCCTGTGCTGTCTCAGGACGTAAGTACACTGTATTCTTCGCATCTTCTGTAACACCCTGGAATGTCTTGAACATCAGGTTAAACTGACGGATCTCTGTGAAGTTCTTCTTTCCACAAGATGGGCATACAACATCGTGATCTTCGATGAATTTCTCCATCTCTTCTTTGGACCATGCATCAACAGATCCTTCTAATTTCATATCATGTTCCTGCATATAATCTTCGATCAGTTTATCTGCACGGAAACGTTCGTGACATTCTTTACAATCCATTAATGGATCTGAGAAGTTACCAAGATGTCCAGATGCTACCCATGTCTGAGGGTTCATAAGGATCGCACAGTCAATTCCGACATTGTATGGACTTTCCTGAATAAACTTCTTCCACCAAGCTTTCTTTACATTGTTCTTAAGTTCTACACCAAGGTTTCCATAGTCCCATGTATTAGCAAGTCCTCCATAAATTTCTGAACCGCTGTATACAAATCCACGCACCTTGGCAAGGTTAACGATTTTCTCCATTGATAATTTCATAATAGCCTTTACCTCTTCAATTTTTTGTATTATTATAATATTGTATCTTGTAATAAGTAATTTTTCAAGGTATATTTCAAAAGCTTAATGCTTGTAGATATATCAAATATACTGAATGAATATTACTTTTTATATTTTTTTATATTATAATAGTTGATGTTATTAATGAGATATGAAGAAAGGGAATTTATAACCATGTATCAAATTGACTATACCAATGTTGGTAAAAGAATGAAAACTCTGCGTAAGCAGGCAGGGTACACTCAAGAACAGATCGCTGATGCACTTGACGTAACAGTTGCATTCATCAGCAACATTGAAAACGACCGTGTTAAGATGAACCTTCGTGTACTGTCTTATTACGCAAAACTTCTGAATGTATCTATTGATTATCTTCTTCGTCCAGAATCAGATGATAATGGTGAAAAAGATAACGTACTGAACAAAGAAATTCTTCGTCTATTGGAAAAATTCTCTACAGACGACAAAGAAAAATTTGTTAAAGTTCTTCGCATTTTATGCAAATAGATTACATATCTCAGACATAAAAAGAGCCGGATGACCGGCTCTTTTTTATTAACTCTTTTTTATTAACTCTTTTTTCATTAAAATCTGATCTTACAAAAATAATAAAGATTTAAATTCGTGATTCACATGATAACGCATATATTCGCGAACGATCTTTTTTAATTCCCATAAAACATCCGCACTGACTTTAAAGGTATAAAGCTTCTCGATCGAACTGTAGAGAATGTACTGAAGTGTATATAATGTTGCAGGGCTTACTTTCACTTTCCCATGTTCACATTTGTTACATACCACTCCGCTTTCTCTTGCATCAAACCAGATCAGATCTTCACTACTCCCACATTTTACACATCTGGATGCTTCGATTCCAATCCCATATAATGCAAGGATCTTAATCTCATAAATACAGCGGACCAATTCTATATTGATCGTCTTTTTTTCTAATGCACGCAGTGTCTGATAAAGTAATTTTAAGATTTCTAACTCATCGTTATTCTCTCTTGTCAGATAGGATGCAAGTTCACAAAAATAACTCGCATAATAAATGAGATCCAGGTCTTTTTTCAGAGTATCAAAATAATTCTCAACCCCTGCCCACATCAGATTAAAAGAATTTTTTCCCTCATATAAGGAAAACTCTCCAAACGTAAATGGCTGACAGGCTGCCGCATACTGGCTGGTTGCTTTTTTGGCACCTCTTGCAAATGCCGAGATCCTTCCACGCTCTTTTGTGAGGAGTACGATCCGCTTATCATACTCCCCGATATTTCCAGCCTGTAAGACCATACCTGTCACTTTGATCTCTTGTGACATCTTTATACTTCTTTCTTATCATATCCGTAGTTCTTAAGCAGCATATCACTGTCTCTCCAGTCTTTCTTGACTTTGACCCATAACTGAAGATTTACTTTCATATCCAGAAGATTTTCCATCTCGATCCTTGCCTGTGTACCGATCTTCTTAAGCATAGATCCCTGCTTTCCGATAATGATCCCTTTATGAGAATCTCTCTCACATACGATCGTTGCATCGATATCCACGATATGTCCATGACGTCTGACTTTCATCGCATCAATTACAACAGCGATCCCGTGCGGGATCTCCTGACTTAACAGACGAAGGGCTTTCTCACGGATCAATTCTGCACAGATCTGTCTCTCTGGCTGATCTGTGATCGTATCTTCATCAAAGTACATTGGACCTTCATCTAAATATTTGTAAATACTGTCGATGACATCATCCGTATTCTTTCCTTTCAATGCAGATACCGGGATGATCTCTGCAAATTCACATACATCTTTGTATGTATCGATCGCTTCTAAGATGTCTTTTTCTTCCACTGTATCAATCTTGTTGATGACTAAAATGATCGGTGTTTTGATCTTGGATAACTGTTCAATGATATATTTTTCACCACCACCGATGAACGTACTTGGTTCTACTAACCAAAGTACGACATCGACTTCATTTAATGTGCGTTCTGCAACCTGTAACATATAGTTTCCAAGTTTATTTTTCGCCTTGTTGATCCCTGGTGTATCAAGGAAGATGATCTGACCTCTTTCATCGGTATACACTGTCTGGATACGATTTCTTGTTGTCTGCGGTTTGCTTGATGTGATCGCGATCTTCTGTCCGATCAGACGGTTCATTAATGTTGACTTTCCAACGTTTGGTCGTCCGATAAATGTTACAAAACCAGATTTAAATTCATTTGCCATAAATTGTCCTTTCCCTGTTTTCTCTATAGTACATGTTTTACTTCATCAAAATATTCTTTATTCTGATCGATCTTCTCTTCATTTCCAATGCAGCAGCGGTTTCCTGCTTCTACTACTGCTTTAACGATCGGTGCTAATGCTCTGATATCTTCCTGTGTACAGGATAATACCTGATCTCTTACCTTCTGAAGATCAGCTTCTGTCTTACCTAAGAAATATGCATGGAAACTTCTTGCCCCCATATCAACAGCTTCCATTGGCATATCCATGCTTCCGATCGTTCCAATGATATATTTCTTCATATCACGATCATCAGCATCAAAATCTGCCACATAATCTGCTGCCTCGTCATATACTTTATAAGATTCAGAAAGGTTTGGATCACGGTATGTCACAAACATAGAATCTCCCTGATCTGAGAAACTGCACATGCATCCATACGCACCACCTTTGACACGGATCTGAATCCACAGATATTCATAGGAGAAGATCATCTGAAGCACTTTTAACGCTCCTGTATACTCAAGTCCTGCATCCTTAAAGTTTCCAGCACATGCCACATATTGAACACCACCTGCTGTTGCAAATCCTTCATTGCTCTTTGTACATGTAACTTTGACTTTCTCACCCTGTTTCTGGTCTTCATATAATCCTTCGATAAAGCTTTCTACTTCAGCTTTCATGAATTCAGGTGCTTCTTCTTTTCCTGTATAACTGATCGTCATATTTTGTTTTTCAAAGATCATTCTTGCAGCTTCTTTTAAACCATTGACGATATTGTCATATTCTTCATCGAAATCTTCATACCACTTCTTCACAGTCTCATACATCGTGATCCCCTGAATCGCTTCACGGTATGCTGCATATTCTGAGAAATAAGACATTGCACGGTTTGCCGCACTCTTATGACCTGTTTCAGTCAGTGTGATCTTAAGGTTTGTATAAATCTGTCCGATGATCTCTTTCAGTCGCTTCTTATGATCCAATTTGCTTTCAAATGCCACTTCTTTTAATAACTCAAATGCTTTTTCGATATTAGAATAGAAGCATTTTGTCTTTAAGATAAACATTGGCAGAAATTCATGCACATCCGTTGGCATCACATCCATGGTCGCGCTGATGCCACCTGTCTCAATGCTGATCTCGTTTCCTAATTCCTGATAACTATAGTGTGTTGTATCAACGATCGTTAAGATCTCTGCTAAAAATGATGCATATGGCACGAGATCCATTGGCACATGACTCATATCAAATGCAAGCTTGACGTAAGCGATCTTGTTTGTAAAATACTGATGCCATAATACTTTCACACCGCCAAGTTCAGATTCCACATTGGATAATGGTTTAACATCTTTTCTGATATCTTCAATGTCAATCACTGGAATCTTCTCTAATTCTTCTTTTGTAGATGCTTCTTCCTGTGATGCTTTTAACTGTTTCGTCTCTTCGACTAATTTCTTTACTTCTTCTTCGGATAAAGAATCTTTGTAAGCCTTTAATTTATCCGCTTCCTCCTGATCTTTGATCTTCTGCAAACCTTTCTTTGGCTTCATCACTACGATCGATTTATGGTTGTTATCGATCAGATATTCTTTGATCAGCTTCTCAAAATAACCGTTATCGATCTCTTCTCTTAACTGTCTGAAGATCTCATTTGTCTTGATATGGATAAATGGTTTCTCATCGTCATATAACCAGCTGTCATACATCTGAAGTCCATACATCAATCCCTTTGGAAAACGTCCAAAGTTTGCTTCTCTGTATTTGAATTCATAGTAATTAAATGCCGCTAAAAGATTTCTTCTTGGAATTCCTTCTTTTGCGATCTTGGCTAAGTTCTCTTCTAAGATCTTAACAAATTCTTCTTCCTGATCATCCCTTGCTTCCTGTGCGATCACAGAAAATACTGGCTGCATGATCCCGTTATCATAGGAACTTTGAATATCCTTTCCGATCTGTGCATCCATCAAAGCTTTCTTCACTGGTGCTCCAGGTGCATCGAATAATACTCTGTTTAAGATTTCAAATCCTAGATAAAGTTTTGCATCCAGGCTGTCTCCGATCACTGCATTGTAGGATAAATAAGTTTTTTCTTCTTCAGAATCATTTTCCCCGACTGGATAATATTCTTCCACTCGTTTCACTTCTGTAAATGGTTCTTGTTTCTCCCATGATGAATCGATCTGTTTCTCATCGAAATCTTTTAAATAATGTTCATCGATAAATGTCAGATATTCATCAACATCCATATCCCCATACAGATAAATATAGCTGTTGGATGGATGATAATAAGTCTTGTGGAAATCAAGGAACATCTCATAAGTTAAATCTGGGATCGCCTTTGGATCTCCGCCTGATTCAAACCCATATGGTGTATCTTCCAATAAAGACTTCTGGATGATACGGGCAAGCTGCTGATCTGGAGATGAGAAGACTCCTTTCATCTCGTTAAACACAACTCCGTTATATGTCAGAGGAGCATCTTCGCTTAATAAGTCATAATGCCATCCTTCCTGCTTTAAGATCTCTGGCTTCTTATAGATATTTGGATAAAATACAGCATCCAGATAAACATGCACCAGATTAAAGAAATCTTTATCATTCTGGCTTGCAACCGGATAAACAGTCTTATCTGGATAAGTCATTGCATTTAAAAATGTATTTAATGATCCTTTGACCAGTTCTACAAATGGATCCTTCATTGGGAACTCTCTTGACCCGCAAAGTACGGAATGTTCTAAGATATGAGGAACTCCTGTATCATCTTTTGGTGGTGTACGGAATCCGATCTGGAATACCTTGTTATCGTCTTCATTAGAGATCACAACCACTCTGGCTCCCGTCTTATTATGCTTTAAAATGTATCCTATTCCATTTAATTCTTCGATAGATTCTTGTTTGATAATCGTATATTTATTATTCATAAACCT
The DNA here is from genome assembly GCA_036312945.1 of Anaerostipes hadrus. Taxonomy (GTDB): domain Bacteria; phylum Bacillota; class Clostridia; order Lachnospirales; family Lachnospiraceae; genus Anaerostipes; species Anaerostipes hadrus_C. The sequence goes on from JAXJNA010000062.1 coordinate 13,411, forward strand.
TTAACAAAATCTCCTTTTTTCTATTCATTGATACCCTTTATGCTACTACAAATGGAACAGAATGAAAAGGGGGTCGGTTTGATTTTTTACATAAAAAATACGGCACCGAAAGCTTATTTTCATGCTTTCGATGCCGCATTGATATTTTTTATCGTTTGATCGATCTTACCTTGGAAAAACTGCTGTATCTGTACTTGCCGGATACTTTTTTCATTGTGCGGACTTTAAAATAATATTTCTTTCCTTTTTTTAGTTTTCCTTTGGTATAAGATGATTTCTTAGAGGAAAGTGTTGCGATCTTTTTATATCCTGATTTCTTCTTTGTGGACATATAGATCTGGTATCCGCTGACTCCTGAAACCTTCTTATATGTGATCTTGACCGCTTTCTTTCCGCTCTTCTTTAAGCTCTTGATCGTTGTTGCTTTGGGATTCGCCACAACTGGTTTCTTTACCGGACTGTATCCTGCATAAGTCCAGTTTCCGATCTTATAATTCAAATCAACTTTTTCTGAAATTCCAGGGATCACACCTTGTGTTGAATACTGCCACATATGATAACTTCCCTGATATGTACATTTGTTACTATGTTGTGCGATCCATTTTGGGTAATCAGAAAACACAGATGCTGTCAGTTTCGTTTCAAATAAATATTTGTTACTGTAAACTGCGACATTTTTATATCCATAAGATTCCATCGTATTTAAAAATGTCTTTGCGATATTTCCAATCTGTGTACTGCTTAACTGATTTAGCATATCTGCTTCCATATCATAATAAATCGGATATGTTAAATTCTTGCCCTGCAAAAGTCTGACGACATGTTCTGCTTCACTTTTTGCCTTCGCTGTTGTATCGGCTCCGGAATACAGATAAGTTCCATAAGGAATCCCAAGTCTTTCACATTCACTGGAATTGTAGTCCCAATACTTATCATCTTTGTCTGTTTGATTTACACCATATCCGCATCGGATGATCGCATAATCTATCAATCCACTGTTCTTTACCTGTTCCCAATCAATCTTGCCCTGATGCGAACTCACATCAATTCCCTGCTGTGTTGCATTGGCCGGTTTCTCTGCACCCCAGACTTTGCATGTTGTCTGAAATATCATAAACACGCTGATCAGCAATAAGAGTACCCCAACAACCAATCCAGTAAGCATTCCTAGTTTTTCACTTCTCTTCATTTTCATTTCCGCCTCCTAAGTATGATCGTTTCCTTATTTTTTCCTCCGTATTTATCATATCATATTTTTTTCGGCAGAAAGTGAACATTTTCTTAATTTTTCTGTAAATTTATACACATCCCATCTTGATCATCTCTCTTTTCAGGCGTTTGATGATCTTTTTCTCCAGTCTTGATATGTAGGATTGTGAAATTCCAAGCATATCAGCGACTTCTTTCTGTGTTTTTTCTTTACCTTCTTTCTGATTGATCCCGAACCTTAATTCAATGATCATTTTCTCGCGGTCCGTAAGGATCGTCATGGCTCTTGTCAGAAGTTTCTTATCTACTTCATGTTCTAAGTCCTTGTAAATGATATCTTCATCAGTTCCAAGGATATCTGACAATAACAATTCATTCCCATCCCAATCTACATTTAACGGTTCATCGATAGAAACTTCCATTTTCGTTTTGTTATTTCTTCTTAAATACATCAGAATTTCATTCTCGATACATCTGGATGCATAGGTCGCAAGTTTGATCTTCTTCGCCGGATTAAATGTATTGATCGCTTTGATCAGGCCGATCGTTCCAATCGAGATCAGATCTTCCACTCCAATTCCTGTATTATCAAATTTCTTTGCTATGTATACAACCAATCGCAGATTTCTCTCGATCAGCATACTTCTCGCCGTTTCTTCATTGACGGTTCCTAACATATGGATCATTTTCTGCTCTTCCGCTGTATCAAGTGGTGCCGGAAGTATCTCCGTTCCCCCGATATAATGAATCTCGTTTCCTCTTCCAAAAAAAGTCCTTCTTCCACTTACCAAGCTCAACTTTAACACAATCATTACCTCCCATTTTTGATCAGATCCGGATGCAGTAACATTTCGTAAGCACCCCATTTGGAAAGGGATACTTTGGATATGGCGATCACTGCCTTTTTGTGTTCCATCATCCGGTCCTCTTTCGTGATTTTCATATCTTTTGCCATCACTGCCGGCATCATCCCATGTTCCCTTCCAACACTTTGATAAGGAATCATGCGGATGCCTTCTGCTTCATGTTTTTCTATCATCTTGAACAATGGCTCTTGAAAATACTTCAAAAATGTTTCTTCTTCCAGAATACATACCGGCATTCGGCTGATTGGTTCATATAAGAAATTTCCTGTATCCAAGAATGCACAGACTTCTAGTTTCTTATTCAGAACCGTAAATTCCACCTGATAAAAAGATTCTTTGTCGTGATTCATATCTTTTACAGCTGATACATACAAATACTTTACAAGCATGCAGCTGGCTGTCGCAAGGATCAGCCACGGCAGGGTGATCTGGCTTTTTATCATTGTAAAGATTCCACCAGTAAATAAACTCAATACCAGAAGATACACGCTGTATTTCCATGCTTTTTTCATTGGAAATGTGCAGGATATCTTTACCGTCATAACAATGGAAATGATCATCAATCCCAATTTCAGTCCATGATCTTCGTCAAAAAGATGAAGTATGAGACATCCCGAAAAACTTCCAAAGATGGATGCGGCAAACATTTTATAAAATTTCATCTTTTTATGTATGATCCATTCCAGTAATTTTAGCTGAAACATGATCATGATCCATTGTTCCAAAAACATTTCGATGAAATACATAATGCAATTATAGAAAATCTCATGGAAATATTTTGTCATACTATGGCGGTAACGCCCTGCAACTTTTTACAGTTTCTGACGAAAACTTTCTTCTGTCTGCATCATCTGATAAAATAGAAGTTGAAATTTGTAGAAAAATACGATAAGAAAGGAAATTTTGAAATGACCCATGTGATTCATGAAATCCCTCCCGTATATGATGACCAATCAAAGATCCTGATCCTTGGTTCTTTTCCTTCTGTGAAGTCCAGAGAGGGACAGTTTTTTTATCATCATAAACAAAACCGTTTCTGGAAGGTCCTTGCCGCAGTCTTTCAGGATACCCTGCCTGAAACGATCGAGGAGAAAAAAGAATTTTTGTTAAGACACCACATTGCTGTCTGGGACGTGATCGCTTCCTGCGATATTGAAGGTTCCAGCGACAGCAGTATTAAAAATGCGGTGCCAAATGATTTTTCATCCATTTTAAAAACAGCCCCAATTCGTCAGATTTATACCAACGGTGGGACTGCTTATAAACTTTATCATAAATATTGTGAAAAAGTGACTGGATTTGAAGCTGTGAAACTACCTTCCACAAGCCCTGCGAATGCTTCTTATTCGTTAGAACGGCTGATAGATCAGTGGAATCAGATTTCAAACACCTGACCTGCACCTGTGATATCTCTGACGATATCTTTCCATTTGCGTCCATCTTCACAATTTAAATAATGATGGTTGATATTGTAATGCTCAAAACAATGCATCGGGAACACGACTTTACTGTCTGTATGTTCTAAAAAATAATTCATTCCCCAGCAGTACTTATCTTCCTGTCTTGGATCAAGCAGCATGAATGCAAGGTCGATCTTCTTTCCTTCCAGATATTTCATCTCATCCTGGAAGGTCTTTTTGTAATATTCATTGTCTTCCTCTGGTTCTCCATTCCAATGCCACCAGTTAAGATCTCCTGCATGGTAGATCATTTTTCCTTCTGCTTTCACAAGAAATGCAACTCCCATATCATTGGATCTTAAAGTTTCTATTTCAATTCCGGCAACTTCTCTCTTTTCATGTGCTTTCATAACGACTGCACCTTTATTGTCTTTGATATCATCAGAAAGAATATAATGAATGTCTTTGTACTGTTCTTTCAGTTTCCAGATTACAGGATTATAATGATCGGCATGACTGTGTGATGCAAAAACAAAGAGCGTCTTACTGCCATCAAATGACGGAATCTCTCCCTGATAGTAATCAAACAGCAGGACATTTTGTTCCATCTCAACCATAAAACCACTATGTTCAATAAATGTTACTTTCATTTCTGGTTATCCTCCAATATCTTTTCTTTCATCTTCGGATCAAACTGTTCCTGCTTTAACATCTCAATCTCATATTTGTATGGTGGATAAGATTTCTTACTGTCTTCCACCTTAATATATGGCGTTTCTAAGATCTTAGGTACCTGTTCAAAATCTTTATGATGCACGATGTGGTTTAACGTTTCAAATCCGATCGTTCCAAATCCAAGATTCTCATGACGGTCTTTACCGGCACCGATCACATTTTTACTATCATTGATATGAAAAACTGCGATCTGGTCTTTGCCGATCGTCTTATCAAACTGATCAATGACGTTTTCAAATCCTTCTCCAGACAGATCTAAGCCGCTGTCGCTCACATGACAAGTATCAAAGCAGACTCTTAATTTCTCTGGATATTTTACACCATCATAGATTCTTTTTAATTCTTCAAACTCACGTCCAATCTCGCTTCCTTTTCCTGCCATTGTCTCTAGTGCGATATGAACTGGCATATCCTGATACATAACCTGATTTAATCCTTCAATGATACGATCAATTCCTTTGTCAACACCAGCTCCGACATGAGAACCTGGATGCAGGACCAATGTATGACTTCCCATGGCTTTGGTACGTTCTACTTCAACTTCCAAAAATTCCACTGCTAACTCAAATGTCTCCGGTTTCGTCGTGTTCGCAAGATTGATGATATATGGTGCATGAACAACAAACGTTTCCATTCCATGTTCTTTCATTAATTTTGTTCCATCTTCGATTCTTAATTCCTCAATCTTTTTTCTTCTTGTATTCTGTGGCGCGCCAGTGTACACCATAAAGGTATTAGCTCCATAAGATAATGCTTCTTTGACAGATCCAAGAAACATTTCCTTTCCTTTCATCCCTACATGAGAACCGATCAGCATAATTTTCCCTCCAACTTAAATTTTTTCTTTTTTTATGTGTCATTCTGTTGCAGATTATACCGAAAATATGCTGTAAAATCCATATTTTGATATTTATTTTAAATTTTTTGAACTTTTTTTCGTTTTTTTATTGACACAAGTTCCATATAGTGATATCATAACGGTGTTGCGCAGTTGTGGCGGAATTGGCATACGCGCTAGACTAAGGATCTAGTCCGGGTTAACTGGGTAGGGGTTCAAGTCCCCTCAACTGCACTTAAGCCGATGTGGCGGAATTGGCAGACGCGCTGTGTTCAGGTCGCAGTGAGCTTACGTTCGTGCGAGTTCGAATCTCGCCATCGGCATACCGAAGTTTGTGACTTCGGTTTTTTTTATTTTATACACTAAATACAAAAAGGAGTCCTCAGACTCCTTTTTTCTTTCGATTCTTCAACAGATTATCTGCCAAGGTCGATACAGTATTCACAATGATCTCTTGCTCCATCGTCTCACATTGTTCCATGATCAGATCCATCTTCTTGCTGTAGAAATATTTTTTCTGTTTCTTGCTGTAACTGTCCACCAACAGTTCATCTATAGTAACACCTAGTGCATCTGCGATCAGCTTAAGTGCTGGCAGCGAAACGCTTACTGAAGCCGTCTCCACATTTGACATATGACTTAATGAAATATCTGCCATCTCGGCAAGTTGTTCCTGTGTTATATTTTCTTTTTTACGATATTCTTTGATTTTCGCTCCCAGAGCTTTATAATTAATGGGCTTCATAGCTCTCCACACTCCTTATATACTCTGATTTTATTATGAATCATTTTTGCAAATAACAGCCTGTGGCAATAGTTTCTATTGTAATGGACCGCCGGCCTTATTTCTGTTATGATAAAGCTAACTCATTCATTGTCATTATTTAATAGGAGGTTTTTATGCGTCTATTCATGAAGTTTATTTTAGCACCTGTTCTTTTTGTTCTATCTGTTTTTGTGGTCACACAAACTTATAGAAAATATAAGATCAAACATCTTTTGAACAAATGGAAAAAGAAATATCACCCATTTCCATTGAAAAAGGAAGCCTGAGATTCAGGCTTCCTTTTTTGATATGATGATTTGTTTGTACATTATGGAAAACATTTCAGTTTTTTATTTCTTAACACTATCTTAACATGCTATACTTGTATGCAATACAGCTTGAAAAACTAGAAAAGAAAGGATACAAACTTTACATGAACCAAATCAAACCTATGTTACTAACCACATTAAAATCCTATGACCGATCACAATTCATCAAAGATGTCACCGCTGGGATCATCGTTGCGATCATAGCTCTTCCATTATCCATTGCCTTAGCACTTGCTTCCGGTGTTGGACCACAAGCAGGTATCTTTACCGCGATCGTTGCTGGTTTTGTGATCTCTGCTTTCGGTGGCAGCAGCGTACAGATTGCCGGACCAACCGCTGCTTTTGCAACCATTGTCGCCGGAATCGTTGCAAAAGATGGGCTTGACGGTCTTGTGATCTCCACGATCCTTGCTGGTATCTTCTTGATCCTTATGGGACTTTGCCACTTTGGAAGTCTGATCAAATTCATTCCTTATACGATCACCACTGGATTTACTTCCGGGATCGCTGTTACGATCGTCATCGGACAATTAAAAGATTTCTTTGGTGTTACTTATCCAAATGGTTTAAAACCAATTGAAACAATGGAAAAACTAAAAGCATTTGCCCTTGGATTTTCATCTTTCCATGTTGATGCCCTGATCGTTGGTGGAGTCAGTCTCGCCATCCTGATCATCAGTCCATATATTTTTAAAAGGATTCCTGGGTCATTGATCGCCGTGATCATTGGTATTCTTATGGTAAAATTTCTGCCACTCCATATTTCAACGATTGGAAACCTTTATACGATCACAAATGATCTGCCATCCTTCCATATACCTGCCGTCAAATTTTCTATTGTGAAATCAGCGATTCCAAATGCATTTACTATTGCGGTACTTGCTGCCATTGAATCTCTGCTATCCTGCGTTGTTGCTGATGGAATGATCAACGGCAAACATCGTTCTGATACGGAATTAGTTGCACAAGGACTTGGAAATATTGCTTCCGCCCTATTTGGTGGTATTCCTGCAACTGGTGCGATCGCAAGAACTGCTGCCAATATCAAAAATGGAGGTCGCACTCCGGTTGCTGGTATGGTTCATTCCATTACTCTGGTTATCGTATTAGTCGTTTTAATGCCATTTGCAGGCATGATCCCAATGCCTACGATCGCGGCCATCCTTTTTATCGTTGCTTATAACATGTGTCAGTGGAGAACTTTTGTACATATGTTAAAAACTGCTCCGAAAAGCGATATCATCGTGTTAATTGTCACATTCATTTTAACCGTTGTCTTCGACCTTGTCGTTGCGATCGAAATCGGTATGGTCATTGCATGTCTGTTGTTTATCAAACGCATGAGCGAGGAAACCCATGTTGACAGCTGGATCTATGTCGATGATGACACACCTGAAATTGATGATCATTTAGCACGACTTCCTTTAGCGATCCGTGTTTATGAGATCACAGGACCTTTATTCTTTGGTGCTTCTGATGCGATCGAGCATATTGTTGTAAAGGATTTCACAAAATGTCTGATCCTTCGTATGCGAAGTGTTCCTGCACTTGACAGTACAGCTTTAAATGCGTTAAAAGATCTCGTTGATACTTGTGAGAAAAAAGGAATCACGATCGTATTTTCTCATGTCAACGAACAGCCAATGAAGGTTATGAAGAAAGCTGGATTTATTGAACTTGTTGGGAAAGAACATTTTTGTCCAAATATCTCAGTTGCACTAAAGCATGCTGAAGATTGTATTGATTAAATTCAGATCTCGCTCATGATCCTCTGCGTGATCTCATTCGCTTTTTCATAAATATGAGCCGCATCTGCTCCAATAAAGAATTCACCATCTTCATACAGAATCTTTCCTGCAACCATTGTCATCTTGACATTCTGTTTGCTTCCACTGTATACCAGATTCTTTCTGATATTGTGGATCGGCTGCATGTTTGGCTGATGCAGGTCGATCATCATAAGATCTGCCTGCTTTCCTTTGGCTAACACATCGCAATCTGGAAGATTCATTGCTTTTGCACCGCCTGTCGTTGCCATCTTTAATACCTCTGCTGCATCGACTGCACTGGCATCATTTTCCCGGTATTTGGCAAGTGCTGTGACAAGAAACATCTCACGAAACATATCGAGACAATTATTGCTTGCAGGTCCATCCGTTCCGATCGCCAGATCAATGTTTCGTTTTAACATATCTTCGATCGGTGCGATCCCGCTTGCTAATTTTAGATTCGAGGCTGGGTTTGTGATCACGGAAATCTGATGTCTCTTTACAACATCAAGATCTTCTTCACTCATATGAACACAGTGATACAAGCCCCCTCCATATTCAAACAGCTCTAGCTGTTCCATATATACTGTCGGTGTCATACCTGTTCTCTCGACGCACTGTGCCACTTCTGAGGCACTTTCTGAGTTATGGGTATAAACAGGTGCATGGTACTTCTTAGAAAGCTCTGAGATGCCTTCTAAGATCTCTCTCTTGGTTGTATATTCTGCATGGAACCCTAGTTCATAACTGGTAAGCCCATCTTTTTTATGATATTTCTCATACCAATTCTCTACTTCTTTCACAGACTGGGTAAAATCATTCACTGCTCCAATGACAGTCGTTCGGAAACCACAATCCTCAGATGCCTGGATCATCGTATCTGGCGTCAGATACATATCTGCATTGGCGGTGATCCCGCTTGTTAAATATTCCATGATGGCAAGTTTCGATAAATGATAGATGTCATCCGGTGTTAACTTGGCTTCATACGGGAACACCTGATCATTCAACCAGGAAAGCAGCGGCATATCATCTGCATGAGATCTTAAAAATGTCATCGCGGAATGTGTATGGGCATTCTTAAATCCTGGCATGATCAGATTGCCTTTTGCATCAATCTGTCTATCCCATGTGATCTTTGCCGCTTCTTCTTTATTCTCTGGTCCAACATACTGTATTTTATGATCTGAGATCCAAATCTCACCGTCAAAGATCTCTTGATCTTCCTGCATAGTTAAAATTCTTGCATGGTAGATTCTTATCATTTGATCACCTCTTATTTCTTCAGACTCTGCCCCATTCTACAGATACATTCTGTTACTAGTTTCTGGAATTTTGGTGCCGCACGATCTGCACTTTGCTGCACTTCTTCGTGTGTCAATGGTTTCTTACTGATTCCGGCAGCAGCATTCGCAATGCAGGAAATTCCACAGATCTTCATTCCCATATGATTTGCCGCGATCGCCTCACAGGCAGTACTCATTCCAACCGCATCTGCACCGATAGCTTTACACATCCTGATTTCTGCCGGAGATTCAAAATTAGGACCTGGCAGCTGGATATAAGTTCCTTCTTTGAGATCGATCTGCAGATGATCTGCACTTTTTCTGATCACCTCTTGTAATTCTTCATCATAAATATGGCTCATATCCGGGAATCTTTCTCCAAATTCTTCAATATTCGGCCCAATTAATGGAGATGGTACAAAACTTGAGATCTGATCCGTGATCATCATAAAGTCACCCGCTTCAAACCCACGATGAATCCCGCCAGACGCATTTGTCAAAAACAAGATCTCTGCTCCCATCATCTTCATCAGTCGAATCGGCAGTACAACATCACTCATGGAATATCCTTCATAATAGTGAACTCGTCCTTCCATGATCATTACGGGAATATCTTCTACGTAACCAAGTACAAATCTTCCTTTATGTCCCTGTACTGTAGAAACTGGAAACCCTTTGATCTCATGGTAATCGATCACAGTCTCAATCTTGATCTTCTCCGCATAATCTCCCAGACCGGAACCTAAGACCAATGCGATCTGTGGTTTAAACTCTGTCATTTTCTTTACCTGTTTATAACATTCTTGTACTTTATCATATACTTTATTCATGTTATGCATCTCCTTCCTGCCAGTTCTTTTTCTTACATTATGACACATTTTTGTACAAAATGAAATGCATTCCACACACATCCTATTGTTTACAAAAATTATGGTTCCCATTTCTTGCTTTCCATTCATTTGCAAGTTATACTTAAAGAAACCCCAATTTCCCTACAACAAGGAGTACTAATATGAAGTTAGCAATCGTTGATGATAATAAATTAGAACAGGAGCTCATTTTCGACACTCTCCGTACTTATGAACATGAAAGAAACATCTCCCTTGATATTTCTTCTTATAGTGATGGTAATTCTTTTTTAAATACCTATATTCCTGGAGATTTTGATCTGATCTTTATGGATATCTACCTCAATGAACTAAACGGGATCGATATTGTACGCAAGATCCGTCAGATAGATTCCAAAGTGATGATCGTATTCTTAACTACTAGTAAAGAACACATTTTTGAAGCTGCCCCTTTTCATTTTTTTGATTATATTTTAAAACCTTTTGAACATTCGCAGATCTTTCACGTACTTGATGATGCTTTACAGTTTCTTCCTGAACAAGAAGCTGAATTGTCTTTTGAATATCGTTCTTTTGATGTTCATTTTCCGTTATCAAAGATTCAATATATTTACTCAAATAATCATGAGGTGATCATTCATACAACGAATGGAACACATGCTTTCCGGCTTCCTTTTTATACTGTCACAGATCATCTGGATGATTCAAGATTTCTTCAGTGTAACCGTGGAATCATGCTGAATATGGACTATATTAAGACAATGGAATCCGACTACTTTGAAATGACAGATGCAAAGTGTTTTCCGATCAAAACAAAAGGACGCAAACAAATTCGAGAGCAATATATCAAATACCAGTTTTTGAAACTTGAGGAGGCATGATCTTTTATGACTTTTTATGATATTTTTACATATTTATGTACATTTACAATCATCATTCCACTGGCAGTTTTTTGCCTATTTCCAGTGATCGATCATCTAAAGACTCCGATCTGCCATCTGCTGATCAAGATCAGCCTTGTTTTTGTATGCTATTTTGCTCTGTTGATCATTCTGTATATGATCTTTCAACAGGATCTGGGCAATATCCTTATATTCCTTGCTGCGCCTGTGTTCTTCTATCTATTTCAAAAAGAAACGAAGCTGATGCTCCCTGCTTCTCTTTTTGTTATGCTGACTGCATGTTGTCTTGGTTCTCTTTCTTATGTTATCTATCATACATTCGGTGTTATCTTTCATCCACATGGACAAAGTACAGAATTTTATCCGGAATCCCTAATCGCCCAGATGATCTTTCTGGTTTTCGCCGATATCATCTTATATAAACCTGCCCGAAAATATCTCGGCTGGATGGTTACGAATCTCCATAATGCCCTGATCTGGCGGATCGCGTGTATTTTCCCATGCTGTTTTACTTTTCTCGTTTTTACTTATATTCCAAGCAATTATTATAACATCCATACTTATCATGATCTACATGTTTACTTTTCCATGATGCTTACTTTGCTGGTCTTTGTATTTCTTCTATATATCTTATTTTATGCTATCACCCACAGTTATGTAGAAAATCAATATATGTTAGAAGAACAAAAGATTCTGGAGATTCAGGCAAAAGAATACTCCCAGCTTTCCCAGCATGTACAGGAGACAAGAGAGATCCGTCATGATTTTCGTCATCAGATCACTGTGATCTCTGGGTTGTTAAATGAAGGACATTATGAAGAATTAAAGGAGTATCTGTCCCAATATGAATCCTCTATTTCTTTACAGACTAAGATCTACTGCCGTCAGCCAGCTGTAAATGCTATTTTATCTCATTATGACCTTTTATGTGCACAGGATAAGATCAAAACAAAATTCGCTGTTGATTTTCCAACACTCTCTCCGATCTCTCCCGTTGATTTTTGTATTGTTCTTGGAAATCTTTTAGAAAATGCTTACCTCGAATGTAAGACATTACAGAAATATGAGAAATTCATCCATCTCAAAGCCCGACAGACTTCTCCTGGTGCTTTTGTTCTGCTCATCGAGAATCCTTATGAGCATGAGATCAAAAAAACAGACAGTGGCTTCTTCTTATCCTCTCGCCGCAAAAACTGCGTCGGTACAGGTCTCAAATCAGTCACTGCCATATGTAAAAAATACGATGGTCATCTGTCTATTGAGACTGATAACCACCGCTTTAAAGTCAAGATGTTTTTACAATGTTAATTCTATTGATTAAGCTAATTTTTCTTTTGCTACGTCAACTAAAGCTTTGAATGCTTCTGGTTCGCTGATTGCCATCTCAGATAACATTTTTCTGTTGATGTCAACACCAGCTAATTTTAATCCGTGCATGAATTTGCTGTAAGAAAGTCCGTTCATTCTTGTAGCAGCGTTGATACGTGCGATCCATAACTGTCTGAACTGACGTTTTCTCTGTTTTCTTCCTGCGTAAGAACTTGTTAAAGCTCTCATAACAGACTGTTTTGCTACTCTATACTGTTTAGATCTAGCTCCTCTATATCCTTTAGCCAGTTTTAATACTCTATTGTGTTTTTTCTTTGCGTTCATTCCGCCTTTGATTCTTGCCATTGCTTACATTTCCTCCTTAACGATCCATCTTACAGATATGGTAAAATCTTCTTCATGTTCTTTTCGTTTGTTGCATCTGTCATTGCAGCTTTTCTTAAATTTCTCTTTCTCTTAGGAGATTTCTTTGTTAAGATATGGCTTTTGTATGCCTTATTTCTTTTTAATTTTCCTGTTCCTGTCTTTTTAAATCTTTTTGCAGCTGCTCTACATGTCTTCATTTTTGGCATGGTTATTTCCTCCTTAATCCTGCTTGTATCTACTCATATTTGAATATCTTAAACTCCTAGTTGTTCTTTGGAGCTAAAAACATTGTCATGCTTCTTCCTTCAAACTTTGGTTTCTTATCGATGGTGGCTACATCTTCTAATGCTTTCGCAAAATCATCTAAGATATACTTGCTTGCGTTCACATGAGCAAGTTCTCTTCCTCTGAATCGAAGTGTGACTTTCACTCTCGCACCTTTTGCAAGGAATTTCTTTGCATGATTAATCTTTGTGTTTAAGTCGTTTGTGTCAATGTTTGGTGACATGCGGACTTCTTTCACATCGATGACTTTCTGTTTCTTCTTCGCCAGCTTTTCTTTTCTTGTCTGCTCGTATTTGTACTTACCGTAATCGATAATCTTACAAACCGGTGGTTTTGCCTTTGGTGAGATCTTGACAAGATCTAATCCTGCTTCATCTGCTAACTTCTGTGCTTCCCTTGCGGACATAACTCCAAGCTGCTCGCCATCATTCGCGATCAGACGTACTTCTTTATCTCTGATCTGTCCGTTAATCATTAAATCGCTAATAATTACACCTCCATGATAATTAAAAAAGTGGATAGTTATAAGACTATCCACATAAAATTCAAGCATGATCACGAAATATCATATTCTTAAATATTAACCCAAGTCACTTCCTAATCTATCATATGTGCTAAGGTGAGAGTGGATACTCTTCTTTGTTGTTTCTGTTGTTCTTCACAACTTTTGATATTATATCATGCTTTCATTTTTATTGTCAAGTATTTTTCTTATCTTTTTATTTTTCTACATTGAATGTCACTTTGTTATTCAATGCTTTATAAAATGTCAGCTGATATCTCTGGGCATCCGCTAATACATCATAATCTTCGCCAGTTTCAATGATCTTGAAATTAATGATGTTCGCCTTTCTCGCACTGTCTTTGCTCACTGCTACTCCATTGCGTTCGTCTGCAAATCCTTTGACATTCGCCAGCATATTAAATTCTGTTTTGATACTATCCACTTTATAAGAATATTGTTTTCCTGTCTGACTTGTAAAATAGATCGTGACTGATTTCCAGTTTGGATTAAATGTAAATGTTGTCTTGTTTCCAGATGTTTCACTGCAGACATCATCGAATCCATCATATACAAAAACATCGACATCTTTTGTACAGATCTTTCCTGATCCTGCACTGGTAGAAATCTGAATTCTGCTGTATCCGCCTTTTTTAGCTGTCACTTTTCCTTTGCTGTCAACTACCGCTACCTGTGGATTGCTGCTCTTATAAGTCAGAGTTTTTGATGCCATCTGTTTTCCTCCAGGTAAAGCTGCTGCTTTGATCTGGGCAGTATTTCCTGTCTTGTAGAAATTGATCGTCTGTGCAGATGAAAGTTTGATCCCTGTCGCTGCTTTTCTTACATATACAGTGATCTTCTTTGTTTTAACTCCAGAAGCTTTCATTGTGATCTTGGCAGTTCCGTATTTTTTTCCTTTGATCACACCCTTGCTGTTTACTGTCGCTACAGATTTTTTGGATGTCTTATATGTGATCTTTTTCTTTTTACCAACTGTTTTTGCATTTAATTTTAAAGTTTTTCCAACAAAAACCGTTGCCTTGCTTCCTGTTGCTGTTTTGATATATGCTTTTTTGGCAGCTTTCGCATTGGTTGGCATGATCATGCAGGAAACTGCAAGCAACATCAGCATTGTCATTATCTTTTTCTTCATGTTCTTGATCCTTCTTCAATAGAAAATTCTTTTATAGAAAAAGAATCCTGGAGGAAAGCTCCCCCAAGATTCCTTTATCACTCAGCAATTGATTATTTTGCTACATACTGTGTAATTGTTAAATCTTTTGCTTTATCTGCTGGTAATTTTACTGTGTATTTACCATCTTTTGCTGTTGCTGAAGCTACAACTTTTCCAGCTGCATCTTTTACTACGATGTTTGTAGCGTTTTTGTCGCTTGTTACAACGTATTTAGCACTTGTAGCTGTTACTGTACCGTCTTTTGCTACTGTAACTTTGATGTTGTGGTTCTGACCTTTTTCAGATTTTGCTACAACAGCGTATTCTGTATCAGATACTTTTGTAACTGTTGCTGTGTATTTTCCATCATAGTTAGCTGTACCTTTGATCGTAGCTGTCTTTGTAGCACCTTTACCAGTAGCTGATAATACACCTAATGTAAAGTTTTCTTTGCTTTCCCATGCTTTGAATCCAGCTGCTGGATCAGCAATATATCCTAATGCTTCTTTAACCTGTGCTGCAGAGATTTCAACTGTCTGTTTTCCACGAGTTAAAACGTATTTGTCAGCATTAGCAACTAATCCTGTATATTCAGCTGTGTTATCTTTTACAACTGGTTTTACAGTTTCAGGTGTTACAACTTTTGCAGGTGCTGGAGCTGCTTTTACTGTTACTGTAAATTTAGCTTTCTTACCTTTTGCATCTTTACATGTTGCTGTAATTGTTACTTTACCAGCTTTCTTTGCAGTTACTTTACCTTTAGAAGTTACTGTAGCTACTTTCTTGTTGCTGGATTTGAATGTTACAGCTTTTGTAGAAGCTTTCTTTGGTGAGTAAGTTGGGTGAAGAGTGAATTTCTTTCCAGCTGTTACTGTTTTCTTTGTTCCCTCTTTGAATTTTAAAGTTTTAACAACTTTACCAACTGTAACCTTTGTTGTAGCCTTTGCTTTTTTGTTGTTTTTAGCAATTACTGTGATTGTTACTGTACCTTTTTTCTTTGCACGGATGATACCGTTCTTAGAAATAGTAGCAACCTTTTTGTTGCTTGTTTTGTACTTTAACTTATAAGTTTTAGCACTTTTTGGTGAGAATTTCAGGCGTGTCTTAGCGTTCATCCAGTGTCCTGGTGTACTGATCACATACCCTTTCTTCTTAAAAGATAATTTCTTTACCTTTTTTGTTGCTGCACTAACATTAGCTGTTTTTGGTGCGTCTGTTACTGCGACAAGTCCGAAAGCCATAACTGCGGATAATCCACAAGCTGCTGCTTTCTTGATGATTTTGTTACTCATACTTACATTCCTCCTTATTAAGTATTTGGGTGATTTTTTTCCGTATCTGACTCACCGTAATATGAATATGAATATTTATACTCATAATTACCATAAGCACCGATACGCTCATCAACTTTATTTAATACAGCCCCAAGGATACGAACCTCGCCCCTCTTCAACTGCTTGATGACATCTTGAACAATCTTACGTTTGATCACTCCCTGTTCGATCACAATGACTGCTCCATCTGTATATTTACCGATGATCACAGCATCAATGACAACACCTAGCGGTGGTGCATCAATGATCACATAATCAAACATATCCCTAACTTTCTCAATGAATTGTTCAAACTGCTCAGAATCCAGAATGCTTGTTGGATCTGGTGTCAGCGGACCAGCTACTGTAATACAAAGTCCCTCAACTTCTGTCTCGTAGATGATATCTTCCACTTCTGCCTGTCCTGTCAGATAATGGCTTAATCCTTTATCGATTCCCTGTATATGATATCTGGCTGCCATTACTGATTTTCTTAAGTCAGCATCCACCATCAGTATCTTCTTTCCACTTTCTGCAAGTGTTCTTGAAAGGCTCAGAGAAACAGAACTCTTTCCTTCATTCGGAACACTGCTTGTCATTGTGATCACTTTAATATCTTTTCCGCAGAAGGCTAAGTTCGTCTTTAACTGGTTTAATCCTTCTACCATACGATAATCGTTGATCTCTGGAAGATCCATTACTAATTTCTTCATCTTATTCCCTCGCCCTCTTTACTTTCTTTGTTCGCTTTGTAGTTCCCTTTACCAAAGGTAATTGCGCTAAAGTATTAATTCCAAGATATTTCTCAATATCTTCTTCTTTCAGGATCGTATCGTTCATCAGATACTGGATCACAATGGCGGCTGCCATCAATATAAATCCAAGAACTGCTCCGATCAATACGTTCTTCTTAAGACTTGGGCTGTCTGGTTTATCTGCCTTATATGCCTTTTCGATGATCGTTGGTGATTTTACATCCATCTTCTCTGCAACTGTCTTCGCTGTTACTTCTGCAAGATCCTGTGTGATCCTCTGTGCAAGTGCTGCATCCTTATCTGTTATCGTAATCTGCATGATACGTGTATCTGATGGATTCTCTACCGTGATCTTCTTCTCTAATTCTTTATAATCCATATCAAGCTTCAGATCTGCGATCACCTGTTCAAGGACTGGTCTTGTCTTAACAATTACCATATAATCCTGTGTTAACTGACTCCCCATTGTAAGATCTGTAAGCTGTGAAAGTCCACCTTTGGATACAACATAAAGCTGTGCTGTAGAAGAATAGATCGGTGTCATCGCAAACTTCGTGATCAGTCCTGATGCACCTGCAAAGACAATTGCTGTCAATAAAATCCAAACGATCTTCTTCTTCAATGCCAAAAACAATTCCCTTAAATCAATCTCGATCTCATCATCATTCTCTAATTCGTACATAGATGTTTTTATCCCTTCTTTAATTAAATACTTTTCCCCTCAAGCATCCTCCTTGGATTCTCATAAAGAATCTGGTCCGCATGCTTCTTCCGTACAACTTCTGCTGCCGGTTTCATATTCGGTCTTCTTGTCCGGAAATCATGACAATCCGTTCCAAGGAAATGAACCAGTCCTTCTTTCATAATCTTCTTACAAAAAGATGCTCGTTTATCAAAAATTCCTCCGATCAGGCTCTCCGCATTTATCTGAATATATGCACCTGTTTCGACCAGTTCAACAATCTTGTCTACATGTCCGAAAACTGCTTTGTATCGCTCTACATGCGCAAGGATCGGAATGTATCCTGCATATACAAAATCCTGAACCGCACGATATATATGCGAATAGGCATCTGATGTTGCAAACTCCACTAAAACATAACGGGTCCCATTCATCGTCAATGCTTTCCCTTGTTTCAGATCTGAAACTGTCCCTTGCTGATAATATAATTCGCTCCCAAGGTATAACTGAATCTCTGGATAATACTTGTGTGCCTTCTCTCTGATCGCCTCAAAATTCTCTCTCAGTACTTCTGTATCCGGATGTCCAAACTTCGGACCGTAATGCGGAGTTAGTATTACCTGATCCACGCCTTGTTCTCGTTCTTCATCCAGCAGTCCCATTGAATCATTGATGTCCTTTGCTCCATCATCAACTCCATATAATATATGTGTATGAATATCTATCAACGCCATAACAATCTCTTTTCTAAGTCTGATATTTATATTATTTTTGATAACTTAAGAAATATACTAATATAATATACCATCTTTATTCTTAAGTTACAATGCTTTTTCTTATCAAAAAGAAATACAATTTATACTATTCTTTGCTGAATTCAACTAACTCTAATCCCTCATTACGGTCAAGTACAAACTGGATTCCCCATTCATTCTTAAATAGCAGCAGTGGATTTCCTCGCATATCCTTAACTTTCTTAACTTCAGATACACCACGTAATTTGTTCATATCCGTGTTGCGGTCTTTGATCCAGCGGATTGCCTGATATGGCAATGGTTCTAAACGGATCTCACAGTTGTATTCATTTTCCAGGCGGTATTTTAAGACATCAAACTGAAGTGTTCCTACAACTCCGACGATGATCTCTGCAAATCCTGCTTCATGTTCTTGGAAGATCTGGATAGCACCTTCCTGTGCAATCTGTTCTACACCTTTCACAAACTGCTTACGCTTCATAGAATCTAACTGGATGACTCTTGCAAAATGTTCTGGTGCGAATGTTGGGATTCCTTCATATTCAAAGTCATCTTTTGGAAGGCAGACAGTGTCTCCGATAGAGAAGATTCCCGGGTCAAATACTCCGATGATATCTCCTGCATACGCCTCTTCTACGATCTTACGTTCCTGTGCCATGATCTGCTGTGGCTGGGAAAGCCTCATCTTTTTCTTACTCTGTACATGTTTTACTTCCATGTTCGCTTCGAATTTACCGGAACAGATTCTCATAAATGCAATTCTGTCACGGTGGTTTTTGTTCATATTTGCCTGAATCTTAAAGACAAACGCTGAAAAACCATTTTCCACAGGATCTACTTCTTCTCCCTTGGATGTTCTTGCAAGTGGTCTGTTTGTCATCTTCAGGAAATGCTCTAAGAATGGTTCTACACCAAAGTTTGTAAGTGCTGATCCAAAGAATACTGGAGATAGTTTTCCCTGATGTACTTTCTCCATATCAAGATCTGCTGCCGCACCATCTAATAATTCAATTTCTTCCATCAGATTCTCATAGAAATCTTCTCCGATCAGATCTGCTGCATTATCATCATCTGCTGAAATGATCGTTTCTTTTGCTTCTTTTGCACCACCTGTGGAGACTGCCTCGAATCGTAAGATATTTCTTGATGCACGCTCGTATACACCCTTAAATTCTTTTCCACATCCGATCGGCCAGTTGATCGGACATGTCTCGATCCCTAAGACTTTCTCGATATCGTCTAACAGATCGAAAGTATCCTTAGCTTCACGGTCCATCTTATTGATAAATGTAAAGATCGGGATATGTCTCATAACACAAACCTTAAATAACTTGATCGTCTGTGGTTCGACACCCTTGGAAGCATCGATCACCATGACTGCACAATCCGCTGCCATCAGTGTACGATACGTATCTTCTGAGAAGTCCTCATGTCCTGGTGTATCAAGGATATTGATACATTTTCCTTCGTATTCAAACTGTAATACAGAAGAAGTAACAGAGATACCTCTTTCTTTTTCAATCTCCATCCAGTCAGATACTGCATGTTTGGAGTTTGCCTTTCCTTTTACAGACCCCGCTGTGTTGATCGCCCCTCCATATAAAAGGAACTTCTCAGTCAACGTTGTCTTACCGGCATCCGGATGGGAAATGATCGCAAAGGTTCTTCTGCGGCCGATCTCCTGCTCAATGCTGTTTGCCATAATCTTTTTCCTCTTTTCTATTTTTATCTATTATTTGATGTAAGTGTCAAAAGTATAAATTGCGTTTGTGCTTGCACAAATAAGCAATTTATACTTATTGACACGCCGAACAACGAGAACGGAATAAAATGGTGTGAACACACCATTTTATGGGAGTTCGCGGTGTTCGAGGATTGCGGAATTGCATAGCAATGGAGCAATCCGGTTACATCAGAG
>JAXJNA010000063.1:0-36786 GCA_036312945.1 Anaerostipes hadrus
ATCAATAAAACGAAAAAAGTTAAGAAACTAGAGAAACAAAAACGCAGATTACAGCGTAGCATCTCTCGTTCATACGAGAACAATAAACAAGGAAAGGAATACTGTAAAACGAAGAATGTGATCAAAAAGGAAAAACTTTTATTAATATTAAATCATAGACTAACCAATATCCGTCATAATCATTTACATCATATAACATCAGAGATCGTAAAACGAGAACCAAGTTTTATCTGTATCGAAGATTTAAATGTAAAGGGAATGATGAAAAACAGACATTTATCCAAAGCAGTTCAACAACAGGGATTTTATGAATTTAGGCGGCAGATGGAATATAAATCTAAGTGGAACAATATTCAGGTGATCATTGCAGATCAATTTTTTCCAAGTTCTAAATTATGCAATTGTTGTGGAAGGATCAAAAAAGATCTGAAGTTATCAGAACGTATTTACAAATGTGAATGTGGAAATGTAGTTGACAGAGATCTTCAGGCAGCTTTGAATCTTAAAAAATATGGAGAGGATGTTCTGAAACGATCTGTAGTATAATATATTCAATTGATTACAGATATGTACTGATACGTTAGTCAGGAATTAACGCCTATGGAGAGTACAGGAACTTGTGAGTAGTACATGAATTGATTCGTTACAAAAGCATACTCGTTGAAGTAGGAATGAAACATAAAGGTTTATAACTTTTTATAAGTTTTCAGTAACGGCAGGCATGAGACAGAAAGATAAAGTAGAGAAATTACTAGAAGATTATCCAGACGTATTTGCAGATATTATCAACGTGCTGATTTATGATGGCAAACAGGTCATAAGTCCAAAGCAGCTATCAGAGACGAAAGTAAGATCGCAATACAAAGCAGCGGATAGTACCTTACATGAGCAGGAAAGAGATATACTGAAAGTATGGAAAAAAGGAAAAGATCATAAAGTGATCTTTGGGATAGAAAATCAGACGAGTACAGATAAACAAATGCCATTCCGAGTAATGGGATATGATGGAGCAAGTTATCGGTCACAGTTAAATGATGATGAAGATAAGAAAGAGTTATGTGAAGTAGTAACTTTGATTTTATATTTCGGCAATGGGCGCTGGAATACATCGAAAGAACTTAGAGATACATTTGCAAAGAAAGGTAATGTAGAAAAATATGCGAATAATTATAAGTTAAATGTATTTGAGATAGCATATCTGACAGAGGAACAAATAGAGATGTTTCAGAGTGATTTCGGAATTATTGCAGATTATTTTGTAAAACGAAGGAAAGGATACAAGAATATTGAGAATCATAAACCAATTAAGCATGTAGATGAGATGCTGAAGTTTATGGAGATTTTTGCAGAAGATGAAAGATTTCTAAAGTTAAATTTAGAGAAAAAGAAGAAGGGAGCGATTACAATGTGTACAATATTAGATGCAGCAGAAGAAAGAGGAGTTAATAGAGGTGAAACACTAAAATTGATTATGATGGTTCAAAAGAAAATAAAAAAAGGAGATTCAATAGCAAAGATAGCCGATGATCTTGTAGAAGATGAAATTGTGATTTCGCCAATATATAAAATGGTAAAAGAATATCCAGAAGATACGGAGAAAGATATTTATCAGAGATTAAATTAAAGTGATAAAATAACTCAAATTAATTAAACAGGATCTAAAATAGAATGTAAAATATTTTAGATCCTATTTCACTTTTAAGAAGATGATTTAAGATTCTCGAATAAACTAAAAAAATGTGATAGAATCTGAAATAAAAGGAGAGATTTGTATGAAAACAAGACAACAAGCCATCACTTACGGTCTGACTTTCCCGCACACATATGTAGAATCTCCATTCAAAGATCCCAATTGGGAATTGGTAAGGGTAAAAGGAAGTAAAAAAGCTTTCTTATGGGTCTATGAAAAAGATGGTTATATCAATCTGAATATCAAAGTAGATCCAGAATGGAGAGAATTCTGGAGAGAAGCCTACGATGCCGTCATCCCAGGATATCATCAGAATAAAAAATATTGGAACACGATCATCTTAGATGGGACCATTCCAGAAAAAGACATTAAAAAAATGATCAAAGAAAGCTACGATATCATCACGGACAGTCCGACAAAAAGAATCTACGAAGCAGTCAAACAAATTCCAAAAGGGCATGTGGCAACCTATGGACAAGTAGCAGCCATGGCAGGAAATCCAAAGATGTCACGAGCAGTAGGAAATGCCCTGCATAAGAATCCAGATCCAGAGAATATACCATGTTTTCGAGTCGTCAATGCAAAAGGAGAACTAGCAGAAGCCTTTGTGTTTGGAGGAGAAGGAACGCAGGCAAAATTACTGGAAGAAGAAGGAGTTGTGGTTGTTGATGGGAAGGTTGATCTGGGTGTGTATGGGATGTAGGAAAATATAATTTAACAAGAACGACAATTTTTCCATCAAATCCATTGGAAACCACTCCTCAAAATGTTAAAATAACCACAAAGGAAGTGATGCACAATGGAATATTACGGAACCTTGGGACCAACCTGTTGCGAACCAACGATTTTAAAGAAGATGTTTGATGCCGGAATGACAGGGATCCGGTTGAATTTATCACATAGTTCATTAGAAGGAAGCCATGCATGGATTTATCATTATTTTGAGGCAGCGAAGCAGACAAATGGAGAGAAGAAATTAATGATCGATCTGATCGGGCCAGAACTTCGAATTGGATATCTGGAAGGAGATATGGGCCTTTCAACAGGAGCACATGTGGTTATAGGACATGGTGGAATTTTAGTACCAGAAGAAATCATGCCGCATATCAGAAGAGATCAGGAAATTTTATTAGATGATGGGAAGATAAAACTGATCGCAGAACGGAAAATATCACCACGATCCTGGAGATGCCGCATTGTCTGTGGAGGAGTATTGACGGCACGTAAAAGCATAGCTTTGCCAGGATGTAATATCAACAATCCGACGTTAACTGAGGCTGATCTGAAGAATCTATCTTTGGCAAAACAATATCAAGTAACCGATGTTATGCTGCCATTTGTACGGAATAAAGAAGATCTGATTATATTAAGAGAAGCACTAAAACAAAACAACTGTGAAGATATTCGAATCTTTGCCAAAATAGAAAATATGACAGGAGTAGAGCATTTGGAAGAATTACTTCCATACTGTGATTATATTGTTATAGCAAGAGGAGACTTAGGAAATGTCATGCCATTATCCAAACTCCCCAAAGTGCAGGCATATATTGCAAAGGTATGCAAAGAACATAACAAAAATTTCATGGTAGTTACACAGATGCTAGACTCTATGATCCGAAACCCATATCCAACAAGAGCTGAAGTAAATGATATTTATCATGCAGTTCATCAAGGAGCGAATGCATTGATGCTGACAGGGGAAACAGCTCACGGCAGATATCCGGTAGAAGCTATGAAGATGTTAGTAGAAACCGCAAATGGGAGTTTAGAAGAATTATGATGAATAAAAAATGGTGGCATAACAAAGTTGCATATCAAATTTACCCAAAGAGTTTTAAGGATACAAATGGTGATGGAATCGGCGACATTCCTGGAATTATCAGCAAGTTAGATTATTTAAAAGACCTAGGGGTTGATATTTTGTGGATATCTCCGATGTATCAGTCTCCGATGGTGGATAACGGTTATGATATTTCCGATTATTATGCGATTGATCCGATGTTTGGATCAATGGATGAGATGAAACAATTGATCAAGGAAGCAAAGAAAAGAAATATGTATATTCTGATGGATCTTGTTGTGAATCATTGTTCCAGTGAACATGAATGGTTCCAGAAGGCAATGGCAGATCCAGAAGGGGAATATGGATCATATTTTTATATCAAAGACGGGAAAGATGGGCAGCCACCGACCAACTGGAGATCTTATTTTGGAGGCAGTGTCTGGGAGAAGATCCCAGGGTATGACAATAAGTTTTATTTGCATTCTTTTGCAAAAGAACAACCAGATCTGAACTGGGAGAATGAGATTGTTCGTGAGAAGATTTATGAGATGATCTGTTGGTGGATGGACCAAGGACTTTCAGGCTTTCGGATTGATGCGATCATGAATATAAAGAAAGATCTGACATGGAGTGATCTGAAACCAGACGGTCCAGATGGACTCGCAGATGTATATAAGATCACAGGAAAAGTCGAAGGAATCGGAGATTTCTTGATGGAGATGAAGTATCGTTGCTTTGAGCCATATGATGCACTGACCGTTGGGGAGGCTATGTTTGTAAAAGAAGATATCCTTTCACAATTTATCGGTGAAGACGGATATTTTTCTACGATTTTTGCATTTGAACCATGCCATGCCTATCGAAAAGGCAAAAATTATATGAACTATGACTGGCCACAGCCATTTGATGAATGGAGAGAGGAAACTTTTCATAATCAAGAGATCATCGCCAAAGCTGGATTTGAAGCGAATATCATTGAGAACCATGATCAGCCAAGAGGAGCAAGTCTGTTTATCCCAGAAGAAGATTATGGATTTTACAGCTTATCAGCACTTGCAACGATTATTTTCTGTGAGAGAGGTCTGCCTTTCTTATATCAGGGACAAGAGATTGGGATGAGCAATCGTCGGTGGCAATATGATGAATTTAATGATCTGGAAACGATCAATCAGTATCAGATCGCATGGAAGGCAGGAATGTCCAAAGAACAGGCATTGGAGATCGCAGGACATCACAGCAGAGACAATGCAAGAACACCAATGCAATGGAGTTCGGAAGAAAATGCAGGATTTTCAAAAGGGAAACCTTGGATGCCAGTTAATGAAAACTATAAAGTGGTGAATGTCGCAGAAGAAGAAAAAGAATATGGATCGATCCTGAATTTTTACAAGAGACTGATCGCATTTTATAAATCAGAAGAATATAATGAGATACTAACATATGGGGATTTCAGACCAATGTATGAAAAAGAAGATCATATTTTTGCATACAGCAGGTCTTATGGATGTCGGAAACTGGTATTGATCTGTAATTTCAGTTCTAAGGAAAAAGATATTGAATTATCAGAAGACTATGAAAATGTTGTATTTGTGAATTATGAACAGACAACTGTCATTGGAAATACGTTAAAAATGAAACCTTATGAATGTGTTATTTATGAGATGTAGATTAAAAAAGAATCCTGAACGATCAGGATTCTTTTTATCTTTTAGTAAAAATCTGGACAGTGGAGCGTGCCAAGTGAAAAATTTAAAAAGAGAAAAATTGAGTGATTTTTTAGGGCTGACAGATATTTTTTTCTGTCAAAAATGTAGTAACAAACTAAAAAACGCCGCACGTCCAGACAAGATTGCCCAGACGGCCGGCGATTAATGATCATACTCCCATGTGGTTGATTCCACGTGCTCCGTCAGTCATATGACCTCATGGATATTAGGTTACTATAACTGGTCAGATTCGTCAACCCTGAATTTTAAGAAAATGTTATTGATATTGTATAAATTTTCAGACAATTAAAAAGAGGTTGTGTATAAAAAGAAAAAAACAGGACATCCTCTGAATATGAGTAAAAAAAACATGATCAAAGGGATTTTGTTTCTGACTATAGTATGTATGATTTTTGTGGCAGGACAAAGAAAATCCAATAACATAATACAGCAAAATCTGAAAAGCAATCTGATTCGGTTTCATGTAAGAGCTAATAGTAACAGCAGGCTGGATCAGACATATAAATTGAAAGTAAGAGATGCCGTGATCGATCAGATCAGTCCAGAACTAAGCGAAGCAAAAACGAAGGAAGAGGCATTTAAAATCTTAAAAATGCAAAAAAACAGAATAAAAAATACAGCACAGGAAATATTAAAGAAAGAGGGAGTGAAACAAAAGGTAAACGTACATTTTGTACAAGAAAAATTTCCAGAGAAAAACTATGGCCAATATACATTTCCAGAAGGTATTTACGATGCAGTAAGAATCGATCTGGGGGCAGCAAAAGGGCACAACTGGTGGTGTGTCATGTTCCCGGATCTATGCGTAACAAAAGATGACAAGGTAAGGATTAACAATACAGCAAGAAAAAAGATGGAGAAACTTCTAGGAAAAAAGACGATCAGAAAAATAACGAAAGATAAATATCTTGGATGGTTGTTTGAAGTATAAGAAAAACGGAGCTGATACAGATCGTATCAGCTCCATTTTAAGTTCTGGATTTTATGCTAATGGTTTCTTTGCAGAGATAAGAAGTAAACGTTTCTTCTTATATACACGGAATTTGGTAAGCCCTGCATTCTTAAAATATTCTAAAGTCTCATAAGTAGAATGTCTGCGATCATCACCAGAAGTCAGATAGGATGGGATATTAGAAACAATTCGCAATGCCTCAGGAAGGGCAGATTCTCCAACATAAAGTCTTCCGCCAGGAACTAAGACACGAAATGCTTCATCAACAAACTTCTGTGGATCTTTAAAGGTGTGGAAATCGTCACATACAGTGATCACACGAAAGCTGTTGTCATCAAAAGAAAGAAAATCACTGTAACCTGTCTCAAAATGAAGTTCAGGCCAAGTCTGCTTTGCGATAAGAATCTTATCCTCAGATTCATCGATACCATATCCTTCAACATCCTTCCAGCGTGTCAGTTCATGTAAAAAGGCACCATCACCGCAACCGACATCTAGTATATTATCTGTATCTCTGATACATATTTTCTTGATCATTTCATCCCGTAAAGCATCTCTCATAAGAAACTCCTTTCGTATGCCTTGTGGTTTGTATGTCGTCTCTTTATTAACTTCCATTATACCAGATTCTGGTATATGTGGGAAGAAGAGCACTAATTTTTGATTATAACATAGAAGAAAAATTTGTCAAATAATCTTATGGATGTATTCGGTTAACATGAAAACGGGATATGTGTTATACTTATTTACAGTGAATACGAAAAAAGGAAAAAGAAATTTATGAAGAAGAAAAAGCACATAGTAACTGGTATTCTGGCGCATGTAGATGCCGGGAAGACAACACTATCAGAGGCAATTTTATATACAGCAGGGAATTTGAGAAAAATCGGACGTGTGGATAATGGAGATGCATTTTTAGATACTTATGAACTAGAACGATCCAGAGGAATTACCATTTTTTCTAAGCAGGCAGAGGTTTCAATGAATGAGATGGATATTACTTTGCTTGACACACCAGGACATGTGGATTTTTCTGCGGAGATGGAGAGAACCCTGCAAGTGCTTGATTATGCGGTTCTTGTGATCAGTGGAGCAGATGGTGTGCAGGGTCATACTTTGACATTATGGAGTCTGCTTGAGAGATATAAGATTCCAACATTTTTATTTATTAACAAGATGGACCAGGACGGAACACAAAAAGATCAGTTGTTGCAGGAATTGCAGGATCGTTTAAGCAGCGGATGTATCGATTTTGGAGAAAAGGGCAGTGATGAGTTTTATGAGATGATCGCTATGGAAGATGAGGCGTTGTTGGATCATTATCTGGAATCAGGTGAGATCACGGAATCCAAGATCCGGGAAATGATCACAGAACGTAAGATTTTCCCATGTTTTTTTGGTTCAGCATTAAAACTTCAAGGAGTCAATGAATTTCTGAGTGATCTTGCATTTTATACAGAAGAAAGAGAATACCCGGAGGAATTTGGTGCACGTATATTTAAGATCACAAGAGATGAAAATGGGAATCGTTTGACACATTTGAAAGTAACAGGTGGAAATTTAAAGGTAAAAACAGTTATTACAGAAAGTGATGAAAAGATCAATCAGATCCGTATCTATTCGGGAGAAAAGTATGAGACAGTAAATGAACTGCAGGCAGGAAGAATCTGTGCGGTTACAGGACTTTCAGATACGATCCCTGGGCAGTGTCTTGGAGCAGAGCAGGGCGGATATGAACCTGTGTTGGAGCCAGTACTTACTTACCAGATGATATTGCCAGAAGAGACAAGTGCAAGCGTGATACTTCCAAAACTTCG
This sequence comes from Anaerostipes hadrus, assembly GCA_036312945.1. Taxonomy (GTDB): domain Bacteria; phylum Bacillota; class Clostridia; order Lachnospirales; family Lachnospiraceae; genus Anaerostipes; species Anaerostipes hadrus_C. The sequence continues at coordinate 7,970 of JAXJNA010000063.1, forward strand.
TCAGCTGGAAGAAGAAGAACCAGAACTTCATATCATCTGGAATGAAGAATTACAAGAGATTCAGGTGCAGATCATGGGAGAGGTTCAATTGGAGATCCTAAAGAGTCTGATCAAAGAACGATTTGATGTAGATGTGGAATTTGGACAGGGAAATATTGTATACAAAGAGACAATATCAGATGTTGTAGAAGGTGTTGGGCATTTTGAACCGTTAAGACATTATGCAGAAGTACATTTGTTGATGGAACCGCTGGAGAGGGGAAGTGGAGTTGTTATCGACACACAGTGCAGCGAAGATGTATTGGATAAGAATTGGCAGAGACTGATCATAACACATTTATTAGAAAGAGAGCATAGAGGGGTTTTAACAGGAGCACCGATCACAGATATTAAGATTACGCTGGCAGCAGGGCGGGCGCATCAGAAGCATACAGAAGGTGGAGACTTCCGTCAGGCGACATACCGTGCAGTAAGACAGGGACTTCGTATGGCACAGAGTGTTTTATTAGAGCCATATTATAAGTTTCGGCTGGAAGTTCCACAGCAGATGATCGGAAGAGCTATGACAGATATTGAAAAGATGCAGGGTACATTTGATACACCAGATACTGCAGGAGAGATGTCGGTGCTTCAAGGAATAGCACCAGTTTCTACGATGCAGGGATACCAAAAAGAAGTATTAGCATATTCCAAAGGTATGGGAAGGTTATTTACAACTCTAAATGGATATGATATCTGCCATAATGAAGAAGAAATCATAGAAGCCAGTGGGTATGATCCAGATAGAGACCTTGAAAATCCATGTGGATCTGTTTTCTGTTCCCATGGAGCCGGGTACAATGTCGCATGGAATGAAGTACCAGAACATATGCATCTGGAGAGCGTTCTTGCGAAAGAAATCGAGGAAGAGGAATTTGATGAACTGACACAGCGCAGGGCTTATATTGAAGAAGAATCAATTGATACAGAGGAAATCGATCGGATTCTTGAACAAACATTTTATGCGAATCAGCATAATAAGAGTAAATGGAAGAAAAAGAAAACAGCAAGACTTGTGCAGGATTATCATACATCTGCAGAAAAATCATCGGTAAAAAGAGATATGTCCAAGAAATATCTGTTGGTTGATGGATATAATATCATTTACGCATGGGATGATCTGAAAGAATTATTAGATACGAATGTAGATGCAGCCAGAGGAAAATTACTTGATGAGATGAGTAATTATCAAGGAATGAAGGGTATGGAGCTGATCGTTGTATTTGATGCATATCGTGTGAAAGGACATGAAACAGAGATCACAGATTATATGAACATTCATGTAGTCTACACAAAAGAAGCAGAAACAGCAGATCAATATATTGAAAAATTTGCCCACAGCCATGGACGAAAATACGATGTAACGGTTGCAACATCCGATGGATTGGAACAGATCATTATCCGCGGACAAGGCTGTCGTCTGCTTTCCGCAAGAGAATTAAAGAGAGACTATGAAGAAGCAAAAGCACAGATCAGGACAGAATATCTGGAGAATCAGAAAAATGAGAAAACTTATATGATGGATGGAATATCCTTGGAGAAAGAACAGCCAGAGAAGGAAAACTGATCATACAAAAATGGAGGCAGTAACATGGGGAAGATTTATCTGGAAGGTGCAGATAATACGAGAGACCTTGGCGGATTAAAAACGACAGAAGGTGCAGTGATCAAAGACAAACATCTGATCCGCAGCAACCGTTTATCGAGGATTACGCAGAAGGATAAGATTTTACTGGAAACAGAATATCATTTACAGAAAATTCTGGATTTAAGAACACCAATGGAAGTAGAGCAAGAGCCAGATCTGGAAGTGGCGGGAGCTGTTTATGAGAATATTCCATTTTTTATGGAAAGCATGGTGGGAGTCAGCCGGGAGCAGGAAACAAGAAAACAGATGTTACATATGGAAGAATTTCCAGAGATGTCAGATATTTATAAGATGATGATCAAAGAAGAATTTTGCAGAAAGCAGATCTCACAGGCAGTCAGAGAGATTATGAATACAAAAAATGGTGCGGTTTTATGGCATTGTACAGAAGGAAAAGACCGTTGTGGATTGTTGTCAGCGACCATTTTATTTTTGCTTGATGTGTCTGAAGATGACGTGATGGAAGATTATCTAAAGACCAATAAAGCTGCGATCACAAGAGTAGAAAAATTAAAAAAGAAACTTCATTTAGCGGGATTTCATCGCGAAAAAATCGAAAAGTTAGAAGGCTATTTTGTGGCAAAAGAAGAATTTTTGAATGCAGCACTTAAAACCATGAAAGAACAATATGGTTCTATTAATCAGTTTATGATCAAGGGATTAAATATTTCCATGCAGCAAAAAGAAGATTTTAAACAAAAAGTATTGGAGTAGACAATGGAAGAGAAGAAGAGAACAATTGTTATGTTTGGGGATTCCCTGACCGACTATTTTCCAATGGAAAAATTAAAAGATATAGATGCGCAGTTTATTAACAGTGGAGTTGCAGGGGATACGATCGCAGAGATGGGTGCAAGACTGGCTTATGATGTATTTCCATATAAACCAGATGTCATTATCATGCAAGGTGGTGCAAATGATTTCCTGATGTCATTGTATCCAGGAGCAAGAGTATTAGCAGAACGATTGATCAGACTTGCACGAAGGATTCGGGAGCAATTGCCAGATACAAAGATTTATATTGAATCTATGTATCCGGCATATACCAAAAGGATTGGATTGATGCCGTCCTGGGCAGAAGGGAAATCCAATGAAGAGATTCAAAAGATCAATACAGAAATACAAAGATTGTGTGAAGAAGATAACTTTGAGTATGTTGATGTGTTTGGTAAATTGATCGGAGAAGATGGGCAGTTGTCGAGAGAGTATACGGTGGACGGAATACATTTGCAGGAAAATGCCTATGATGTTGTAGCTGCGATCATTTATCATTTGATGGAAGGTTAATGAGCAACCTTCCAAATTACAATTTCAATACATCCAGATCTTCAGGTATATAAAGTGTCCCAGTATAATACTGCTTGCCTTCCTTCATATATTTTTCTTGACGATGCAGCATATTTTTATCTTCGGTATGCCATAGAACCAGATTTGGAATCTTTAGATGCTCTGCTAATTCACAGGCATCTTTTACCGTACTATGGTGTTTTTCATAAGGTTTAAAAATATCTCTCTCACCATACACACAAAATGCTTCATGAAGCAGCCAGTCAGAATCTTTTACAAAATCATAAAGAGATTCACGATAAGGCTCATCTCCAGGAAAGGATACTTTTAATCTATTTTCCATAACGGATGTGAAACCAAACTGTTTTTCTTTTGTAGAGCCGATATCAAAGAATGTAAAAGAATCTCCAAGAATCTGAATCGTATCTCCATGTGTAATGACATGAAATACAATACGTTCATCAAAATGCTTATAAAATTTCTTACCAACGGTAAGTTTTGTCAGCGTTTTGATCGTATGAACCAGTTCTTCATGACAGTAGATTGTCAGAGTTCCATCATATGTACCTTTGTTCATAGAAGTAGCGATCATGCGGATCATCCAGACCATTCCTAAAATATGATCGTTATGAGCATGTGTCACAAAAATATTATGAATGCTTTCAAGAGGAATTCCAGCTTTGTCAAGCTGAGATAGAATTCCATTTCCGCCGCCGGCATCGACAAGAAAGTATTCCTCACCTTTTTGCATGGCATAACAAGTGTTATAGCAATGAATTGCCTGCGCATTTCCAGTTCCTAAAACGATCAGTCGTTCCATAAAAATCTCCTTTATATGTCATCATAAGTGTATAAAATCATCGTATCTTTCTGCATTATATTACATTTTTGGAAAGATGGGAAATTCCTTTTTGCGATTCTTGATATTTCCTGTCAGTCAGCTATAATAAGGATAGTGTATACATGGGTAAAGAAAGGCAAAGGAAAAGACGATGCTTAAGATACAATACAGAGATGCAAAAGATGGAGGAATCGAAGTTCTTCGTTGTTTCAGCAAAGAAGATCAAGTAGAGATTCCTTCGGAAATTGAAGGAAAAAGAGTTACGAAGATTGGTGATTATGCATTTTCTGCGCATAAACGAAAGGAAGACGAAGCAAAAGAGATTATGATCGGTGAGGACTTTTTAGGCAGTGAAGATGAACCAATGTTTTGCGGAGAGGCAGTAAAAGAAGTTTATCTGCCGCCGGATACTGTGGAAATAGGGAAATATGCATTTTATGGATGTGTAAATCTGACAACACTTAGGTTTTCAGATTCTCTTTTAAGAACAGGAACAGGAATTTTTACAGGATGCAAGCTGCAAAAGATCTACTATGATGTTTATGAGGATAAAAAAAGTGCTTTAAGAGACGTTGTAAGAGATACTCGTTTTCCATTGCAGGTAAATATCCGCTATAAAGCAGAAGAAAAACAAAGCCGTTTATTTTATCCAGAGTATTATGAAGAGGCTGTGGAAAATACACCAGCAAGAATTGTGGAGACACATTTTCATGGAACGGGATATCAATATCGCCAAAGTTTTTTGCGAGGAGAGATCGACTATCGTAAATATGATGATATTTTTCCAGTGGCAGCAGTTCAGGAAGATCTGGATATTGTATGGGAGATATTAGCTGGGCGTATGTTGATGCCATATGGGGTATCAGATTTTGCATGGATGCAATACGAGGGCTATGTAAAGCAGAACCAATGTGAGATGATGAATTATTTAAAAGAAGAAGATCAGATGCCATTTATCAATTTGATGGCAGAGAAGAATTATTTCAGCAAAGAAGGAATCGAAGCAGCGATCGACTGGGCATCCAGAAAGCAGAAAACAGAACTTTTAAGTATTTTGATGAACGAACAGCATAAGAGATTTCCAAAGAAAAAGAAAACATTTGAATTATAGATAAGATAAAGGGAAATGAATAATGGAAGAAAATATCAATGAGCGTCTCAGCGAACTTGGAACAAAGATCCTTGCGACGACAAGAAATGAATTATATATCCATATGCGTTTTTTAGATGTGGCATTAAGCAGTTTTGCTTATGTGATCGATCCTTCTGTAAATGGTGTTGGAACGGATGGGATGTGTATATTTTATCATCCAAGAGCTTTAGGAGGCATGTACAGGCAAAACAGAGTCCGGATGAATCGTGCATATCTTCATATGGTGCTTCACTGCATTTTACATCATGTGACAAGAAGAAAAGAAAGAGATAAGACTCTATGGAATATTTCTTGTGACATCGCAGTCGAATCAATTATTGATCACTGGCATTTAAAATGTATCCATATGGTGCAAACAAGGCTGCGAAAAGACATTTACGGGCAGCTTGAGAAGAACCTCAAAGTATTGACAGCCGAGGGGATTTATCGACAGTTGGTTTCTTTTGCATTAGAAGAGAAGAAAATAAAAGAACTGCAAATGGAATTTCGGGTAGATGACCACCAGTATTGGCCAGAAGATCCAAAACAAGATCTTCATCAGGAAGTAGAAAATAAATGGAAGAATATCAGTGAAAAAACGGAAACAGATATGGAGACATTTTCCAGTGAAGAGTCACAACAGGCAGGGGATCTGATCGGACAGGTACAGGTAGAAAACAGAGACCGTTATGATTATCGTGAATTTTTAAGAAAATTTTCGGTTTTAAGAGAAGAAGTCAGTGTGGATCCAGATTCCTTTGATTATATATTTTACAGTTATGGGCTTTCTATGTATGGAAATATGCCGCTGATCGAGCCACAGGAGTGGAAGGAAGTAAAGAAAGTTGAAGACTTTGCCATCGTGATCGATACATCGATGTCATGTTCCGGGGATCTGGTAAAGAAATTTCTGGAAGAAACATATGGTGTGTTAACGGAAGCAGAGAGCTTTTTTCATAAGGTGAATATTCATATCATTCAGTGTGATGAGATGGTACAAAACGACCAGAAGATCACAGACGAAAAAGAATTAAAAGAATATATGGAACATTTGGAATTGATCGGAGAAGGTGGGACAGATTTCCGACCGGCGTTTGAATATGTGAATCATCTGATCGAACAGGGGGAATTTTATCATCTGAAGGGATTGATCTATTTTACAGATGGAAAAGGAACTTATCCAAAGAAGAAACCACCATATCAGACAGCATTTATTTTTATGCAGGAAGAATACGAAGATGTGGATGTACCGCCATGGGCAGTTAAATTGATCGTCGATGCCGAAGATCTTGATGAAGGAGAAGAAGAACATGAATATTAAAAGAGCAAAACAGGAAATCAAAGATTCCATTGAAGCTTATCTTACAAAGGATAATTATGGGGAGTATAAAATACCATCCATCAGACAGCGTCCGATCCTTTTGATGGGACCTCCGGGAATTGGAAAAACACAGATCATGGAACAGATCGCAAGAGAATGTGAGATCGGATTGGTAGCTTATACGATCACGCACCACACAAGACAGAGTGCGATCGGTTTGCCATTTATCAGAGAAAAAGAATATGGTGGACAAACATATTCTGTTACAGAATATACGATGAGTGAGATCATTGCATCTGTTTATGAAAAGATCGAACAGACTGGAAATAAAGAAGGTATTTTATTTATCGATGAGATTAACTGTGTATCTGAGACATTGGCACCAACAATGCTTCAGTTCTTGCAGTGTAAGATGTTCGGAAATCAGAAAGTACCAGATGGCTGGATCATCGTAGCAGCAGGAAATCCACCAGAATACAATAAATCTGTCAGAGATTTTGACGTAGTTACCTTGGACCGTATGAAGAAGATTGATGTGGAAGCAGACTATGAAGTATGGAAAGAATACGCATATCAGGCAGGAATCCACCCAGCAATCCTTGCATATCTTGAAATCCGTAAAGAATATTTCTATCGCATGGAAACAACAGTTGATGGAAAGGCGTTTGTTACAGCCAGAGGATGGGAAGATCTATCTCAGTTATTAAAAGTTTACGAAGAACTTGGAAAAGATATTGATCGAGAAGTGGTATTTCAGTACTTACAGCACCTGAAGATCGCCAAAGACTTTGCCAACTATTATGAATTATATAAGAAATACAAAGAAGACTATGGAATCGAGCGTATTTTAAAAGGACAGTGGAATCAGGAAACGATCGGCAGATTAAAATTTGCAGCATTTGACGAGAAATTAAGTGTTGTCGGATTGTTAAATGGAAAATTGTCCGAAATGTTTGCGGAATCTTATCGACAGGATGCTTATGTTACGGAGTTATTTGGCTGGTTAAAGCAACTTAAAACAGGCAAGACATTAAGTCAGCTAGTCAAAGAAATCCATGAGGACTTCGATGAGAAGAAAAAGACAGAGAAACTTGGAAAAGCACAGGAACATATGCTGCTCGATGTGATCAAGACTCTGGAGTCATATGAACAGATCAGCAAAGCCGAACATTTAGAAGCCGAAGCAGAATTTGAACGTGTGAGAGAAGAATTCAAGAAAGAACCAGCAAAATTAGAACAGCAGATAGAGAATACAACCAAAGCACTAGACAATGCGTTTGACTTCATGGAAGAAGCCTTTGGTCAAAGTCAGGAAATGGTTGTATTTGTAACAGAACTGAATGTTAATTATTACAGTGTCTGGTTTATCAAGGAAAATGGATGTGATAAATATTATCAATATAATAAAGGGCTTTTGTTTGATGAACAGCAAGCGGAGATAATGGCAGAGATGGATGAATTGGAGAGAAAATTTTAACCTAAAAAAATCAATCACAGTCTTCCATTCTTTTAAGCTCAGGTAGCACAGTACAAAGCATTGTAACAAAGCAAAGACCTCCACCGATCACATTAGAAACAGGTTCCGCAAGGAATACTCCGGAAGTTCCCATATGCAATACATAAGGCATAAAATAAGTTAATGGAATAACAATAAATACCTTACGAAGCAATGAGAAAAAGATCGCATGTTTCTTTTTGTTTAGAGATTTAAATACTGTCTGTCCAATATACTGCAGATCCATAAAGATAAAAGCAGCAAAATACTGATTCAATGCAGGAACGGAATCTTTTACAAGTGAAGGATCAGAGCTGAATACACGGATCAATGTACCAGGAGCAAAAATGATAATACTCCACATAACGGCTGTATAGCATAGGATCATAGCAGACATAACGATCATAGCCTTTCTTACACGAGCTGGACGTCTGGCACCATAGTTATAACTTAAGATCGGGGAGCCGCCTTCATTCATGGCATAAATCGGGGTTTCCACAAGTTGTCGTACACTTGATACGATCGTCATGACAGAGATATAAATATCTCCGCCAGTTACAGAAAGTACATTGTTGCAAACAATACTTACCAGACTGTTAGTTAACTGCATGATAAATCCGGCAGTTCCAAGGCTGATGATATTTTTGGCATATCCTAAACTCTCTGACAGCTCATTTTTATGAAGAAAACGTACCTTTAATTCTGCTTTTTTTGTAAGGAAATATAATACAAAAGAAGCAGAAAGGCATTGTGAGATCACAGTTGCGATCGCAGCACCCCGAACGCCAAACCCCAATACAAAAATAAAGAATGGGTCAAGCAGTAAGTTGGCAATGGCACCGATCGCAACAGAAAACATTCCGATGGTTGAATATCCTTGTGCATTAATAAATGGATTCATTCCAATGGCGATCATAGATGGCAGTGTACCGATCAGATAGATCATCATATATGGAAAAGCATAAACGAGAGCATCCTTGGAAGCCCCGAATAATATCAAAAGCGGGCGTGCAAATAAAAGCCCAATGAGCATCAATACGACAGCACTAAAACAAACCATAGTAAATGATGTATTCATGATATGGACAGCCTGTTTATTTTTCTTTTGCCCGCGACTGATCGAAAATAAAGGAGCTCCGCCACTTCCAAATAAGTTAGCAAATGCAGTAATGATCACAACCAGCGGAAAGCATAGTCCAACAGCACCAAGTGCAGCTGTTCCGATATGTGGGATTCGTGCGATGTAAATACGGTCAACAATGTTATATAATAAGTTTAAGATCTGAGCAACAAGCATAGGAAGTGCAGCTGCAAAGATATTCTGGGTTACAGACCCATTTTCAAAATCAATTCGTTTCATTTTTAAGATCATCTCTTTCCAGTTTCATTATATTTTTATTTATCATAGCATCGTTTCATTTATTCTATTATAATACAAATTGAGAGAAAAGCCATATGGATAAAGGAGTAAGTATAGTATATGAAAATCGAATATAATGAAAAAGAAATCGCAGCAATGGCAGAATTCCACAAAGGAAACAGAGCAGAAGGTTTAAGATTACAAGAAGAATTCGCATCAGAATTTCGAAAAGAATATGCAGACAAAGACCACTGTCCATGTCAAAAAGCCTGTAGATATCACGGAAACTGCAAAGAATGTGTGGCAATTCACAGAGCCCATCAGGAACACGTTCCAAACTGCATGCGTCCGGTGATCAATAAGAAATTAAAAATTTTGTCAGAATTAACGGAACATACACTGGCAAATGAGATTGAGGCACCGAAAGAGGTTTTGCGGAAGGAATTTCAAAAGTAGATTTATAAGGAATGCTATAGAGTAACAAATATGTTATGATAAAAACAACATACAAATATATAACAAAGAAAGGGCAGGTGAAATATGAATCAGACGATCAGCATCGGAAAACAAGATTTTGTTTCATTGCGAGAAAATCATTATTTTTATATTGATAAAACAGATTTCATCCGACAATGGTGGGAAAATGCAGATGATATCACATTGATCACACGCCCGAGAAGATTCGGTAAAACACTGAATATGAATATGTTAAACTGCTTCTTTTCCAGACAATATGAGAAGCGAGGAGATCTATTTAAAGGCCTTTCCATCTGGACAGATCAGAGATATCAAAGGTTACAAGGAAGTTATCCAGTGATTTTCATCAGTTTTGCAGACGTAAAACAAAATAATTATAAAGATGCCATTCAGAAAATAAAAAATATCATTGTAGATGTATACAGACAGCATCGTTATCTTAACAAAGAAGATTGCTTTACAGAAAATGAAAAGCAGCAGATGATGGAAATCACAGAAAAGATGGATGATGTGACGGCTCAAGATGCATTAAAGAATCTTTCCAGTTATCTAAATCTTTTATACGGCAAGAAGGTATTGATTTTTCTCGATGAATATGACACCCCAATGCAGGAAGCCTATATCAATGGATACTGGGATGAATTTACTGGATTTATGAGAGGGTTATTTAATGCAACATTTAAAACCAATCCATATCTTGAACGAGCCGTCATGACAGGAATTACAAGGGTATCAAAAGAATCTGTATTTTCAGACTTAAATAATCTGACAGTGATCACGACAACATCCGATCAATATGCAAATTGTTTTGGATTTACAGAAGAAGAGGTATTTAAAAGCTTAGACCAATTTGGAATGTCAGACAAGAAACAGATCGTAAAACAATGGTATGATGGGTTCTCATTTGGACCATTCAAAGATATTTATAATCCATGGTCCATCACAAATTATCTGAAAGAGAAAAAACTGCGCCCATACTGGGCATCCACAAGTTCTAACGGATTGATCAGTAAATTACTGCAAAGTGCATCAGCAAATATGAAAACTCAATTAGAAGAATTATTAAATGGAAAACAGATCATAGTAAATTTTGATGAACAGATCATATTTGGACAATTAGAGCAAGATGAAAATGCTGTTTGGAGTTTACTTGTAGCAAGTGGGTATTTGAAAGTAGAAGAAATTGAATACAAAGGAATGACATTAGAACCATGGTATCATCTGGCTATCACCAATCTTGAAACGATCAGCATGTTTTCTAATATGTTCAAAGGCTGGTTTGCAACGGCATCAGCAAACTACAATGAATTCATTAAAGCAATGCTGGGTGGTAATGTAAAAGCAATGAATCTATATATGAATGATATCGCACTTGCGACATTCAGCAGTTTTGATGTTGGAAAACATTTCTCACAAAGAAGCCAGCCCGAACGATTTTACCATGGATTTGTACTGGGACTTTTAGTGGAAGTCAGAGATCTATATGAAATCCGCTCAAACAGAGAAAGTGGATATGGAAGATACGATGTTATGCTCATTCCAAAAACGAAGAAAAATGATGGAGTCATTCTAGAATTTAAAGTAAAAGAATCCGAAGAAAAGACGTTAGAAGAAACAGTACAGATGGCATTGGCACAGATAGAATCTAAGAAATACGATGCAGAACTTTTAGAATTAGGAGTAAGCAAAGAACATATCAGACATTATGGATTTGCATTTGAAGGGAAGAAAGTGCTGATAGGACAGAAGTAAGTAATAGAATATGGATGGATTAAAAGATGCAATTATAAAAATGCTCGCAGGTGAAAAAGTAACAATTAATACAGGGACATTTAGCAATGATATGACAACATTTTCTTCAAAAGATGACATATTAACGTTGTTGGTGCACCTTGGATATTTGAACTATGATAGTGAAAATGAAAAGGTATGTATTCCGAATAAAGAAGTATCCAAAGAATTATTGGAAGCATTATGGAATCAAGATGAGGAAAAAGTAGCAAAGGGAATTGCCAACGGGAAAAGGGTTTGCAGATATATGCTTTCCTCCACGGAAAAAATATGCAGATAAGCCAGCCTTGATTATAGGATTAAAATGGGATAAAACTGCACAAGGCGCAATTGCTCAGATTGAAGAGAAGCAATATGTCGATGCATTGAAAGATTATAAAGGAAATCTTATTGTAGCTGGAGTTAATTATGATAAAAAGACAAAGGAGCATCATGCGGAAATAAAAATGCTAAAATCAGGTAAAAAAATGAGAACTGAAAAATGCGGAAATGTATTTCAAAAATATGATGTAAATTTTGGTTATCTTTTTGGATCTTACGCTAAATCGAAAGCAAAGCCAGTTTGGTAAATACTTTATGAAAAAAATACATTGATTTGTATAAATATATCTGCTAATATATAAACAAGGTGCTATTTCACATTGGCGTGAATGGCGGTTCTCCTTTTACAGGGAGTTCTAGCCCTGATTACATAGAAACTCTCTTTTATTAGGGAAATCTGACGGAAAGGGGACTTGAAATTATGCTAACCATAACAGACTTAATTGCAGTGATTTCACTGTGTGCGACTTTTTATAGTCTTGGTTATGTGCATGGAAAGCATGATGCCAAGACAGAAAAATAACCGCCCTGCCTGGTAAGTTGAGCGGTTATCTATATAACACTTAAATATCAGGTGAACCGTCATCGGTAGCACCTTTTCTATATATAATATTAACATTTATATATTTTTATGTCAATCTTTAATCTGTACGATTAGTCGTCAAAAATTAATAATGGTAAACTTTCCTTCGGCTCCGTAAAAAATAAATCGTAACGATTAAAGTCAACAATTCCGCCACAACAACTCCCATCCAGATTCCATTCAATCCAAGCACAAGTGGCAGCAGCATAATACATCCAATCTGAAACAGCAAAGTTCGAAGAAAAGCAATCATCCCAGAAACAACCCCATTATTAAGCGCTGTAAAGAACGAAGAAGCCCAGATATTAAATCCATTGATCAAAAACACAAATGCATACAATCGGAATCCATGTAACGTCATAGCAAATAGATCAGCATCATATCCAACAAAGATATTGATCAGCGGATGAGCAAAAAACTCAGAGATCAAAGTTAAGCAAACTCCAGTTACAGCAATCAAGGATAAACTCTTCTTCAACATATTCTTTAATTCCGAATGATTTCCAGCCCCATAATTATAACTGGTGATCGGTGCGCTTCCCATAGAATAGCCAAGATAGATCGCAGCAAAGATAAAGTTTGCATACATGATCACACCATAAGCCGCAACACCATCCGCACCAGCAAGGCGCATTAACTGTGTATTATAAAGCATATTTACAACGGAAGAAGAAGCATTTGTCATAAATTCCGAAGAACCATTTAAACAAGTCTTTAATAAGATATCTTTTCTCCAGACAGGTTTCACAAGGCGAAGACGGCTGCTGTTATTTTTCCGTGCAAAATAGATCAACGGTACAAGCCCGCCAACATATTCACCCATGGCAGTTGCAACCGCAGCTCCGGCAACGCCATAATGCATAACTCCGATAAAGAGATAATCAAACACAATATTGATCACGCCAGAGATCAAAGACATACGAAGACTGTAAGAAGGTTTCTCAGCTGTAATAAAGAAGTTATAAAAGATTGTCTGCATCATAAACATTGGCTGTGATACAAACATAATCCGCCCATAAGTAGACGCATATTCAAGCAGCTGTCCACGCGCACCAAGCGCCATACAGATCTGTCGGATAAAAATAAATCCAAAGATTGATAAGATCGTGGCACCGATCAAAGCTGTAAAGATCAGCATAGAAAAATATTCATTTGCTTTTTCTTTTTTGCCCTCACCAAGCGTTTTTGCAACGATCGCACTTCCACCAGAACCGATCATAAATCCGATCGCTCCAACACCCATTGCAACAGGAAGGATCAGATTAACCGCAGCAAATGCTGTTTTTCCTGCAAAATTGGAAATAAATAATCCATCAATAATACTGTACATGGAAGTACAGATCATCATAATGATCGATGGGAATACAAAACGGATCAGACGTTTGTAAGTGAAGTGATCCGATAACTGAATCTTCATGATAAACTAAAACTCCTTTTCCTCTAAGACATATTGTTTCATATTTTTCTTTAAAATCTGGACATATTTTCTCGTAAGAGAAAGTAGCAGCTCACACTCCGAAGGTTTCATAGATTCAAATGTAGCATTTTCCATATCAAAGACAGGGCCGATATGTTCTTCAGAAAATTTTCGTCCAAACTCTGTAAAGAATAAGTGGATATCCCTTCCGACCCCGGTTTTACGGACCAAAAATCCTTTGTCTTCCAGAGATTTTACGGAAGAATTCACCGTTTGTTTTGAGATCGAGTAAAGTTTGCAGATATCTTTCTGAGAGCAGCTATCTCCAAGTTCTAACAGACAATATAAAATGAGAAATGCCGAATCTGTAAGATGCATGGAAAGAGCGATCTCATGGTAGACATCATCGATCATCTTATAGAGTGAATCAAATTCCTTTAAGGCACGATTTTGTTTTGATTCCATAGTGACTTCCTTTCTTATAACAATTATATCAAGTCCGAAATCGGACCAGAAGATTATGATAATTATAGTCCGATTTCGGACTTATGTCAATCATTATTTCATAGGAAATCACTTTACGAGGTCATTCGAATCAGTTAAAATAAAGAGTCAGAGAATAAAGTACAACCAAAGAAGGAAGTTACCTATGAAATTTGCCTACGATATCCCAGATTCATTCTGGAGTTTATTTCGTTCGATGAACAGAGAACTTTATATGGAAGCTCTGCTGAAGATTAACGAAGAATATGAATATAACAATTATTATTTAAGTAAAGAAGTATGCCTTCAGGTATTAGAAGACTGGAACGAAAGCCAGCGGATCTGGTTATCTCCTGAAGAATTTGAATCAGAAACTGATGCAAGCCAGACACCGCCAAACAGGATCTTAAACTGGCTGATCAAAACGGGATGGTTAAAGAGAATTGAAGATTTCTCAACATTAACGACCAATATTATCATTCCTGATTACGCAGCGGTATTTTTAACAGCATTTGAAGAACTGGTCAATCCATCAACGGATGACACAGAGATCTATATCCAGAATGTATATGCAACACTGTTTTCATTCTGGCATGATAAGAAGATGAACTTAGCCATGTTAAAAACAGCGCTTGTTAATACAAAGAAATTAAATAAAGCCTTGCAGGATATGTTACACAATATGGACCATTTCTTCAGCCGCCTGCTAAAACAGAAATCATACGAAGAAGTGCTGGCAGAACATCTGGAAGGTTACGTCGAGGAGATCGTAGAGAAGAAATATCATATCTTAAAGACAAATGATAACTTCTATCTATATAAAAATGATATCAAACGATGTTTAAGAGAAATGCGAGAAGACATTCCATGGATGGAACAGGTACAGAAGAAAGCAGATAAAGAAAAAGGTGAAGATGTTTTAAGTATCATCAATGCGATCGAGCGAGGATTTGATGATATTGAACATCGAATTTCTAACATGGATAAAGAACATTCCAAATATATCAGGGCAACAGTAACGCGTATGAATTACATGCTGAATGGAGAATCCGACACAAGAGGTCTGATGATCCAGCTGTTAAAGACGATTGGGGATTCTAAGGACAGCGAGGAAAAGATCGAGAAGGTCGGACAGAGTATGAATCTGTCTCATTTTGAAGTGCTTTCCGAGAAGTCTTTATATAAGAAGAGAAAACGAAGAGATTTTGCAAGTCAGGTAGAAGAAGAAAAGCAGCAGGAAGAATTATCAAGAGAAGATGTCCTAAGATTAAATAAGATTCATACAAGATACCAGCAGACAGAGATTGAAGATTTCATTGAATCTTATATGCAGGATGACCATATGGAAGTGAAAGACATCGATATCAGTGATGAAGAATCATTTGAAAAACTGATACTTGCTTACGATTACAGTACAAGAAGAAACAGTAAGTATAAAGTGATCGAGAGAGAAGACGAGCTGATCGATAATGGAAGTTACCGTTATCCAGCATTGACATTTGTAAGGAGGAAACCGAAATCATGATTCCGTATTATGAAGAATTGAATGACGAAGAAAAAAATGCGGTCACGAAAGTGATCCGTACGTTATTAAAACAGACATTTGTATTAGAAAGAAAATATGATAAAAAGAGCGGAAGACTTGTATACAATAAAGAATTCAGAACCATTGACCTGCATCAGGAATTCTTAAGAGAATATTTTAAGATTTCAGGAATCGAATTAAGAGAAAATCTGCATCTGGGAGTCTTTTATATCGAAGGAGAAACTTTGATCGGAGAGAAGATTTCCAGATTATCAACCATTTATCTTCTGATCTTAAAATTATTGTACGATGAACATATGGCAGAGGCGTCATCGAATACAAGTGTGTATACATCATTAGGAGAAATCCATGAAAAGATCAATGATTTCCATCTGATGAGAACCTTGCCATCCATCACTGAGATGCGTCGTTCCATCGCATTATTAAAGAAATATCAGATCATCGAACCACTCGATGTGTTAGAAGAGTTAAATGAAGAGACAAGAATGATGATCTATCCATGCGTGAATGTCGTGTTACTAGGAGATGACATCCGCAGATTGATCGAAAGTTTCAGCAAGGAGGAAGTAGACAGTGAGTTTGACGAAGACGAAGCAGCCATTTCTGGCATTATCGAAGATATGCCTGAATAACTGGCATTATATAGATCAGAAAGTATTAAGTTTCAACGATGGAATCAACTTTTTTACCGGACATTCTGGAAGTGGAAAGTCAACAGTGATCGATGCGATGCAGATCGTTTTATATGCGAATACAGATGGTCGTGGATTCTTTAACAAGGCGGCAGCAGACGATTCCGATCGAAATCTGATCGAATACCTGCGAGGAATGGTTGCGGTCGGAGAGAAAGATGAAGTTACTTATTTGAGAAATAAAAACTTCTCCACAACGATCGTTCTTGAATTTACACAGACAGAATCTGACGAAAAAGAATGTCTGGGAGTTGTATTTGATGTAGATACAGCAAGAAATGATACATCCAGATTATTTTTCTGGCACAAAGGCGGCATTTTAGAGAATGCTTACCGTACGGAAGAGCATGCGATGACAATTTCGGAACTTCGCAAATATATGCAGAAAAATTTCAAAAAAGAAGATTTCTATTTTGGAACAAGCAACGAGAGATTTAGAAAACAGATGTATGACATCTATCTTGGCGGTCTTGATATGGAGAAATTCCCAAGACTGTTTAAACGTGCGATCCCATTTAAAATGAATATCAAGCTCGAAGATTTTGTGAAAGAATATATTTGTATGGAGCAGGACATTCATATTGAAGATATGCAGGAAAGCGTGATGCAATATGGAAGAATGCGTCAGAGAATCGAAGATACATTAAAAGAAGCAAAGAGTTTAGAAGAGATCAAAGAAAGTTTCGATAAATTTAAAATAAAGAAAGTAGAACAAGATTACTGCCAGTACCGCATGAACAAACTGGATGTTCTGAAATTAAAATCAGATATTCATCTGTTACAACAAAAGATTGAAGATGGAGAAAAAGATTTAAAGACACAGGAAGAAAATGAAACAGTTCTTGAGAAGAAACTAGAGAAACTTTCCAAAGAATATGATGCATTAGTAGCACAGATCGCAGGAAGTGGATACGACCAGATCGCAACAAGGAAAAAGGATGTTCAGGAGTTGTTAGGACAGTTAAATCATTCCGTACAGCGCTGGGAACAGACATCAAAAGACTTAAAAAAATGGTGTGATCTCGATATTACACCAAATCAGGCAATCTGGGATATCGAGAAATTTGAGCAGGGAGATATCACAGAAGATGATCTGAACCGATTAAAACATACATTGGATATCTTAAGAAAAGAAACTGAGGAAGAACGACAAGATAATGCATCTGCACTAAGAGCCTTAAAGAAACAGGAGAAATCCATTTCTGATGAGTTGAAAGAACTGAAAAAGGGTAACAAAGCATATCCAAAAGAAGTTCTGGATGCGAGATATGAATTACAGACGAAATTAAGCGAAAAATGTGGTGATTTTGTAAAGGTAAATGTACTTGCCGATCTGTTAGATATGAAAGATGAGAAATGGCATAAAGCGGTCGAAGGATATTTAGGATCGAATAAATTAACACTGATCGTGGAACCAAAATACGTCAAGGATGCCATGGAAATCTACCGTGATATGGATCAGAAGAAATACTGGAGAATTTCGATCGCAGACACACAAAAGATTGATAAGCAGGACATGAAGGTCGAGGAAAATGCATTGTCAGAAGAAGTTCTTGCAGAACAATCTTATGTGAAAAAGTTGATAGAATCCTTGATCGGGCGTGTGATCAAATGTGAGACGATCGATGAATTAAGAAATTGCCGTACTGGTATCACACCAGATGGAATGCTTTATAAAAACTTCCAGTTAAAACGATTAGATCCAAAACAGTACACAAGAAATTCCTACATCGGAGATAACAGTTTACGCCACAGGATCAAAGAATTAGAGAAAGAAAAGGACAAGATCTTTGATAAAAAAGATCCATTGGAAAAAGAAGTATTAAGCGCTGCCGTTATTTTGGACTATGAATATCTTCCACAATCAGCCGAAGAATATCTAAAACAGCAGGAAACACTGGAACGTGCGAAAGAACGTCAGGAAGAATATGAAGATTTAGAAAATCAGCTGACAAAATTAAGAGAAGGTGCCTTAAAAGGTCTGGAAGAGGAAAGAGACCAGAACAGGTTAAAACAGGAAGATTGCAAACAAGAGATCAATGCAATGAAAGAAGCAATCTGGGCAACACAGAATGCATTAAAAGAATGCAGACAGCAGATCATTGACCAGAATGAAGCATTGATCCGTGCACAGAATGAGCTGCCGGCAAATGGAGAGTATGAGCAGCAGTTTGCACAGGAAATCGAGAAGACAGATACAGATGACTATGAACGTCTCAAAAAACGTGCAGCAAGGAAATACTATGATGCCGGAACGAAGAAGGAAGAAGAATATCGAAAGCTTGTGGAAGTCAGAACTGCATATTTAAGGGAATATCCGAACCGCACATTCTCAGCAGTAGATGAGAATAATGATGTGTATGACAAGCTTTATAAGGAATTATCATCTGACCACATGGAAATGTATCGTGAAAAAGCTGCAAAACAGGCAAAAACAGCAATGGAACATTTTAAAGATGACTTTGTATACAAGATTCGAAGCGCGATCAGGGAAGCTTATCAGCGCAGGGACGAATTAAACCGGATGATCAGTGGACTCGACTTTGGGAAAGACAAATACCAGTTTAAGATCACAAGAAATACAGGAGCCGATGGTAAATATTATCCAATGTTTATGGATGATTCCCTGAATATCGATCCATCTGTCTTAAATACAACGATGGATGACCAGATGAATCTCTTCTCTATGGAACATGAGAATAAATACGGGGAACTGATGAATGAATTGATCGAGATCTTTATCCCGCCAGAAGGTGCAACTGGTGAAGAACTTGAGAATGCGAAACGCAATATGCAGAAATATTCTGACTATCGTACGTATCTGTCCTTTGATATGGAACAGATCGTGGATGGTGACGAAAAACTGACGATCGGATTAAGCAAGATGATCAAGAAAAACTCTGGTGGAGAAGGACAGAACCCATTATATGTTGCATTGCTTGCAAGTTTTGCACAGGCCTATGGAATTCATCTTTCACCGAAAGTACGAAGAAATCCAAGTATCCGTCTGGTTGTCTTAGATGAAGCGTTCTCTAAGATGGATGCAGAGAAAGTTGCAAGTTGTATTGACCTGATCAGGAATCTCGGATTCCAGGCGATCATCAGTGCGACAAATGATAAGATTCAAAATTATCTGGAAAATGTAGATAAGACCTTTGTATACGCCAATCCAAACAAGAAAAATATTTCCATTCAGGAATTTGAGAAATGTGAATTTGATAATTTAGTCACAGAAGAATAGATAAAAATACAGATACGAGGAGAAATGTATTTATGAATCGAAGTTTAAAAGGGATTTGCTTCACAGTTGCAGGAGGATGCTGCTGGGGTATGTCCGGTGTGATGGGGAAATATTTATTTGATGCAAAAGATCTGACGGCTACGTGGCTTGTGACAATCAGATTATTAGGGGCAGGAATCTGTCTGCTCCTGCTTATGTATCAGAGAAAAGGAAATTCAATTTTTCGTGTATGGAAAAGAAAAGATTCAGCGGTCAATCAGCTGATCTTCGGAATCATTGGAATGGCTATGTGTCAGATGACGTACTTCCTTGCCATTCAGGAGTCAAATCCGGGAACTGCGACAGTTATTCAGTATTCTGCACCAATCTTAATTATGGTGTTCTTTGTATTAGTGGAAAAAAGATTTCCAAAGAAAGAAGAAGTGCTTGTACTGGCAGTTGTGATCGTAGGAATCTTTTTGCTTGCAACACATGGAAGTATAAAAAACTTAGTGATCACCAATGCAGCATTATTCTGGGGATTGTTATCCGCTTTTGCTTTTGCAGTTTATAACGTGCAGCCAAAGAAACTATTAGACGAATTTGGTACTTTAGAGACAACAGGATGGGGAATGTTTGTTGGTGGAGTTTTGGTGACTCCATTTACAAAAGTATGGAGTGTCCCAGGGCATTGGGATATCATGACGGTTGCAATGACAATTGGAGTTGTATTCTTAGGAACGATCGTGGCGTTTTCCTGTTATCTCCATGGGATTTCCATGTTAGGACCAGTTCAGGGAAGTATGCTTGGATGCGTGGAACCGCTGGTTGCAACGATTCTTTCCGCAACCGTGCTTGGACAGGCCTTTGGAATGATCGATGTTGTTGGAATCTTATGTATTGTTGGAGCAGTGACGGCATTGACGGTTTTGGATGCTTGATCAGACATTATGGATTTGCCTTTGAAGGTAAGAAGGTTTTGATCGGAGAATAGTAGATAAATCGCTGAGTTCATATGAATTATATGGATTCAGCGATTTTTTCATAGAATGATTATTTTATTGAAAAAAATAACCTATAAATATATTGTGTTAAGTACAAAACAATGTTAAAATAAAAGTAACCTAAAAATAGAACATAAAAGAAAGGAGGAATACGAAAATGGAGGAATTAACCAGACTAGAGGAACGAATCATGCAATGCATTTGGGATTATCAAGGAGAAGTTCCTTTTCTTGATCTGATAGAGACAGTCAAAGAAAAGCTCAATAAAGATTATAAAAGAACAAGTATCCGCGGATATCTGTTCCGGCTAGAAGAGAAGGGATATATCAAAGTTACCAAGAAAGGAAGAAAAGCATATGTGCAGCCATTGATCGATGAAGAAACATATGGGAAATATCAAGCCGAGGAAGTTTTGAATCGTTGGTTTGACGGATCCGCAAAACGATTAGTAAGTGCATTAGGAGAGAAACTGACAAAAGAAGACGGAGAAGAGTTAAGAGGGATCTTAGATGACTTTGATTTTGATGATAATCATAATAAAAATATTTAGCGGAATATTCTTATGTACACTGCTTGGAACGATCTTATATCTTTTTTGGAAGGCTGCAGGACGTTTGATAGAACACAAGGGATATGTTGATATCAATTATCTGATATGGAAGATGGTATTATTGATGTTTGCCATACCGATCACGTTGATCTATGCAAATGGATTTGAGAAGAGTACTTATGTATTTGAAGTTACAGGTCCGATCAAGTGGGTCATTGGAATTTTTATGATCATCTGGCTGGTTGGAACAATCATTTTTACAATCAGATTTCTAAAGAAATACAGAGCAATAAGGAAGTATTAAAGCTACGAATGGAACGGATGAAATCTTATCGACAACAAAGAAGGCTGCGAAGAGGAATTTCTGTGAGTGTTTTATTTGGAATGATCATACTCAGTGCAGCTACGGTATTTGCTTCAGGGATAGGATTTGTAAAGGCATACGATAAGATTGCAGATGAAACAAGAGAGGAGATCAATGTTGGAACGGAAGGTGATATAAAGGAAAAGAAAGCAAAGTATAGAATGTATGATAAAACCAGAATCAAAAAGTGCATGATAAAAAATGAAAGATTAAAAGAGAATGATGGAAAACCATTTACATGGAAGATCAAGCCAAAAGAAAGAATAGAAACAAAAGAGGGATATTTAAAAAAAGGAACTTACGTTGACATAGCTGCCTGCATGGGCTTTGAAGAAGAACATCCAGAGACACATATATCAATTGGAATTGTTCATGAGGATGGAGAGGAAACTTATATAGAGAATGGGGTAAATCTGGTAAGTGTTCTGAAGGTAAAAAAGATGGACGATATCGGGTGTTTATAGAAAATCAAGGAACCAAAAAAGCAGTAGCTGGGGGATATTATTTTGTGGTAACAGAAGAATATAAGAAAGGAGCAAAGCAATGAAAAGATATTTAAAGCTAAAAACATTTCGTAAAAATATAATTCAATTATTAATATTTCTTGGAATTATTACCTTTTTAAGTGGCTCACAAAAATATATTCCATATACAAGAGAAGAAATCATAATGCAGGATATAGTTCTATTTTTATTGTATTTGGTTTTGAGTATTGTGATTGATATCATCAAAGAGAAAAAGACTAGTTAGTGTAATAATATAGAAATCATAGATATATGAGGAGGCGGTAGTATGAAAAAAAAACGAAGCATAATTCTAATAAGTATTCTAATCATTGTATCGGTCGCCATATATTTTTACAAACCACAACAAAACAATTCCTATCAACTTGGAGTCATTATCTCAATAGGAAATAAAGACAAAAGCAATATTTTATATTATAATGATCAACTTCAAAAAACAGGACAAAAGAAGTTGAAGATCGGAAACATTGCGAGTCAGTATGATATTCCAAAGACAGTGAATGATAAAGTGTATATGATCCCAAAAGGAGTTCCATATGTAAATGAGCGGGAAGAAGTTATGGAGATTGATTATAATACACAAAAAATAAAGTTATATAAAATAGGACGGCCGGGACTTTTTGCTTTTGATGAGAAGGATGGTGATATCTATACAACAAACTGGCTAAACGGTGTATCGACTCTGACAAAATATAACAAAGAGACGGGGAAGATACAGCGATATGAAGAATCTGTTGGAATGTTTGGATATTTACATTGTGCAGGAAATTATGTTTATGTAGAAAAACAGGTCGATCAGGAAGAAGGTACGATTAATTATTTAATGAAGATCGATCGGAAAACATTAAAGAAGGTAAAAGAAATCAAGATAAATCACAGTGAAGATGAATCCGTGTTTTTCTATTCAGATGATAAAAATCTCTATTTTTCTTCAGGAAATACAGACAAAATCTTGTATAAGATGGATTTAAAAAAAGACAAGATCAGCAAGCTCAAATTAAAGGAAATAAATCCACAGCAAATTTTACCGTATAAAAATAAATTGTTTGTTACACACTGTGATTTAACCAGTGGAATGGGAAAAGCAATTTCATTGTTAAACCCACAAACAGGAGAAAGCAAAGTTTATAAACTCAAGCATAATGTAATTCAATGTCAAACAAAAGAGGACTATTTGTATATACTAAGTAATGATAGTATCCATAAATATAAATTTGATGGAGAAAAAATGCATTTAGAAGCAAGCAGTAAAATCTCTTTCAAAGGATCTTGGAAGGATGGATATATCAGTAGCTTTTTTCTGAAATAGTAACACCAGTCTTGACATCCAATCACCGTTCGCATATAATAAAACCAATAGAAATAGTAGGAAATACAAACTAGCGGAAGCTTAGCATGGTCAGATAAATGCTAGGCTCCGCTATTTTATTCTAAATAAAAGGAGAAAGAAATGTTAAATCAGTTTTCAAGAACAGAACTATTACTTGGAAAAGAAGCACTCGATAAATTAGCAGGCAGCAGAGTTGCTGTCTTTGGAATCGGTGGTGTTGGTGGATATGTATGCGAAGCCTTAGTACGAAGCGGTGTCGGTGAGTTCGACCTTATTGATGATGATAAAGTCTGCTTAACAAACCTAAACCGCCAGATCATCGCAACAAGAAAAACAATCGGAAAATACAAAGTAGAAGTGATGAGAGACCGTATCTTAGAGATCAATCCAGATGCGAAAGTCAACGTTCACAAATGCTTCTTCTTACCTGAAAATGCAGATGAATTCCCATTTGAGGAATATGACTACATCGTTGATGCCGTTGACACAGTAACAGCAAAGATCTCATTAGTTATGGCAGCAAAGGAAAAGAATGTACCGATCATCAGCAGTATGGGAGCTGGAAATAAATTAGATCCAAGCCAGTTTAAAGTGGCAGATATCTATAAGACAAAAGTATGTCCTCTTGCAAAGGTTATGCGAAGAGAGTTAAAGAAGAGAAGAGTTAAGAAATTAAAAGTTGTATATTCAGAAGAAATGCCAATCAAACCAAAAGATGATATGGCAAACAGCTGCAGAACAAACTGTATCTGCCCTCCAGGAGCACAGCACAAATGTACAGAGAAAAGAGCGATTCCAGGTAGTACAGCATTTGTACCATCTGTCGCAGGACTGATCATCGCAGGGGAAGTAGTGAAGGATTTATGCAAGGCGTAAAAAGTGTAGCAAAACAAGCATTTATGAAATCCATACCAATCATGTGCAGTTATGTATTTGTCAGTATGGCATATGGAATGATGATGGAGAATGCTGGATTTGCGTGGTATTATTCGCTTCTTACAAGCCTTACCGTGTATACAGGAGCTTTTCAGTTTGTCCTGATCACATTTTTAAGCAGTGGGGCATCCATCGTCACGATCGCAGTGACGGCATTGTTGATGAACAGCAGACAGAGTTTCTACAGCCTTTCATTTTTGGAGACATTCCGTAAGATGGGAAGAAAGAAACTTTATATGATCCATACGATGACAGATGAGACATATGCAGTAAACTGCACGATTGAAGACAAAGATGAAAACAGCAGAAAAGAGATGTTTCTCGTTGCATTCTTCAGCAGATGTTACTGGATGTTTGGAGCAGTGATGGGCGGTCTGATCGGGCAGTTGATTCCGTTTGAACTTAAAGGAATCGATTTTTGTATGACTGCATTGTTTATCATCATTTTTATCGATCAATGGGAGAAAGCGGACAAGCATTTTCCAGCGGTCACAGGAATTCTGATCGCAATTATCGCATTACTGATCTTTGGACAGACCGCATTTATGCTGCCAGCATTGGTGATCGTTTCAGGAGTTTTAATCTTTTGGAATAGTGAACAACAGGAAGTTTAGACAGAAAGGGGAAAATAATGAACACAAAAATGGCATTGATCACGATTTTCGTTTCCGCCGTGATTACATTTGCACTTCGAGCCCTCCCTTTTCTTGTATTTCAGGAAGGAAAAGAGCTTCCAGATCAGATCAAACGATTAGGAATGGTGTTGCCATCTTCGATCATGGCAGTACTGATCGTGTATTGCCTGAAAGATGTCGGGGATGACTTTATGGCAGATGGCTTATGGAAACTGATCGCAGCAGCAATTACTGCAGTCAGTTACAAATGGAAACATAATACGCTGATCAGCATTTTACTTGGAACAGTGAGTTATATGCTGTTCTTACATTTTTTTGGATAGAACAGATTTGAGATAGAATAAAACATAGGATGAAACAGGAGATATATATGGCAAGAGAAATAGAGACAAAATGTATTCATTTAGAAGAGGAAGAAAATTCGATCAACCACTATGGTGCGATCAGTTACCCAATCTATCAGTCAGCAACATACGCACATCCAGGAGTCGGACAAAGCACAGGTTATGATTACAGCCGTCTGCAGAATCCAACGAGAGAACATCTGGAGAAAACAGTGGCTTCTCTGGAAAATGGAATCGATGCATTGGCATTTTCCTCAGGAATGGCAGCGATCACGTTGATGATGGAATTATTCAAACCGGGCGATCATCTGATCGTGGATGCAGATTTGTATGGTGGCAGCATCCGTCTATTTAATCACGTATCTGAGAAAAACGGAATCGAATTTTCCAGTGTAGACTGCCACAAGGAAAATGTTGCAGCATATATCAGAGAAAACACAAAAGCAGTTTATATCGAGACACCAACCAACCCAATGATGAATGTCACAGATATCAAAGCATTAGCTGAGATCACAAAGAAACATAACATCTTTCTGATCGTTGACAATACATTTTTATCTCCATATTTCCAGAATCCATTAGATCTTGGAGCAGATATCGTTGTACACAGCGGAACAAAATACCTTGGTGGACATAACGATACACTGGCTGGATTCTTAGTTACAAACAGAGAAGATATCAGTGAAAGATTCCGTTTCCTGATCAAGACAACAGGAGCTGGATTAGCACCATTTGACTGCTTCCTGATCCAGAGAGGGATCAAAACCTTAGGAGTCCGCATGGACCGTGCACAGGAAAATGCGATCGAGATCGCAAAATGGTTAAAAGAACAGGACATCGTAAAGAAAGTTGTTTATCCAGGATTCAAAGAACATCCAGGATACGAGATCATGAAAAAACAGGCAAGAGGATTTGGAGCAATGCTTACATTTGAACTTACGAAGAAAGAATATGCGATCGCTATCCTTGAAAAAGTAAGAATGATCAAATATGCAGAAAGTCTTGGTGGGGTGGAAACATTGATCACATATCCAATGACACAGACACACGCAGATGTTCCAGAACATATCCGCAAACAAAATGGGATCACGGATCGTGTGTTAAGAATGTCTGTCGGAATTGAGAATGTCAAAGACTTATTAAATGAACTGGAAGAGGTATTTGCAGAAGTACGAGGTGAATAAAGTTTCAGGGAAATATACAAAAAGGAACAAGTTGTGAACAAGTTTCACAGATGGTTCCTTTTTTCACTTTTTAGCAATATGATTAAGTTAAAGGGTACAAAAAATGGCTTAAATACGTGCTTTACAAGCAAGTGTGACAAATCACACAAAATGTGAAAAATAATAAAGTAATGTGCACTGTTTCTAAAGACGTACAATCTATTGAGAAAAATTTACCATCCTGTTATGATTGGCTTGTAGTTAAGAAATACCGGTATTTAAAACAAGATAAATCAATGAATTGTATGGATAAACTTTTGAAAAGGAGTGATTTGAAAAATGATGCAGAAGATTCAAAAATTTGGAGGTGCGATGTTTACACCAGTACTTCTGTTCGCATTTGCAGGTATCTCAGTAGGAATAGGTACTCTGTTTACAACACAGGCGATCATGGGAAGTCTGGCAGCACCAACAAGCATGTGGTACAAATGCTGGAACGTATTCCTACAAGGTGGATGGACAGTATTTAACCAGTTACCATTGTTATTCGCAGTATCATTGCCAATCGGAATGGCAAAGAAACAAAATGCAAGATGTTGCATGGAAGCATTAGTTTTATATATGACTTTCCACTATTTTGTAAACACGATCTTAACTCAGTGGGGTGGAGTATTCGGAGTTAACATGAATGCGGAAGTCGGTGGAACAAGCGGACTTGCAATGATCGCAAGTATCAAAACATTAGATATGGGTATGGTTGGAGCTTTAGCAGTATCCGGAATCGTAATTTATCTACATAACAGATTTTTTGATACAGAACTTCCTGAATGGCTTGGTTCATTCTCAGGATCAACATTCGTATTCATGATCGGATTCTTCGTAATGATCCCAGTTGCAGTATTAGCATGTGCCTTCTGGCCAAAAGTTCAGTTAGGAATCACAGCATTCCAGGGATTTGTAAAGAGTGCAGGAGCTATCGGAATCTTTGTATTCAACTTCCTTGAAAGAGCACTGATTCCATTTGGATTACATCATCTGTTATACTCACCATTCTACTATGATAACGTTGTTGTACCTGGCGGATTATATGCTTACTGGGCAAAATTATTACCACAGATCGCAGCATCCACAGCATCTTTAAAATCTTTCTGTCCAGAAGCAGGATTTACAGCAAGTGGATTTGCAAAAATGTTCGGATGTCTTGGAGCAGCATTAGCATTCTACAGCACAGCAAAACCAGAGAAAAAGAAAAAAGTATTTGCACTGTTATTACCTATCACATTAACAGCGATCGTATGTGGAGTTACAGAACCAATTGAATTTACATTCTTATTCGTAGCACCTATGTTATTCGTAGTTCATGCATTTTTAGCAGCAACACTGGCAACAACTATGTGGCTTGCAGGAATCGTTGGTATCAACTCAGGTGGTCTGATCGAGATCGCATCACTGAACTTGATTCCATTAATGAGAAATCACTGGCAGCAGTATTTATTAGAATTGGTTATCGGTCTGATCTTTACAGCAATCTGGTTTGTAGTGTTTAGATTCCTGATCTTAAAATTTGATTTCAAAACACCAGGACGTGAAGACGAAGCAGAGATTGAATTTGGATCAAAAGAAAAATTCAGAAACAAACAGGCAGAAAAAGGTGGAAAAGCAGGAGATCCTAAACTTGAATTATGCGAACTGATCCTTGAAGGACTTGGAGGAAAAGACAATATCGTTGATGTAACAAACTGTGCAACCAGATTACGTGTCAACGTAAAAGATGAAACATTATGTAAAGACGATCCTTATTTCAAAGCAATCGGAACACATGGATGTTCTATCAATGGAAAAGCATATCAGGTTATCATTGGATTAAAAGTTCCTAGTATCAGAGAAGTATTTGAAACATTATTATAATCATTAGTATAAATTCGGAGGAAAGAAGAAATGGCAAAGAAAAAATATTCAATCACAGTCGCAGGTGGTGGAAGTACATTTACACCAGGTATCGTGCTGATGCTTTTAGATCATATGGACAGATTTCCAATTCGTTCCATCAAGTTTTATGATAACGATGCAGAGAGACAGGAAACAGTTGCAAAAGCATGTGAGATCTATTTAAAAGAAAATGCACCAGAAGTAGCATTTGATTACACAACAGATCCAGAAACAGCATTCACAGACATCGACTTCGTATTAGCACATATCCGTGTCGGAAAATACGCAATGCGTGAAAAAGATGAGAAGATCCCTCTAAAATACGGAGTACTCGGACAGGAAACATGCGGACCAGGAGGAATCGCTTACGGAATGCGTTCCATCG
>JAXJNA010000064.1:0-81585 GCA_036312945.1 Anaerostipes hadrus
CGATAACAAATCTATATTCAGATTGTATTACTCGATGATTGTAGCAACACGTCCTGATCCTACAGTACGTCCACCTTCACGGATAGCGAAAGATAATCCCTGAGCCATAGCGATTGGGTGAATTAATTCGATAGTCATTTCTACGTTGTCACCAGGCATGCACATTTCTGTTCCTTCTGGTAATTCGATAACACCTGTAACGTCTGTTGTTCTGAAGTAGAACTGTGGACGGTAGTTGTTGAAGAATGGAGTATGACGTCCACCTTCATCTTTTGTTAAAACGTATACCTGAGCTGTGAATTTTGTATGGCATGTGATTGAACCTGGCTGGCAAAGAACCTGTCCTCTTTCGATTTCGTCTCTCTGAACACCACGTAATAATGCACCAATGTTATCTCCAGCCTGAGCTTCGTCTAACAGTTTACGGAACATTTCTACACCAGTTACAACAACTTTTCTTGTTTCTTCTTTGATACCAACGATTTCAACTTCGTCAGATACGTGAAGAACACCACTTTCTACTCTACCAGTTGCTACTGTACCACGTCCTGTGATAGAGAATACGTCTTCGACTGGCATTAAGAAAGGTTTGTCTGTGTCACGCTGTGGATCTGGAATGTAGCTGTCAACAGCATCCATTAATTCCATGATCTTATCTCCCCATTCTCCGTTAGGATCTTCAAGAGCTTTTAAAGCAGATCCCTGGATTACAGGAATGTCATCTCCTGGGAATTCGTATTCATTTAATAATTCACGAATTTCCATTTCTACTAATTCTAATAATTCTTCATCGTCAACCATGTCACATTTGTTCATGAATACTACGATGTAAGGAACACCTACCTGACGAGATAACAGGATATGTTCTTTTGTCTGAGCCATTACACCATCAGTTGCAGCTACTACTAAGATAGCTCCGTCCATCTGAGCAGCACCAGTGATCATGTTCTTTACATAATCGGCATGGCCTGGGCAGTCTACGTGAGCGTAGTGACGTTTTTCTGTTTCATACTCAACGTGAGCTGTAGAGATTGTGATTCCACGTTCTCTTTCTTCTGGAGCTTTATCGATATTTTCAAAATCTACTGCTGCGTTTCCTGCTACACGTGCAGAAAGAGTTTTTGTGATTGCAGCTGTTAAAGTAGTTTTACCGTGGTCTACGTGTCCGATAGTACCAATGTTGCAATGAGGTTTGCTTCTCTCAAACTTTTCTTTAGCCATTTTAAATGTCCTCCTTATTAGGCCCGTTGGGGCAATTACAATAATGATCTCTAAACTTCAAAATATAGTGCCCCGGCTAAGGGCTGTCCTAAATTTGATTATATTTCATTTAAACAAATATTTCAAGACTATTTTGACAAAATAGCCCCGAAATATTTATATATTAATTTTTCTTACTTATCAGCAAGTACTTTTTCCTGTACGTTCTTTGGTACTGGTTCGTATTTTTCAAAGAACATAGAGTAGTTACCACGTCCCTGAGTTCTAGAACGTAAGTCTGTAGAATATCCGAACATTTCAGATAATGGAACGAATGCACGAACCATCTTACCGCTCGCGATATCATCCATACCTTCGATACGTCCACGACGAGAGTTGATATCACCGATAACATCTCCCATGTATTCTTCAGGCATTGTAACTTCGACTCTCATGATTGGCTCAAGCAGGATAGCTCCGGCTTTCTGCATAGCCTCTTTAAATGCCATAGATCCGGCAATGTGGAAGGCCATTTCACTAGAATCGACATCATGGTAAGATCCATCATATACTGTAGCTTTAACACCAAGTACTGGGAATCCTCCTAAGATACCAGACTGAGCTGCTTCTTCGATACCTTCTCCAACTGCTGGGATGTATTCTTTAGGAATAGATCCACCAACAACTGTAGATTCGAATTTGAACAGTTCTTCTCCGTTGGCATCCATTGGCTCAAAGTGAACTTTACAGTGACCATACTGACCACGACCACCAGACTGTTTAGCGTATTTGCTGTCAACGTCAACGGCTTTTGTAAATGTTTCTTTGTATGCTACCTGAGGAGCACCAACGTTAGCTTCTACTTTGAATTCACGAAGCAGACGGTCAACGATGATTTCCAGATGAAGTTCACCCATTCCGGAAATGATTGTCTGTCCTGTTTCCTGATCTGTATGAGCTCTGAATGTAGGATCTTCTTCAGCCAGTTTTGCAAGTGCTTCAGACATTTTACCCTGATCACCTTTAGTTTTAGGCTCGATCGCTACGTCGATAACTGGTTCTGGGAATTCCATGGATTCCAGAATTACAGGATGCTGTTCATCACAGATTGTATCACCAGTTGTTGTAGATTTGAAACCTACTGCAGCTGCGATATCTCCTGAATATACGATATCTAATTCTTCACGCTTGTTAGCATGCATCTGTAAGATACGTCCAACACGCTCTTTTTTGTTCTTTGTTGCATTTAATACGTAAGATCCTGATTTGCATGTTCCAGAGTAAACACGGAAGAATGCAAGTTTACCTACGAATGGGTCTGTCATGATCTTAAATGCTAAAGCTGAGAATGGTTCATCATCAGATGAATGTCTTTCAACTTCGTTACCATCTTCATCGACACCTTTGATAGCTGGGATGTCTGTTGGAGCTGGCATAAATTCGATAATAGCATCCAGTAATTTCTGAACACCTTTATTTCTATATGCTGTACCACAGCATACTGGAACTGCTGCACATTCGCATGTTCCTTTTCTTAATGCAGCTTTTAATGCATCAACGCTTGGTTCTTCACCTTCCAGATATTCCATCATCAGATCGTCATCTAATTCACAGATCTTTTCAACTAATTCTGTATGATAAAGTTCAGCGTCTTCTTTCATATCTTCTGGGATATCAACGATGGAGATGTCTTCACCTTTGTCATCATTGTAGATGTAAGCCTGCATCTCGAATAAGTCGATGATTCCTTTGAAGTCGTCTTCTTTACCGATAGGTAACTGAAGTACTACTACGTTAGCTCCCAGACGTTCTTTCATCTGGTCTACTGCTCCGTAGAAGTTAGCACCTAAGATATCCATCTTATTGATGAATGCCATTCTAGGTACGTTATAAGTATCAGCCTGTCTCCATACGTTTTCAGACTGAGGTTCTACTCCACCTTTTGCACAGAAGACTGCTACTGATCCATCAAGTACACGCAGGGAACGTTCTACTTCAACTGTGAAGTCAACGTGACCTGGAGTATCAATGATATTGATACGATGCTCTAAAGCACCTTTTTTAGGCTTGCAATGATCCTGCAGTGTCCAATGACATGTTGTAGCTGCAGAAGTGATTGTGATACCTCTTTCCTGTTCCTGCTCCATCCAGTCCATAGTAGCAGTACCATCATGAGTATCACCGATTTTATAGTTTACACCAGTGTAATAAAGGATACGCTCTGTTGTTGTTGTTTTACCAGCATCAATATGAGCCATGATTCCGATATTTCTGGTTCTCTCTAATGGATATTCTCTTCCAGCCAAGATTTTTTCCTCCTATAAGTTTTAACATAGAAGCATGTCTGGCAAAGCGCCAGAACAGATTCTTGAAATTAGAATCTGTAATGTGCGAATGCTTTGTTTGCTTCTGCCATCTTGTGCATATCTTCTTTTTTCTTTACAGATGCTCCTGTATTGTTGGAAGCGTCAAGAAGTTCTTTTGCAAGACGTTCTTCCATTGTTCTTTCTCCTCTTTTACGTGAGAAAGTTGTGATCCAACGAAGCGCTAATGCCTGTCTTCTGTCTGGTCTAACGTCGATAGGCACCTGATATGTTGCTCCACCGATACGTCTAGCTTTTACTTCAAGAACTGGCATGATATTGTTCATAGCTTCTTCGAATACTTCTAAAGCTGGTTTTCCAGCTTCTTCTTCGATACGGGCAAATGCTCCGTATACGATTTTCTGAGCAACTCCTTTTTTACCATCTAACATAATGTTGTTGATTAATTTTGTCACAACCTTATTGTTGTAAATAGGATCTGCTAATACGTCTCTTTTCGCAATATGTCCTTTACGTGGCACGGTTCTTCCCTCCTTAATAATCATTAATTCATCGGTACTCATACTTAGTTATTGCATGTTCGTGCAGGACTTTTATATCTCCTGTAACCTTTGTAGGAAACAATAAAGTTCCGGCACAACTATACAAGGTAGCGTTTAAATTACGCTGCTTTGTACCAATTTAGTTTTGTTTTATTTTTTCTTAGGTCTTTTAGCTCCATATTTGGAACGAGCCTGCATTCTGTTAGCTACACCTGCTGTATCAAGTGTACCTCTAACGATATGGTAACGAGTACCTGGTAAGTCCTTAACACGACCACCACGAATCAGAACAACACTATGTTCCTGTAAGTTATGTCCTTCACCTGGGATATAACTTGTTACTTCGATTCCGTTAGAAAGACGAACTCTGGCGATCTTACGTAAAGCAGAGTTAGGCTTTTTAGGAGTTGCAGTTTTAACAGCTGTACATACACCTCTCTTCTGTGGTGAGCTTGTGTCTGTAGCTTTCTTCTTTAAAGAGTTAAATCCTTTCTGAAGTGCTGGTGCTGTAGATTTCTTTACAGATGTTTTTCTCCCTTTTCTAACTAATTGGTTAAAAGTTGGCATTGATTTCACCTCCATACATGTTTTCTACTGTGGTTACTTAAATTCACCTTGTGACTATGCATGTACTTCTTGGTTTTGCTCCCCAAAAAGGCATGCTAGGCTATTATAAAATGCCTGCATGCCTTTGTCAAGACCTTTTCTCAAGATTTTTATTAATTTCTATATATTTTTATCTTTTTTGAAATCTCATTCTATGGATCTTATTCGAAATCTTTTCTTATCCCACTGTCTTCAGAAATGCTTTCTCGTCACATCTCTGATATCGACCCTGACAGCTTCTATTCTGATTTCTTTTCTTGATCTCAACGTTTTGATTTCTTTGTCATATGGCTTCTTTACGCCATTTTCTTAATATATAAAAATCAATCTCTTATTCTTGAGAAAATATTCAGTTAATAAGTTCCAAATTATTTTGTTAACGGGTTACACTTTGTTTTAGTTACCAGTTACAAATTTTTTAAATGCTCCACCGGTCAGCTGATTGAATGTTTATTGATCTCTTATCTGAATCTTTCTTGTTTGGATTCCTCGTCTCTTGGAATCTTTCTTGTTTGGATTCTTTTTCTTTGATCATCTTCTGATCTTATCTTAAGATCTTGTTCATTCTCTCTATTCTTCGTATTATCTTTATGAGGTTGACTCCTTTACCGTTCTATCCGCTTCTAGGACTCTTATGTTCTCTCCCGAAATCATAATATCCTGTTGAGTCAGTCTCATGATTCCCAATCATCTTAATACTTCTGATCCATCAGCTGCCGGTTTTAAAGGTCTTTCCGTTAGCCTTATGGAGCAACTTGGGCGATTCTCCTTTCTTTTAAAACTTATCTTTCATTTGTTGATTTTATTATAACAATATCTGTTTACTTTGTCAATTAAATAGTTTTTTCAGTTTTCTTAAGAATTTTACATACAATAAACAGATTTTTGTTTGATAGACTGAAGTTGGTGGTAGAATATTATAAAAATGGTTATCTGTCTGCGACGCGCTTTCGCTCGACTCACACGTAACTGTACTAAGCTCCTGAATGGTCATCCGACCATCCACTCGCTAAGTGCAGACGTGTTCCTACGGTCGCCGACAGATAACCATTTTTATAATATTCAATAATTTCAGTTATCGAAACCTCTGGTAGGTGTGTATGTTAAACGGTATTGGCTTGTGCTCTTGGTACTGGCAGACAGAAGATAAAAGTTTTTACATACGCATCTTCAATAATTCAAAATATTGTTACTATCCACACTATAGTCTTCTGGTATATGATAAAAAATAAATAAAAGACCGGAAGAGCAGCATTAGAATTTTGCCATATTTTTTGCGGATTCGCAGCCGGCTTGGTGCGATGTCTGAGCCTCAAAAAGTGATGTTTTAAACATCCTTGAGGGCGAGTTTCGCAAGGAAAGCCGGCGAATCAGCGATCTGCAAAAAATGTGAGTAAAATTCTCTAGCTGCTCTTCCGATCTTTTATTTATTTTTTATCATATACTCAAAGCCTACAGTTGGCCAACTACAAATTCAAATTATTCTTCAATATCAAAATCTTCATCATCGAAATCAATCTCATCTCCGATTGTGAAATCATTTTCGTCTGTGCTGATCTTGACATCTCTGTAACGTCTCATACCTGTTCCGGCTGGAATCAGTTTACCAAGGATTACGTTTTCTTTTAATCCTACTAATGGATCGACTTTTCCTTTGATCGCTGCATCTGTAAGAACTTTTGTTGTTTCCTGGAAGGAAGCTGCTGATAAGAAGGAATCTGTTGCCAGAGATGCTTTTGTGATACCAAGCATGATCTGGTCTGCTGTTGCAGTCTGAAGACCCTGTTCTTCCATCTCTTTGTTTCTCTTCTCAAGTTCTAATACATCAACCATTGCTCCTGGTAAGTATCCTGTGTCTCCACCGTCTTCGATACGTACTTTCTTAAGCATCTGACGTACGATAACCTCAACGTGCTTGTCGTTGATATCTACACCCTGTAAACGGTATACTCTCTGTACTTCGCGGATCATGTAATCCTGTACGGCACGGATTCCCTTGATTCTTAATAAATCGTGAGGGTTGATAGAACCTTCTGTAAGTTCATCTCCGGCTTCAAGGATCTGTCCTTCCTGTACTTTCAGACGAGATCCGTAAGGGATCAGATATGTCTTCACATCGCCAGTTTCTCTATTTGTGATGATGACTTCACGTTTCTTCTTTGTATCTTTTAACTGCACTTCTCCACCAAATTCTGCGATGATCGCAAGTCCTTTTGGTTTACGTGCTTCAAATAACTCTTCGACACGAGGAAGACCCTGTGTGATATCATCACCGGCTACTCCACCGGCATGGAATGTTCTCATTGTAAGCTGTGTACCTGGCTCACCGATTGACTGTGCTGCGATGATTCCGACAGCTTCTCCAACCTGTACGGCCTGACCTGTTGCCATGTTAGATCCGTAACATTTTGCACAAGCTCCAACTCCAGATTTACATGTTAACATCGTACGGATCTTAACAGATGTATATCCTGCATCACAAACGGCTTTCGCACGTTTTGGTGTGATCATGTGGTTTGCTTTTACAATGACTTCACCAGTTTCTTTATTCACAAGCTCTTCTGCTGCGTATCTACCTGTGATACGTTCTTCTAAGCTTTCGATAACTTCCTGT
The DNA here is from genome assembly GCA_036312945.1 of Anaerostipes hadrus. GTDB lineage: Bacteria > Bacillota > Clostridia > Lachnospirales > Lachnospiraceae > Anaerostipes > Anaerostipes hadrus_C. The sequence goes on from JAXJNA010000064.1 coordinate 7,287, forward strand.
CCATCCATGAATGCTTCTACATACATTCCTGGAATTTCCTCTCCAGTACCTTCACAGCAATCCTGTTCACGAATGATCAGATCCTGTGATACGTCTACCAGACGACGTGTTAAGTATCCTGAATCGGCTGTACGAAGGGCTGTATCGGACAGACCTTTACGAGCTCCATGCGCTGAAATGAAGTATTCCAGTACGTCAAGACCTTCACGGAAGTTAGACTTGATCGGCAATTCAATTGTACGTCCTGATGTATCGGCCATCAGTCCACGCATACCTGCTAACTGTTTGATCTGCTGGTTAGAACCACGGGCTCCGGAATCGGCCATCATGAAGATGTTATTTAATCGGTCTAATCCTGTGATCAGTTTATCTGTTAAAACGTCATCGGCGTCGAACCATGTCTTAACAACCGCTTTATAACGTTCTTCTTCTGTCATCAGACCACGTTTATACTGTTCTGTAATGAATTCTACCTGTTGCTGTGCATCTCCTAAGATCTGAGGTTTCTCAGGTGGCACTGTCATATCAGAAATGGATACTGTTAAGGCTCCTCTTGTAGAGAATTTGTATCCGATCGCTTTGATATCATCTAGAACTTCTGCAGTCTTTGTTGCTCCATGAATGTTGATACATTTATCAAGGATCTGTTTTAACTGTTTCTTTCCTACGTGGAAATCAATCTCATATGCTAAAGCATTCTCTGGTTTGCTTCTGTCTACAAATCCCAGATCCTGTAAGATGATCTCATTGAACAGAATACGTCCAAGTGTACAATCTACAACCTGAGAAATAGGATTTCCGTCTTTGTCTACACCTGTACGTCTTACTTTGATCTTAGAATGAAGTGTGATCACTTTATTTTCATAAGCTAAGTATGCTTCGTTCTCAGATTTGAAGTATTTACCTTCACCTTTGTCTCCATCTTTCTCTAATGTCAGATAGTAGATACCAAGTACCATATCCTGAGAAGGAACAGCTACTGGACCACCATCAGATGGTTTTAACAGGTTGTTTGGTGATAACAGAAGGAATCTACACTCTGCCTGTGCTTCCACAGATAATGGAAGATGGACAGCCATCTGGTCACCGTCGAAATCGGCGTTGTATGCTGTACATACCAGTGGATGCAGACGGATCGCTTTACCTTCTACCAGGATAGGCTCAAATGCCTGAATTCCCAGTCTATGCAGTGTCGGTGCACGGTTTAACATAACAGGATGTTCTTTAATGACGTCTTCTAAGACATCCCATACTTCTGGCTGAAGTTTTTCAACCATTTTCTTTGCTGATTTAATGTTATGAGCTAATTTGCGCTCAACTAATTCTTTCATAACGAATGGCTTGAATAATTCGATCGCCATTTCTTTTGGAAGACCACACTGGAAGATCTTTAAGTCTGGTCCTACTACGATAACGGAACGTCCAGAGTAGTCTACACGTTTTCCTAACAGGTTCTGACGGAAACGTCCCTGTTTACCTTTTAACATGTCTGATAATGATTTTAATGCACGGTTTCCTGGTCCTGTGACTGGACGTCCACGTCTACCATTATCGATCAGGGCATCAACTGCTTCCTGTAACATTCTCTTTTCGTTTCTTACGATGATATCTGGTGCTCCAAGTTCTAATAATCTCTTCAGACGGTTATTTCTGTTGATGATACGTCTGTAAAGGTCATTTAAGTCAGATGTAGCGAAACGTCCACCATCTAACTGAACCATTGGACGGATATCTGGAGGGATGACTGGAACTGCATCCAGGATCATCCATTCTGGTTTATTCTCTGAGTTGCAGAATGCTTCTACAACTTCCAGTCTCTTAACGATTCTGGCTCTCTTCTGACCTGTAGCAGTTTTGAACTCATCCTGTAAGGATTTTGCTTCTGCTTCCAGATCAATGGCCTGAAGCAGTTCTTTCACTGCTTCAGCACCCATTCCTACGCGGAATGTATCTCCGTATTTTTCATACGCTTCTCTATATTCTTTTTCTGTTAATACCTGTTTATATGCAAGATCTGTGTCTCCAGCATCTAAAACGATATAGCATGCGAAATATAAAACCTTTTCCAGTGTTCTTGGTGAAATATCAAGAATCAGACCCATACGGCTAGGAATTCCTTTGAAATACCAGATATGAGATACTGGAGCTGCTAATTCGATATGTCCCATTCTTTCACGACGGACACTTGCTTTTGTTACTTCAACACCGCATCGGTCGCAGACAACACCTTTATAGCGAACTTTTTTGTACTTTCCGCAGTGACACTCCCAGTCCTTTGTAGGCCCGAAGATCTTCTCACAGAAAAGCCCGTCTTTTTCAGGTTTTAATGTTCGATAGTTGATCGTCTCAGGTTTCTTTACTTCTCCTCTAGACCACTCACGGATCTTTTCTGGGGAAGCCAACCCGATCTTAATTGCATCAAATGAAATTTTATTGCTTTGATATTCATTGCTTGATTCCATCATTTAAGGCTGCTCCTTCCTAAATTGCTCGCCAATCTACATGATTGTGTTATCTTCACCTTCTGATAAGTCTCCGTGTTTATATCCTAAAGCACCGAGTTCAGATTCGCTTTCTTCATAATTATTGAAGACACCGTCTCCTTCGATCATTGGTGCAAGATCCTGATTTGCATCTCCACCATCAACATCTTCTCTTAATTCAACTTCTTCAGCGTTCTCGTCAAGAATTTTAACATCTAATGCCAGTGACTGGAATTCTTTTAATAATACTTTGAAAGATTCTGGAACACCTGGTTCAGGGATGTTATCACCTTTGATGATCGCTTCGTACGCTTTCACACGACCTACAACGTCATCGGACTTGAATGTCAGGATCTCCTGAAGTGTGTATGCTGCACCATAAGCTTCCAGTGCCCATACCTCCATCTCTCCGAAACGCTGTCCACCGAACTGAGCTTTACCACCCAGTGGCTGCTGAGTTACTAATGAGTAAGGACCAGTAGAACGTGCATGGATCTTATCATCTACCAGATGATGCAGTTTCAGGTAATGCATGAATCCGATTGTTACAGGACTGTCAAATTCTTCTCCTGTACGACCGTCTCTTAATCTTACTTTACCAGTTGTATCAATTGGTACACCCTGCCATTCTTTTCTATGGTCTCTGTTTTCATATAAGTAATCCATTACATCATCGTTAACTTTATCACGCCATTTTGCGTCAAATTCTTCCCATGATGTATTGGCATAGTCATTTGCCATTCTTAATGTATCTGCGATATCGTTCTCGTCTGCACCATTGAATACTGGTGTAGCAACATTAAATCCAAGAACTTTTGCTGCTAAGGACAGATGGATCTCTAACACCTGTCCGATATTCATACGTGAAGGCACACCTAATGGATTCAGTACGATATCTAATGGACGTCCGTTTGGTAAGTATGGCATATCTTCTACTGGCAGAATACGGGAAATTACACCCTTGTTACCATGTCGACCAGCCATCTTATCTCCTACAGAAATCTTTCTCTTCTGAGCAATGTATACACGAACGCTCTTGTTTACTCCAGGAGGAAGTTCGTCTCCATTCTCTCTTGTGAAGATCTTTGTATCCATAACAACTCCGTAAGCACCATGTGGCACTCTTAAAGATGTATCACGGACTTCTCTTGCTTTCTCACCAAAGATCGCACGTAACAGTCTCTCTTCAGCTGTTAACTCTGTTTCTCCCTTAGGAGTAACTTTTCCTACCAGGATGTCACCGGCACGTACTTCTGCACCGATACGGATGATACCGTTGTCATCTAAGTCTTTTAAGACATCTTCACTTAATCCTGCAAGATCTCTTGTGATCTCTTCCTGACCAAGCTTAGTATCTCTGGCTTCTGCTTCATATTCTTCGATATGAACAGATGTGTAAACGTCATCCTGTACCAGACGTTCACTTAACAGTACCGCATCCTCGTAGTTATATCCTTCCCATGTCATGAAACCGATCAATGGGTTCTTACCAAGGGCCATCTCTCCGTTGCTTGTTGAAGCACCATCTGCTAAGATGTCTCCCTTTTCTACTCTGTCTCCTACAAATACGATCGGACGCTGATTCATACAGTTACCCTGGTTGCTTCGTGCAAACTTGATAACATTGTATTCATCTCTCTGACCGTCATCATTACGAACTACGATCTTTGTACTTGTAGATCTTTCTACGACTCCGCCATTTCTTGCTGTGATGCAGACTCCAGAGTCATATGCTGCCTTGGATTCCATACCTGTTCCAACAACAGGAGCTTCTGTAGAAAGAAGTGGTACTGCCTGACGCTGCATGTTGGACCCCATCAGCGCACGGTTGGCATCATCGTTCTCCAGGAAAGGAATCATGGATGTAGCTACTGAGAATACCATCTTTGGAGATACGTCCATTAAGTCAAGGTTTACTTTATCAAATTCTGATGTATCCTCGCGGAAACGTCCGGATACATGGGCATTTACGAAATGTCCATCTTCATCAACAGGTTCGTTCGCCTGTGCTACTACATAATTATCTTCTTCATCAGCTGTTAAATAAACAACTTTGTCTGTAACAACTGGATTCTCAGGATCTGATTTATCCAGTACACGGTATGGTGCTTCGATAAATCCATACTCGTTAATTCTTGCATAAGTAGCAAGAGAGTTGATCAGACCGATGTTAGGTCCTTCAGGTGTCTCGATTGGACACATTCTTCCGTAATGTGTGTAATGTACGTCACGGACTTCGAATCCGGCACGATCACGAGACAGACCACCTGGTCCTAATGCAGATAAACGTCTCTTATGTGTCAACTCAGATAATGGGTTGTTGTGGTCCATGAACTGAGATAACTGGGAACTTCCAAAGAACTCTTTCACTGCTGCTGTCACTGGTTTGATATTGATCAGTGACTGTGGTGAAATAGATTCAATATCCTGAGTTGTCATTCTTTCACGAACAACTCTTTCTAATCTTGAAAGACCGATACGATACTGGTTCTGAAGCAGTTCACCTACAGCACGGATACGACGGTTTCCTAAGTGGTCGATATCATCATCATGTCCAATTCCATACTCTAAATGGATATTGTAGTTGATAGATGCTAAGATATCTTCTTTTGTAATATGTTTTGGAATCAATTCATGAATATTCTTCTTCAGAGCTTCTTTTAATTCTTCTCCTTCATATCCTTCTTCTAAGATCTTCTCTAATGCAGGATAGAAAACATCTTCATGAACACCGATCTCTTCTGGATTGAAATCTACATATTCAGCAAGATTTACTTCCATGTTGGAAAGTACTTTTGTAGCACCTTCTTCTGTCTGGATCATAACACTTGCTACGGCTGCGTTCTGGATCTTATCTGCAAGTTCCATATCCACATTCGTTCCAGCTTCTGCTAATACTTCTCCAGTTGTTGGATCTAAAACATCTTCTGCTAAGATAAATCCACTGATACGATTTCTTAATGCTAATTTTTTATTGAATTTGTAACGTCCAACTTTCGCAAGATCATATCTTCTTGGATCGAAGAACATACTGTTGATCAAGCTTTCTGCACTATCTACAGATAATGGTTCTCCCGGACGGATCTTCTTATATAATTCTAACAGACCATCTTCATAGTTATCAGATGGGTCTTTTTCGATACTTGCAAGGATCTTTGGTTCTTCACCAAATAATTCTTTGATCTCTGCGTTTGTTCCGATACCTAATGCACGGATCAGAACTGTAATAGGCACTTTTCTTGTACGGTCTACACGTACATTGAATACATCATTGGAATCTGTTTCATATTCAAGCCAGGCACCACGGTTTGGAATAACTGTGGAAGAGTATAACTCTTTACCAATCTTGTCATGAGCAATTCCATAATAAATTCCAGGGGAACGCACTAACTGACTGACGATAACACGTTCAGCTCCATTGATGATAAATGTTCCTGTTGCTGTCATTAAAGGAAGATCGCCCATAAAAATCTCATGCTGCTTGATTTCATCAGTCTCTTTATTATGAAGTCTTACTTTCACTTTTAAAGGTGCAGCGTATGTTGCATCTCTTTCTTTACATTCTTCAATTGAATATTTGACGTCATCTTTACATAATTGATAGTCAACAAATTCCAAGCTTAACTGATCGCTGTAATCTTCGATTGGGGAGATATCTTCAAATACCTCTGCTAATCCTTCTCTTAAAAACCAATCATAGGAATCCTTTTGAATTTCGATCAGATTTGGTACTTCAAGGACGTCATCCTGTCTGGCATAGCTGATTCGCATCCCTGTACCTGATTTTATTGGCTGTATTCTGTTCTTTTCCATGGACGTTTTTCACCTCTTGATCTAAACCTGGTTTATATACTACATCAACTGTAAGAAACCCTCTATCTTACTATATCTTTCTTACAATCTTATTCTTAATTTTACATAGAGTGTGGGCAGACAAACCCACATTAAGACATTTTCTTATATTACCACACAGGATTTATCATGTCAACAACTATTTTTAAATACATGAAAAAAGCCCCTGAAAATGTTTCTCATCTGCATTTTTAGGGACTTTTTTATTAAATTGTTTTCTACATTTCTTTGATATACTTCGCGATCTCATCAATACAGTCTTGTGTCTGTGGAAGACTTCCAAGACGATCGAAGAACCCATGGTCTAGTCCTTCATAATAGATGACATCAACATCTTTTCCTTGTTCTTCTAACTTTTTCACAAATTCTTCATTACAGATCTTAAAATAATCAAATTCTGCCTCGATCATCAGAACTTTTGGCAAACAATCAAGATGTTCACTGAATAATGGGGAAATTTCTCCATCTAAAGTTGATTCTCCATTTTGTAAATACAGATCATTCATGGAATCATTTAACTCTTTAAAACGGAACAGGCGGTTCATGATATAATCCTTTTGTTCTTCTTCCATCTGGTATAGTGAGTAATCCCAATGGTATGGTGTATCTTCTGCTACACTCATATCCATAACTCCGTACACAGATACAACCAGTTTCATCCTTTGTTTTTTATCTTTCAGACAAGCATTAACTGCCAAATGGCCTCCTGCACTTTCTCCCATGATTGCCATCTTATCCGTATCAATATTGAGTCTGTCTGCATTTTCTTCCAACCAGTCGATCGTTCCAAGCACGTCTTCTTCCGCTCCTGGATATGGAGTTTCAGGTGCCAGACGATATTCTGGTGAGATAACAACCGCACCGGATTGTTGTGCAAGATAGCGGCATTGATTTCCTTTTGTCTTTACATCACCACCGATAAATCCTCCTCCATGAACAAATAACACAAGATTCCTTTTTTCTTTTGAATCTTTTTGATCTTTTCTTTCATAAATGGTGATCTCGATCATATGATCTTTCAATGGTATGATCTTTGTCGTTTCTATGATTTCTTCTGTTGTGATATCCTCACCTTCACGTTTCATATCTGTTCGAATCTGTCCAAGATCGATATCTTCCAGCAAAATATCATTTTCCTTATAGAATTCACCAACTCTTGGTGCTCCTTTTTCTTTTTCTCTCTGCAAAACTTTCTTTTCAAATGCATGTTGTCTCGTTTCTTCCAGTTTTTTCTTTATTACCTTCTTCATAATTATGCCTTTCTTCAAAAAAATCCCAAAGAATGAAATTCTCTGGGATTTTATCTTTATAGTTATTTTGTTTCTTCTATCAGGTAATTCGCAACTTTCTCGTCTGTGATCAGTACATTCACATAACCACCTCGAAGCACTCCGAGAATTGCTTCTTTCTTATCAAGACCATAAGCAACTCCGACACGGATCGGAATTTTCTTAAATTCTTCAAGATCAAGGCTTAACAAATGTTCTTCAAATTCATCTTTCACAAGCTTTCCATCTTTATCTACCACATGGGAAAGAATTTCTCCTGTACCACCTTTTTTCTGCAGTCTCTCAAACTCTTCCATCGGAATAAACTCTGCATTTGTCAACGCTGAGTTATGATCCAGCGTTCCAATACCAGCTACTGCAATATCTGCACTCTTTGCAAGATCAAATACTTCTTTGATACTTTTCTCTTCCATGAAAACTTTTTTTGCTTCTGAAGATGTCACATATTGTGGAGCCAGCATCTGATAACTGTTTCCATTAATGATCTTCGCTACTTCTTCGATCAGATAATTTGAATATGCCATTCGATAAGCTTTATTATAAGATACTGATATATTGGTAGCTGCCATCAATGGCACAACATTCACATCATCTGTTTTTAAAAATTTAAGTCTTACATCTTTTCCAAGAAATTCTACCATATTCTGTAGTGTAACTCCTCTTGTAAGTGCGATCGTCATATGGTTTTTCAAAGTTCTCAGCAGATAGTCTGATGCATAAAATGCAATTTCTTCTTTTAAATCGTTCTCATTAAGCGAACTTGCGATCACAGCTTCCTTCAGACCAAATCGTTCTTCCAATCGTGCTTCAAGATTAATTGCTGAATCTTCCGGATAATTAATCTTAATCTGAACATATCCTTGTCTTTTTGCTTGTGCCAACGCTCTTGATATCGTTGTTCTTGATACATTTAATTTTTTACCGATTTCTTGTTGCGATAATCCTTGTTTGTAGTGCATTTCAACTACTTTGATAATAAAACGTTCTTCCCTCAACTTCCCTGCCCTTTCTATCATTACTCGTCATTGTATATCTTTAACCATAGTATATATAACATTAGCAAGGGACGTCAATCAAAAGCTTTGCAGCCTTTTAAATAATCACTCCAATGCATCCCAGAACCAGAGAAATGATCGTAACACCTAATGTTGCTGCAAAATAATTACGTTTTACTTTTGCTAAATATCCCCAAATGCAAAGCACTACGATCAATGGAAGAATTCCAGGTGCGATAGAATTAAGGATAGACTGTAAAGTTGTTGTATATGTGCTTGTTACGAATTTAATCGGTGTTGAAACTGTTACATATGTTGCTGCAAGTCCACCCATCATGAATAATCCAAGAATACTTGCTCCTGTGATGATCATATTGACCAATCCAGACTTCAGCATATTTTCTGCAAATGAATATCCAAATGTATAACATTTTGATGTTAAGAAATATCCAATTCCAAAACAGATCACTGTTAATAATACGATTGGTCCAATACCACCTAATGGATTTCCCTGTTTGGCAAGTGGTAAGAATAATCCAATAAACAGATACATTAATGTTGACCATGAGATCGTATCTCCAATACCTGCTAAAGGTCCCATCAAACCTGTTTTTAAGTTGACGATCATTTCACCTGGAATCGCATCATAATTTCTTGATTTCTTTTCTTCCATAGCAAGTGTCAGTCCTAAACATGGTCCTCCACCCCAATGGGCTTCTGTGTTAAAGAATGTCATGTTACGTTTTAATGCTTCAATATAATGTGGTTTATCTTCTTTATTTGGATAGAATTTCTTTAATGCTGGTACTAATGCTGCGCAAAATCCTGGTGCCTGCATTCTTTCAAAACTATGACAGATCTCTGCTGTAAACCAATAGATCAGATAAGATTTTAAGACATCTTTCTTAGACAGGATTCTTTCTTCCTGTTCGAATTCTTCTTCATCTTCGTCCTCATCCTCATCTTCGTCATCATCATATCCAGCATTGCTTGTGTATTCGTTCTTTGTAAATGTTACATAAAGGAATGTGATAAATGCTCCCATCATTAATAGTGGAATCGTTCCAATCTTTGTATACTGGATCATGAAAAATCCTGCGAAGAAAAATGGAACAAATTTTGGTTTTGAGATCAGGTTAGCAATGATCGCAAAACCTACTGCTGGTAAGCATGCTCCCATGGCTGTCAGACCGTTTGTTACAAATTTAGGGATATCATCTAATACACCCTGTAGTGCACCACTTCCGAAGTATAATGCAACTGTGAGCAGTGAAGCAAAGCATATCAATCTCATAAGTCCTACACCAACGATGGACCATCCGATCATTCCTTTTGCATCACCCTTTTCTGCGTAAACATCTGCTTTTTGTGCAAAGAATCCTGCTGCCAGATAAAGCAAGTTCGAAATCTGAACTCCTAAAAGCCCTACTGGAACTGCAAGTGCAACTGCGGCATTCGTGTTAAGTCCTGATGCCATTGCAACTGGTATTGCTACATAAGCTGCAAGACATGGGTCTGTAGGCTGGTTTCCACCAGCAGCGATAACACCTAAATAAATCAGCTGTAATGATGCCCCGATCATCATTGCCTGTGGCATATCACCAAGAACTGCTCCTACGACCACTGCATTAAAAATGACCGTATTATACATAAATGCTCCTGCTGTATATGGAATACAGCATTTTGCAATACCACAGAACAGTCCAAGTAATATTGCCTGTGTTAAACTAATTGTCATGTTTTCATCCTCCTTAGCTTTTCATATATTTATTGAACATTTGGAAATGTCTTTTTGATCATGTCCAGAGATTCCTTCTTATCTGTAGGCTGTGTCTGGAAATATAATTTCACACCATCTTTTTCAAGATCAAATAATGTCTGTGCCTCTTCTTCTGTAAATCCTGTAGATTTATAAATCTGTTTACGATCTCCGATAATAGACATATTACCTAATGTGATCTCATCAAATTTCACACCTTTGTCTGCTAATTCTTTGATCTGTTTTACATCTTTGAACAGTACAAATACATTTAAGTTTCCAAATTGATTCTTCTCCCAGATCTCAACAGCTTTATCAACTGAGAAGATGCTGACTTTGATCTCTGGTGGTGCTGCAAATTTTAATACATTTTTCTGCATCTTGTCTTTCGCCACGTTGTTGTCAATTACGACGATCTTCTGTGCCTTAAACACTTTTACCCACTGTGTTACTACCTGTCCGTGGATCAGTCTGTCATCCACTCTTACTGCTAAACTCTTTGCCATATGCTTTTTCTCCTTTCAATCTTCAACATTTCAAAAAGTTTCTTTATTCGTCATCTTCGTCGTCATCGTCACTTAGGAAACCTTCGGTATCGACTCTGAAAATTCCATTCTTACCATTCTCTACTGTATCTAAACTAAAGTCTTTTCCTGACATTCCCTCTCTTGCAAGTACCGCATTTACTAACATTGGGAGATTCATTCCTCCGACAACTTCCAGTGGCTTCTCTGTCTCCTGAATATGGCGCATTACCTGATTACAAGGAGTTCCGCCGAACAGATCGACCAAGATCATGCTTCCTTCTGGAAATTCATTGATCGTTTCTACAAATGCTTCTCTATATTTGTCAATATCATCTCCTGGTTCTAAAGAATATGCTGCAATGTTCTCACTCTCGCCAAACAGCATCTTCGCTGTATCAACTAATGAAACTGCAAATGGTCCGTGGCTTAATAAAATGATTCCTGGCAGATCTTTATTTACTTTCTCTGGCTTATAATATTTCACGTTTCTTCTCCTTTGATGCATGGTTGTGAACATTATTTCACTATAATGTTCTTTCGTTCTTTCTAATGTTATTATATATCTGTTCTGTTCTCGTGTCAATACAAAATGAACACTTTTTCATTATATTGTTCATTTTCACTTTTTGTCACTATTATATACTGACAAAAGAAAAAGAGGCTTTGGCAGAAACCGCCACGATCGCCTCTACATTCGTAAATCTTTTTACGAGAAAGTTTTTATAAAAAATGGACAACGCTCTTTTTCATAAGAACGCTGTCCATTTTTTATCTAGTTTCTATTCCCATTATGTATTCTATAAGTTTGTCTGAAAATTCCTTCACCACTGTATCTGCCTGATAGAGATCTTGTTTGATCGCTCCTTCTGGTGCATACCCAATGCATTTCATTTTGGCAGATTTCGCTGCCTTTACTCCTGCTTCGGAATCTTCGATCACAATACAGTTTGCCGCCTTCTGTCCAAGTGCCTCAGCTGCCTTTTGAAAGATTTCTGGATCTGGCTTTCCGTTTTCACATTCGGAACCGCTTATAAATGCTTCAAAGCAGTCTGTAATTCCAAATATGTTCATATTTGTCATGATATCTTCTTTCAATGAAGACGATGCTACTGCCAGATGAAATCTTTTTTCCTTTAATGTGCGGATCAGATCAACAACCCCCGGCATCGGCTTTAGTCCTTCCTGGTCGATCAACTCTTTTCTGGTTTTGACCCACTGGTCTATATAATATGGAACTTCTTTATCAAGACTTTCGAATTCTTTCTTCATTTCTGCCCACATATATTCATGTGTTGTACCCAAAAACTTATCATGATAATGCCAGTCAACTTCAATGCCTGCCTTTTGTAAGATGAGATGTTTTGCTTTGACATTAAAATATTCAGAATCAGCGATCACGCCGTCCATATCAAAAATCACTGCTGTAATCATACTTTCCTCCTAATAAAACAGAAACGCACAAAATGTTAAGTAGTCATCTGTGCGTCTCTATATCTTCCGTATTAAACTGTGATAAATCCTAATCCTTCAAGTACTGAGAACACTAAGATCGCAACAATGCAGATCGGTGCAATATACTTGACCATAATAAGGAATAATGGTTTTCTCTTAAATTCTCCAGAACTTTCAACTTCATCTACAATCACTTTTGGCTTAATGATATAGCCGACAAATAGACATGTTAAGAATGCTGCGATCGGCATTAATACGCTGTTACTGATGAAATCAAAGAAATCAAGGAAGTCAAATCCTAAAATCGTAATATTGCTCCATGCTCCAAATCCTAAAGATGATGGAACTGCTAGTAACAGAGCAATGATAAACATCGTAATACATGCAATCCCTCGTTTCATATGGAACTTATCCATCAGAACTGCTACGAGTGTCTCAAGCAGCGAAATGGAAGAGGTAAGTGCTGCAAGTAACACTAAAATAAAGAATACTGCTGCAATCACACTTGAAAAAGCCATACTGTCAAATACTTTTGGAAGCATAACGAACATCAGTGATGGTCCTTTTGCAAGCATGGATGCATCTCCGTTTGAAAATACAAATACAGCTGGTACGATCATAAGTCCCGCAAGGAAGGCAACCCCTGTATCAAAAATCTCAACCTGTGTGACTGATTTCTCAAGGTCAGCTTTCTTCGGCATATATGATCCGAATGTGATCATAATACCCATAGCAAGGGACATCGAATAAAATAACTGTCCAAGTGCAGCTAAGATCGTTGTTGGACTAAATCCTTTTAAATTTGGCTTTAAATAATATGCAACTCCAGCCATCGCCCCTGGTCTTGTGATACAGAATAAAGATACTCCGATCAATAAGACGATCAAAACTGGCATCATGATCGTGCTGACACGTTCTACTCCACCTTTGACTCCTCCTGCAACAACTACTGTTGTAGCGATCAGGAATACGAGAACACAGATCATTGGTTCCGCTGATTTGCTGATAAACCCTGTAAAGAATGTATCAGAGGCGGCATTATGAATCCCTCCCTGAAGCGATACTAGTGCATATTTTGTAACCCATCCACCGATAACACAGTAGTATGGGAAGATAATAAACGGAATGATCGTTGTAAGATATCCGATAAATGTATACTTCTTGCTGAAGTGTCCGAATGCACGGATCGCACTGGTTCCTGCCTTTCTTCCAAGGGCAACTTCCGTGATCATCAGTGAAAATCCAAATGTTAATGTAAGGATCAGATAAGTTAATAAAAATGTTCCTCCGCCATACTTGGCTGCAAGATATGGAAATCTCCAGATGTTTCCAAGACCTACAGCAGACCCAGCCGTTGCTAGAACGAATCCTAAACGGCTCGAGAATCCACTTCTTTCATTACTCATAATATTAAGTACCTTCTTTCATATATATTCAGATACGTAAGGATATGTATCTGGCTCTGCCGGAGATCTTAGATATGAATCCTGCATGGCAGGATTCCCAGCCTGGATGCTGAATTCTATTTAGATGACGTCCACATCTTCTCCGGCAAGGACGGCATTCATATTACGTACAGAACACATCTTTCCACACATTGTACATGTATCTTCTCTCTCTGGTGTTGATTCTGCACGGTATCTTCTTGCCTTTTCAGGATCAAGAGCAAGTTCGAACTGTTTCTCCCAGTCAAGTTTCTGTCTCGCAGCTGCCATCTGGTTATCCCAATCCATAGCACCTTTGACACCTTTGGCAATATCTGCTGCATGTGCTGCGATCTTAGAAGCCATAATTCCTTCTTTCACATCATCGACATTTGGAAGACGCAGATGTTCTGCTGGTGTTACATAGCATAAGAAGCTTGCTCCAGAAGCTGCAGCGATCGCTCCACCAATTGCAGATGTGATATGGTCATATCCAGGTGCAATATCTGTTACCAGAGGTCCAAGAACATAGAATGGTGCTCCGTGGCAGATTGTCTGCTGAATCTTCATATTCGCCTGAATCTGATCCATTGGCATATGTCCAGGTCCTTCGATCATAACCTGTACATCCTTCTTCCATGCACGTGCTGTTAATTCTCCTAATGTTACTAATTCTTCGATCTGTGAAATGTCACTTGCATCAGCAAGGCATCCTGGACGACATGCATCACCTAGGCTTAGTGTTACATCATATTCGTTACAGATATCAAGGATTTCGTCATAATATTCGAAGAATGGATTCTCATTGCCTGTTGCTTCCATCCATGCAAAGATCAAAGAACCACCACGAGACACAATGTTCATCTTACGTTTCATTGCCTTGAAACGTTCCGCTGTGTTTCGGTTGATCCCACAATGGATCGTCATAAAATCTACACCATCTTCTGCATGCATCTTAAATACATCGATCCATTCACGAGATGTAATATCCTTTAACGCTTTATTGTAATAAACAATCGCGTCGTAAATAGGTACGGTACCAAGGATCGCTGGACATTCATCGACAAGCTTCTTACGAAATACATGCGTATGTCCAAAAGAAGAAAGATCCATGATAGCTTCTGCACCCATCTCTACGGCTTTGTTAACTTTCTCCATCTCAACATCTAAGTTTAAACAGTCTCTGGATGTTCCAAGGTTTACATTGATCTTTGTCTTCAAAGAATTCCCGATTCCAAATGGTTTTAAACACTTGTGGTTCTTGTTTGCAGGGATGACAATGGTTCCAGCTGCAACTTCTGCCATAAGATCTTTCACGTCAATTCCTTCATAGGCAGCAACTGCTTCCATCTCTTTCGTTACAATTCCCTGTCTTGCTGCATTCATCTGTGTTGTGTACTTCATGATTGAAAACCTCCAAAATATAAGATTTTGGGAGACTCTTATCCGGTTTTGTTTATTTTATCATCATTCTGTCTTGTTGAGATAAAAAAAGACAAACTTTAAAAAGCCTGTGATGCTGCTTTACAGTTCGTCTTGTATTCATAGCATCCAAATCCCTACGACGGCATTATCCGTATCAGGTCCATGGTCGAAACTTTCGTTTCCTCTCAGCTAAGGTATCACCTTTTAAGCTCCCATTTCAGTTACATCAACATTGTACCACCCTAAAAGGCAGATAGCAAGAAATTTGTATCCTTGTTATCTGCCTTTTGTACTTCTTTATCTTTATTTTTTCTTTTATTTTACTGGTCTGGCGATCGCTGCTACTTTACGGTACCATGGATAGCTGTAAGATACACTGCTTCCATCTGCATGTACGATCGTATCATTTCCGACATACATAGCAATATGATCGATATTTTTATATCTTCCATTCTTTCCACTTCGTTTGCGATAAAAGATCAGATCCCCAGGAAGTAATCTGTCTGATCTTCCGTTGTATGTAGAAAGTTTTAATAATTTCTTCTTTTTGCTGCACCATTTGGCAATATCTGCAGCTGTTGGTGCATAGCTCTTACTTCCAAAATTCACACCATATGGTTTATAAGACTTCCACACAAAAGAACTGCAGTCTACATAACCTTTCTGCATTCGTTTTGCCTGACTGTATGTTGGTTTTGTCTTGCAGATTGCTTGAGCTTTGCTGACTCCTTTGTATGCTTTGGATTTTAAGATATAAATATTAAAAGATACACTCGCATTATCAGCACTGATCGTTAAGGTTGTTCTTCCGTATTTTTTTCCTTTTGTTGATCCATTTGATGATACAGATGCATATTTTGTATTTCCAACTTTATATGTAACTGGTGTATATCCGCTGGCTCCTGATACTTTGTAAGATACTTTTTGCCCTTTTTTCAGAATACAACTCGCTCTATATTGTGGATCTGTGCACTTTACAGTTGCTTCCAGGCAGATTCCATCTACATATACGTATATCTTTCTAGTTTGTTTTGCGTATCCAGAAAATGTCCCATCATCTGATACATAAAAATTATTGTTATTATCTGCTCGATAGATAATGCGTTCTTGTCCATTCGTCGAGTTGCCTTCTAATTCAACTTTCCCTTCGTTATAAAGAACCGTTGCAAGTTTGTTATTCTTTAATCTCGGATTTGAAATCTGGATGTGCATCTCTTTCGTTTCTGTGCTTTGGTATTCTGTTCCTTCGTCTGTTATGATATTTAATCGGACGGTTGCATCTCCTGTGGATCTTCCCGTAATCTTTGCAGTCTTCTGATCCGCTGATACCTCCATCGCAATATGATCATTTCCATTGACGATCTGCCAGTCATATTTCAGATTATCTCCATAATTATAAGAATCATTATATTTTAATGAAATATTTCCGCCAACAGCAACTCCTGCATTGGTATCAGAATCATAAAAATCAATGTCATATGTTGCTGCTTCTTCTGGTGAATCGTATCCACCCCATAAATTATATCCTGCTTTGTTTATCTTATTCGTTGTCTTTCCCATACTAGTCTTACTTGCTGCTGATACTGGCATGATCTGAATCGATAACATCCCTATGATCACTGAAAGCGTACTCACGCACAGCTTTTTTATCATTTTTTTCACTTTATTTCTCCCCCGTATTTATCTTGTTTCTCTTAATGTATATTCGACTATTTATAAAATTTAATTCATTACATTGACTGGTTTTCCTTCCATCCAGCATTTCACATTATCAAAATCAATGATCGCACGTTTTACCAATGCTTCTTTTGTTGCAAATGCAACATGTGGTGTCGCGATCAGATTCTTTGCATGTAAGAGTGGATGATCTTTTGATACCGGTGGTTCATTCTCAAAGACATCAACGGCTGCTCCTGCAATCTTATCGTTATTGAGTGCTTCAGCTAATGCCTCACTATCAACAACCGGACCTCTTGCTGTGTTGATCAAAACTGCGTCTGGTTTCATCAATGCGATCTCATCTTTACCGATCAAACCTTTTGTTGATTCATTTAAAGGTACATGCAGTGAAATGATATCACAGTTATATAAAAGCTCTTCTAATCCTACAAATTGAATTCCTGGAAGATCTTTTACTGTCCTTGAATATGCGTAAACTTCACATCCAAATGCCTGGGCGATCTTCGCAACTCTGGTTCCGATCGCTCCGGTTCCGATCACACCGAATTTCTTTCCTTCCAGTTCAAATCCAATCAGACCATCCTTGGTTCCTTCTTCTCGGACTACCTGATCGCAGGAAATGATATTTCGATACAGTGAGATCAAAAGTCCAAAGACAAGGTCTGAAACTGCCGCATTTGAATAACCTGCGCAGTTGCATACTGTGATTCCCTGTTCTTTGCATGCATCCATCGCAATATGATCGATCCCTGTAAATGCTACCGCCAGCATCTTAAGGTTTTTGCAGCCTTTGATGACTTCAGCATTCAATGGCAGGTTTGCAACCATAATAATGTCTGCATCCTTTCCACGTTCGATCAGACTTTCTGTGTCAGTTACTTTGGTCTGGTAAGATACGATCTCGACAGAATCTGGCAACGCCTTATGTGCAATCTCCATCAATTTCTCTTCTTCCACACCTAGTGGTTCAATAATTACTAATTTCATAATTGTCGAATACTCCTTTCGTATGATTTTACTCTACTATTCTATCATCAAACATACGATTATAAAAGCTTAGAAATATTTTATTTCGTAGAGTATTCCATCGGAATTTCTTATGCTCCATATAAAGTAAAAAAACTGCCACACCGGTTTTCACCAATGTGACAGTTTCATATACTTTATAGAAAATCTACTGGAGTAAATCTCTTAATTATTTAAGAGTTACTTTAGCTCCCTGTTCTTCTAATTTAGCTTTGATGTCTTCAGCTTCTGCTTTAGATGCACCTTCTTTAACTACTTTAGGAGCTCCATCAACTAATTCTTTAGCTTCTTTTAATCCTAATCCTGTTACTTCACGAACAGCTTTGATGACTTTAACTTTAGCTCCACCAACTTCTGTTAATTCTACGTCGAATTCGTCTTTTTCTTCTGCTCCACCTTCAGCTCCAGCTGCTGCTACTACAACACCTGCTGCTGCAGATACTCCAAATTCTTCTTCACAAGCTTTTACTAAATCGTTTAATTCTAATACTGATAAACCTTTGATAACTTCAATAATTTCCTGAGTTGTCATTATAATTTCCTCCTAATATTTTAAATTTACTGATAACTGATCTTACTCAGCTGCAGCCCCTTCTCCGTCTTTTTCAGCGATCTGCTTAATAACACGAGCAAAGTTTGTAATTGGGGACTGAATGCTTCCAAGGAATTTCGCAAGTAATTCGTCTCTTGATGGGATGCTTGCGATAACCTGGATACCATCTTTGTCATAGAATGTTCCTTCTACAACACCAGATTTCATTTCTAATACTTCGATGTTCTTAGCGTGTTTTGCAAGGATTCTTGCAGGAGCTGTAGCATCTGTTTTAGAAACAGCGATTGCTGTAGGTCCTGTTAAATCATCAGCTAATGCTTCAAATTCTGTTCCCTGGATTGCAAAACGAATCATTGTATTCTTATATACTTTGTATTCTACACCAGCTTCTCTTAATTCTTTACGCATTGCTGTATCCTGTTCTACAGTGATTCCGCGGTAAGAAACTAATACTGCTGACTGAGCATCTGTAAGTAATTCTTTAATTTCGTTTACTACTGGTTGTTTTAACTCAACTTTTGCCATTGAAATGGTGCACCTCCTTGATTTATTTTGTGTACCACCGCACATATAAAAAGAAAACTCTATATCTGCACAGACATAGAGTGTTAATTAGCATATTCACTAATACTCTCCTCGGCAGGTTGTTCTACGTTGCGCCTTGCGGCACCTGCTGTCTTCGGCAGTAATACTTTACATATAATACACGACATTTATATATATGTCAAATGTTTTTTTACTTTTTTTGAAATGTTTTTATTTTTATGCAATTCCCATATGGCAACATAGGATTTTGCATAAATCTGGGGTCAGACTACATGAGACTGACCCCGCTTAAAGTTAAATATTAAGCAAATTTTGTTGTATCGATTTTCACTCCAGGTCCCATTGTAGAAGTAATTGTTACGTTTCTAAAATACTGACCTTTTGCTGCTGCAGGTTTTGCTTTTACGATTGCATCGATTAACGTCTGGAAGTTGTCCGCTAACTGTTCTTCTGTGAAAGAAGCTTTTCCAACTGGTACATGAATGATGTTGGATTTATCTAATCTATATTCGATCTTACCTGCTTTGATTTCTTTAATGGCATTCGCAACGTCCATTGTTACAGTTCCGGCTTTAGGGTTAGGCATTAAACCTTTAGGTCCTAAGTCACGTCCTAAACGACCTACTACACCCATCATGTCTGGAGTAGCTACTACTACGTCGAAGTCATACCAGTTTTCTTTCTGGATCTTAGGAATTAATTCTTCTGCTCCTACGAATTCTGCTCCTGCTGCTTTCGCTTCTTCAGCTTTTGCATCTTTAGCGAATACAAGAACTTTAACTTCTTTACCAGTTCCGTGTGGAAGTACAACTGCTCCACGGATCTGCTGGTCTGCCTGACGTCCATCTACACCAAGACGGATATGTGCTTCGATTGTTTCGTCGAATTTAGCGTTTGCTAATTTTTTTACTAAAGCAACTGCTTCCTGTGGATCATAATTGTTTGTTCTGTCCACTAATTTTGTAAGCTCTGCGTATCTCTTACCTTTTTTCATTCTAAAATACCTCCTGTGGTAATATCGGGAGTTCACCCTCCCACTTTCGTTTCAAATTTGTGACTACTCTTCTACTGTGATTCCCATACTTCTTGCAGTACCGGCGATCATGCTCATTGCTGCTTCGATAGAAGCTGCGTTTAAGTCTTTCATCTTTGTTTCAGCGATCTGCTGAAGATCTGCTTTAGAAATAGTAGCTACTTTAGTTCTGTTAGGTTCTCCTGATCCAGACTGGATTTTGCAAGCTTTCTTTAATAAAACTGCTGCTGGTGGAGTCTTTGTGATGAAGCTGAAGCTTCTATCCTGATATACAGTGATTACTACAGGGATGATCATGTCTCCCTGATCAGCTGTTCTTGCGTTAAATTCTTTTGTAAACTGTACAATGTTTACTCCGTGCTGTCCAAGTGCTGGTCCAACGGGTGGTGCTGGTGTTGCCTTTCCTGCTGGAATCTGAAGTTTGATATAACCTTCTACTTTCTTTGCCATAATCGTTAACCTCCTGATTATTGTGGTAATTACGGGATAGCCCTCCCACTTTGTTTCAAATAAGATTCTCTATTCTTATTCTTCGTTACGCTTTCTTAATATCTAAGAAATCAATTTCTACTGAAGTTGCTCTTCCGAACATCTCGACTTCAATAGTTACTGTCTGTTTGCTTTCATTGATTGCAGTAACCGCACTTGTTGTTCCTTCCCAAGCACCGGAAGTCACAACGATCATATCACCAACTTCGATGTCAAGTTCTACTTTCTCTCTTGCTGGTGCTTCTTGCTGTTCTCCTCCAATCTGGATTCCTAATGGTTTCATCTCTGCAGGAGTCAGCGGTACTGGTTTTGATCCAGGTCCTACGAATCCTGTAACACCTCTTGTGTTACGAACCACATACCATGTGTCGTCGTTCATGATCATATGGATCAGAACATAACCTGGGAACATTTTTCTTGAAACTTGTTTCTTCACACCGTTTCTCATCTCTACCACGTCTTCAAGTGGTACGCGGACTTCCAAGATCTCATCCTGAAGCTTACGGTTCTCGATGGTTTTCTCAATATCCACTTTTACTTTATTCTCATAACCTGAGTAGGTGTGAACAACATACCAATTTGCCTCTGCCATAAAATCTCCTTACTTCTATCCAACCAATGCCTGAATTCCATACTGGATTCCAACATCAAGAACTGCAACAATGACTCCGATAATAATAGCACAGATCACTACAACTGCTGTTTCTTTTGCAATTCTTTCTTTCGTTGGCCAGATAATTCTGTTAAATTCAGCTTTTAACTCTTTGAACCAACTTGGTTTCTTTGCTTTGTTAGTTTTCTCCATGTTTTCACTTCCTTTTCTCTCAAAGGGAATTACCGGAAATTATTTTGTTTCTTTGTGTAATGTGTGAGTTTTACAGAATTTGCAGTATTTCTTTGTTTCCATGCGTTCAGGATGTGTTTTCTTATCCTTTGTCATGTTGTAATTACGCTGTTTACATTCTGTACATTCTAATGTTACTCTTGTGCGCACAACTTCCACCTCCATTTTGTTTGTTGTTTAATTAAAATAAGGCATAAAAAAAAGACCTTCTTCCAACGCTAAAGTCTAGCGTGTTTATCATATCATCCATATGTTGGTCCGTCAATAGATTTTTCGTTTTTTTTACAATACAATCTTTTTCTTTACATATAAAACGAAATAATACCGCATCAACATCTCTGCTGATACGGTACTTATTTTCAAAAAGAGAGGATTAAAAATATATATGAAAAACTATGTCTTTATTATATCAGGATCCTCTCTTCATTCAATATTCTGTTTCTAAACATTTCTAAAGAAAGTATAAACAAATATGAAGGAATTATTATTTGGTGTATTTTATCTGGTATCCACTTGTACCTTTGGATCCTTTTTTGATCTTAATATAGTAAGTTCCTTTTTTTGCCTTTCCATAGATGCGGAAACCTTTTGATATTGTTTTATTTTTTAATTTTGCTGCTCCTGTGACTGTTACAGAAATCTTGCTTCTATTTCCAAGTCCTGTGATATCGATATATGTCATTCCAGTCTTCTTAACTTTGATCTTATACCAGTGTGTTTTACTTGTACTTTCATTAGACAAGAATACCTGCTTCTTGGATTTCTTACGCTTGATCTCTTTTGCTTTTTTCTTGGATGTTCCATAGCTGTCAGATGCTTTTTGATTTGCATTGATAAAATAAAGGATCTCGCCAGATGCCGCATTTGCAACGACACGATAAGTTCCTGCTGCAAGTCCTGTTGTTACTACATAGTTATTTTTTGCTTCACCAGCTAATCCGGTCGCTACAGTTTTCCATGTCTTTCCACTTAATTTCTGAACAGAATATGTAACACTAGAAACATTTCCCGCTGCATTTTCTTTATATACTGCGATCGCTGCAACTCCTCTTTTGGCTACTTTAAACTGCTGATATGTAGCTGCTCCTGTACTTGCACTTGCAATTACATTATTCCCACCAAAAGTTCTGTTATTCTGGCTTGATATCACTGCTGCTCCAAATGCTGCTACAACTGGTGTATTTGCATTCTCACATGCTGTTTCCAAGTATAATGCATATGTTCCTGCTTTGACTGCGCCGGCCCAGATCACCTTCCCATTATTTATCTGTGAAATCGCTATAGCCGGATTCCCATCATAACACAGTTTTAAACGTCCACCATCTACTCCTGCGACATTTGTTGCATATGGGATAACAACCGTTCCATCAATTCCTACACGAACTGTTCCAACTTTCACATATTCATTTGCATCACTATATCCTTGATACAACATCATTTCCTGATTTGCCTGCCATTTATTTGACAGGGTATCAAAATCAGACAGCGTGTATACATTCGTTGCATTTAACTGCACTGCCGCTGCAGATGCTTTTGCCTGTTTTGCTCTTACTCTTTGTGATGCTGTGATCGCAGGAAGTTTACTGTGAATACTTTCTGTTTTTGTTTTTGCTCCTACCAGTACAGTCCCTGTCATCATTGCAAATGACAACGCTATACATAACGTTCTCTTTAAAAAGTTTTTAACCATGATCTTACCTCTTTTTATTGTTTTTAACGAACACAGACAACTTCTATTGCTGTTGTTTCACTTTGATAAGTTTTGTTCCCATCTTTTATTGTTGGAACCACTTTCACAAAATAAGTTCCTTTTTTGATCTTTTTCTTTCCATATTTCTTAAAACTAAGAGAATATGTTTTCTTTTTCGCTACTTTGACTGTCTTTGCTTTTTTGTATCCACTGTCATATTTTTTTGAAACATAAACTGTGTATTTAGAAATTCCTGTTCCTTTTTTCAGGGTAACATTGATTCCTTTTTTGGCAGTAGATTTCTTAACTTTCACAGATGGTACTGCAAAATAGCGGTTTGCGCTCCAGTTTCCATAATAGTTCTGTCTCATCGTATCATTATAATAGTAGCATCTTGCACGATATCGATACGCAGAATCATTCGCATATTTCATCATTTCTCCTGCAAGATTTCCAAAGTCTTTTGATACGATACGTTTCTTCTTTGCATTATAGACTTCAAACTGTACTCCTGACTGTCCTTCTGGTGCATTGATATCAAACATGATCTGTTTCTTATTAGGATACAGATTTGCGATTCCAAACTGTTTTTTGGTCATATCCGCAGGTGTTGTATTTACATAAATGAAATCAACATGTGCATCTAAAGTCCCTCCATATTCAGTAGTGTAGGTACGATTGCTTAACAACTCCCATTCCCCGATATATCCTTTTGGTTTCTGGATCGTTGCCTTCACTGTATCAGCATCACCTGTCCATAAAATCTGATCAGTTGTTCTATCCTTGATCGAATAATTATTTACTTTATAATTTGGATTATTCTGTGGCTGCCATTCTACTGTAATGCTGTTATCTGTATATCCAGCCATCTTAATGATCCCTACATCTGCTTTGGCATTCTTAGGAGACGCACAAACAGCCATTCCAAACAAAACCATTGAAAATGTTATTTTCTTTAAAAATTTAACCATATTACATCTCCTTATTTGTATACATATGCACTTGCTACGGTTGATACGTCACTGGAATATGTTTTGTTTCCAAATTTAACTTTTGGAGCCACCTGAACATAATATGTTCCTTTTTTCAATTTTTTCTTTCCATTTTTTGTGATCTGGAAAGAGTAGCTCTTCTTTTTAGAAACCTTGATTGTTTTTACCTTTTTAAATCCGGATTTTGAGTTCTTTGATATAGAAACTGTATACTGCTTGATTCCTGTTCCTTTTTTCAGAACTACTTTGATCCCTTTTTTCTTGTTTGTTGTCTTTCCTGAAATAGATGGCATTGCGAAGTAGCGATAGTTACTCCATCTTCCGTAGTATGTCTGATTATTACTTCTGTTTGTATAGTAGTATCTTGCACGATATTTATACGCCATATCTTTTGACACGTTCATAGACTCATAACCCATAGATGTTGATGTCTTAGACAGTACTCTTTTATTCTTTGCATTATATACTTCCAGCTGTACTCCTGTTGCCATCTCTGGTTTATTAACCGCAAATGCTACCTTCTTGATATTAGCGTATGCTGCTGTGATCCCAAAATTATCCTTCGTTACATCGGCAGGCGTTGTGTTAACATAAACACTGTCAACGGACCAGTTATATGTTTTTCCTGTGGCAAGACTTGTAAGCCTGTATCCCAATCTGATATATCCTGAGTATCCTTTTGTTGCCTGAACTGTTACCTGCGTTGTATCTGCAGAACCCTGCCAGATCATTTTCTGAGTTCCGATTTCTTCAAGATAATAGCCATCCACTCTATATCCGTTCATACTCTGTGGACTCCACTGAATCGTAATGCTGTTATCATTGAATCCAGCCATCCATACCTTTCCTGCTGCCTTTGCATCCTTAGGCGATACAACGATCACTGCTGCCAGCAATAAAACACTAAATATTACTTTTTTCAAATTCTTTCCCATACCTTTTCCTCCTTTTCGTATGTGATCACTTATCTATTATCCACCTTCTCTGGATAAAGATCATGGTTTGAAAGTCTGTTCCATGCAACATCTTCCCATTTTGTTCCTGGTCTTCCGTAGTTGCAATATGGATCAATGGAGATTCCTCCTCTTGGAGTGAATTTGCCCCATACTTCAATGTATTTTGGATCCATCAGTTTGATCAGATCTTTCATAATGATATTCATGCAGTCTTCGTGAAAATCTCCATGATTTCGGAAGCTGTATAAATACAATTTTAATGATTTACTTTCTACCATGCGCTCTCCTGGCACATAAGAAATGTAGATCGTTGCAAAATCTGGCTGCCCTGTGATCGGACATAGACTTGTGAATTCTGGCGCATTAAATTTGACAAAATAATCATTCTCTGGATGTTTATTCTCAAATGTTTCTAACACCTCCGGTGCATAATCATCTGGGTATTTTGTTTTCTGGTTTCCTAATAATGTAATTCCTTCTAATTCCTGACCCT
Source organism: Anaerostipes hadrus (assembly GCA_036312945.1). Classification (GTDB taxonomy): domain Bacteria; phylum Bacillota; class Clostridia; order Lachnospirales; family Lachnospiraceae; genus Anaerostipes; species Anaerostipes hadrus_C. Next base: position 32,795 of record JAXJNA010000064.1, read on the forward strand.
TTCTGCCACTCATTATATTTTCCTCACTTTCAAATTTTCATTGCCTAACGTATATCTTAGGACTTTTTGCCTGTTTGGGTGTTTTGCCCCCCCTTGGAAATTTTTTCCGTCTGGAGAAGTTCTTTGTAGTCTTCCATCGGCAATGGTTTCGAATACCAATATCCCTGAATCTCATCGCAGCCGATCTGTCTTAATATTTCAATCTGCTCATCTGTTTCTACACCTTCACAGATTATCTGATATCCTAGATTTCGGATCATATCGATCAAATGTTTCAGAAAATAGATTCCACGGTCTGTTTCTAAGCAACTGGTAATAAATCCTCGATCGATCTTGATCACATCGACTGGGATATCAACGATCGTATTCAGAACAGAATATCCGCTTCCAAAATCATCCATCGCCGTCTTAATTCCATGCAGCTGGAAAGAATCAAATAATTTTCTGACACTTTCATATTCAGACACAACTGCTGTCTCAGTAAGTTCAATCTCGACCATCGCTGGATCAACATCGTATTTCTTCAAAATATTTATATAAGTGTTGATTGTCTGCGGATCTGATGCATGGAGACTAGATGCATTGATCGATATCGGCACCTGCTCTCTTCCTGCTTTTAGATTCTCCGCAATGAATTCTACAACTGTCTCAAAGACATAAAAATCAAGTTCTATGATCTTCCCATTATTCTCATAAACTGGAATAAATGAATTCGGACTTAAAATGGTTCCGTTGTCTCTCTCCCAGCGCACCAATGCTTCTGCACCTGTGATCTCATGACTTTTTATGGAATATTGGGGCTGAAAATATACTTTGAACTGTTTTTGTTCCATCGCTTCCTTCATATCATTGACGATCTCATTTTCCAACTCACGTTGTTTCTGCATCTCTTCATCGTAAAATCTTACACTGCCCTTTTCTCTACCTTTCACTTTCTGTCTCGCATAGTTTGCCGCATCGATCGCATAGGAAGTGCTCCTGCATTCTGGTGTCACATAATAGATTCCTGTTCTCAATACCACGTTGGATTTTGGGAACTTCTCCTTCTGCCGCAGCATAAATTCTTCATTGACCTTTTCTATTTCTTCAATGATTCCTTGATATTCATCCTTCTCATGGCTAGCTGTACGAAACATTAAAAACTGATCCGATACAACTCTTGTAAAGTACAGATTATGTTTTTCTTCTGTTTTTCCAATAATGAAACTACAAAAATCCTTTAATACCTGATCTCCTAGAGTATATCCATACTTATAATTAAAATATTTGAAATTTTCAAAATCCGTATATATCATCATGTAATCACTTGTCTTATTTGCAAGAATGATACGTTCCACTTCCTCATGAAATCTTCCAAATGAGATCAAACCTGTCAGCGTATCATGCTCCATTCGTGTGATCGCTCCCTGATAGACATGATTCATCACCTGATTCTTGGCAAAATGTGCGGAGATGATCTTCGTTACTTCGGATAACTGCTTCAACATCTCGTTTGACCAGCTTCTCTTCTCCTTACACACAGCATATGCGATCGCTCCCGTATAGCGTCCTTCACAATACATTGCAACGCATACGATTGTCTTTGCCTCTCCCTGTATCAGGATCTTCGTTGCTGATTCGGAATATCGTTGCATATGATCATGCTGTAAAACAAGCACCCCATTCTCATCAAAATCATTAAATACTGTGAGGAAATCCTCTTTATCAAAATGTCTGACCGTCTCTAAAACCTTCGGAATTCCTTCTCTGTTCCATTGATAATCAGAATATATCTCTCGATCCTTGATATCTGTCTGCGCAATCGTGATACGATCAAGTTCCAGACGAACTCCGATCACTTTCAGTAATAAATGTATCGCCACTTCAAAATTGTTGGTTTTCTCAAAAATCTCAAAAGCTGTTGCAACGATATCATTCTGAAAGTATCTTGCTTCCAGCATTTCTTCTTGTTCCTCTTGTTCCGACATCATTGATGAAAAATGCTGCAGACTATCACAGTAAACATAACAGTTCTTCCCTCGCTCTTTTGCTTTATATAAAGCAACGTCCGCATTCTCAAACAGTTGGTCATAGGTATAACCTGATACATTCTCTGGAAGATAACAACATCCTGCACTACATGTGATCGTATAACCTGTCTTCCCGAATTGAAGATTCCTGATCTTCTGCATCAGCTCCACATTCTTCCTAACCAGTTCAATGTTCAAGATATCTTTTACAAAAATAACGAATTCATCCCCGCCAGCTCTCATTAAAATACTATCATTATCTCTAAATACTTCTTTCAACAATATCGCCAAACGGGCTAGCACTTTATCTCCAAATAAATGGCCGTAATTGTCATTCACCGACTTAAAACAATCCACGTCTAATACGATCATTCCACACGAATCAAAAGGCTTCTTCCGATTCAGATATTTGTTGATACATTTTTTCCCATATACCTGATTATAAAGTCCTGTCAAAGAGTCTTTTCTCGCTCTTTCTTTGAGCTTCTTCTCATGTTTTGTTTGTTCTGTGATATCCCTTGTGCTTCCTATCAAAGTCAGCTTTCCATCTTCATTCACAATCTTCGTAAACTCGAGTACCGAATGTTTAATCCCCCCATCTTCCCCAAACTCACGGATCTCTATAGTTGCTTCTTTTGCTTTCTTATAAAGCTGCTTTACTTTTTCTCGGTCTTCTGGATAAATCTTGCTTTTGTCGTCTATGTAGTCCATATATCCAGCTATCGTTTTCTCAACATGGAATTGATCATTATAAACTACAAGCGTATCTTCATCCACAAGATATTCAAATATCTTAATCCGAGAATTCCTTAAAACAGTTGCCAGTTTCTCTACTTGTTTTCTGTTAACTTGCAGTGTTTCCATATCATTTCTCCCGTTGTATTGCTATTTCCCTATTACTCAAAGTATACAATGAAACGCTTTGAAACACAATCTTAATCATTCCCTTTTTTTCTTTTATTGACTTTTTGTTTCATTTATTTATAATGAATGTATAAGTGCATATTCATTCTGAAGCCAAGGATTTCCTGATGCCAAGATTGAGTTTACAAAGTACCTGTTCCTTTGGGGATCTTGTGTACTTTTTTATTCGACTATCTGGCATATTCATTCTTGAATATGCTTTTTTATTGCATATTAACTTGCATATTAATTAATTTAGGAGAAGGAGAAAACTATGTACAGACCAGAATCCGGTATCGCAGAAGAATTTATCGATGACCAGGAAATCAAAGATACACTTGCTTATGCAGATGCCAACAAAGACAATAAGGAACTGATCCTGTCTATCATTGAAAAAGCAAAGAAATTAAAAGGTATTTCCCACAGAGAAGCTTCTGTACTTCTTGCATGTGAAGATAAAGAACTGATCCAGAAAGTTTTTGATCTTGCGATCAAGATCAAGGAAGAATTCTATGGAAACCGTATCGTTATGTTTGCTCCATTATATCTTGCAAACTATTGTGTCAACGGATGTACTTACTGTCCTTATCATTATAAGAACAAACATATCCGCAGAAAGAAATTAACTCAGGAAGAGATCAAGAAAGAAGTTATCGCTCTTCAGGATATGGGTCATAAGAGACTGGCTCTTGAAACAGGAGAAGATCCTGTAAATATTCCAATTGAATATGTATTAGAGAGTATTAAAACTATTTACAGTATCAAACACAAAAATGGTGCGATCCGTCGTGTGAACGTAAATATCGCTGCTACAACCGTTGAAAATTATAAAAAATTAAAAGATGTTGGTATCGGAACATATATTTTATTCCAGGAAACCTACCACAAAGACAGTTATGAAGTTCTTCATCCAACAGGACCAAAACATGACTATGCTTACCATACAGAAGCTATGGACCGTGCGATGACAGCTGGTATCGATGATGTTGGTATCGGTGTTTTATTCGGTCTTGATATGTATCGTTATGACTTTGCTGGTCTGTTAATGCATGCAGAACATCTGGAAGCAAAATTCGGTGTTGGACCTCATACGATCAGTGTTCCAAGAATCCGTCCTGCTGACGATATCGATCCAGACGATTTCGAAAATGCGATCAATGATGACATCTTTGAGAAGATCGTTGCAATCCTTCGTATCGCAGTTCCTTATACAGGAATCATCGTATCTACTCGCGAGACACAGAAATCAAGAGAACGTGTGTTAAAAGTCGGAGTATCCCAGATCAGTGGTGCTTCTTCTACAAGTGTCGGTGGATATGCTGAAAAGGAAAAACCAGAAGATAACTCTGCACAGTTTGAGAAAAATGATAACCGTACCTTAGATGAAATCATCGGATGGCTGATGGATCTTGGCCATATTCCAAGTTTCTGTACAGCATGTTACCGTGAAGGACGTACTGGTGACCGTTTCATGACACTTGTTAAATCCGGTCAGATTGCAAACTGCTGTGCACCTAATGCTTTAATGACTTTAAAAGAATACTTAGAAGATTACGCTTCTGATGAAGTCAAAGCCAAAGGTGAAGCACTGATCAAACAGGAACTTGAGAAGATTCCAAATCCTGTTGTCAAACAGAAAGCTACAGAATACATTGAAAATATTCATGAAGGAAAACGTGATTTCAGATTCTAGGAGATTTTTATGTTCAAGCACTTAAACACCCGAATTCCAAAAAGAATTGAACAAGAAAAGGACAAGGTATCTGCTGTTATGATCCCTCTGATCAAGCAAAATGATGGTTACCATATCCTATTTGAAGTCCGTTCCAATAAACTCTCACAACAGCCTGGGGAAATCTGTTTCCCGGGCGGTCGGAGAGAACATGATGAAACATCCATGGAGGCTGCGATCCGTGAAACTTGTGAAGAATTACTGGTTTCTAAATCTAATATTAAATTATATGGGGCTTTAGATTACTTTTTATCTCCTACTGGTCTGCGAATCGATCCTTATCTTGGGGAATTGATCGATTATGATGGGCGATATAGCAATGATGAGGTTTCTGAGATTTTTACAGTTCCGTTAAAGTTCTTTCAAAATACCCCGCCGGAACGTTATTATAACAAAGTGACTATGTATCCAACAGATAACTTTCCATTTGACAAAGTACCTGGAGGAAGAGAGTACCCTTGGGCACGTGGAGAATATGAGGTTTTGTTCTATGAATATAATGAACGTATCATATGGGGACTTACGGCGAAGATCTTGTATTATAATCTGAAAATGATCCAGTAAGACAGATTTGTTTTGATCTGTATTACTGGATCATTATTTTTCTCTTCTATAAGTTTGTTTCACAAAACTTCTGCAACTGTTTATACGCTTCTTCTTCATCTGGTCCATTAATCAAAAATACCACTTCTGCACCCTGATTTGCACGTAACATCAAAACACTTATAATATTCTTTGCATTTGCACTATTCCCATTATAAGACAATTTAATATCACTTTGAAACTTCCTTGCCAGATTCACCAGCTGCATTGCTGGTCTTGCGTGAATTCCCACTGAAGCCTGCACTACAAAATCAAATTGCTTCATGACTGCCCCCTTCTGTCTCTTCATATGATGTCAAACGTTTTATCTCTTGTTCAATCTTCTTTGCAAATTGGAGTGATTGTCTGAATGCATAGCTTTTGATCCTTACAGGATTTGATATTAATGAAATCTCAGCAAGTTTCCTGCTTCCTGTGATCCAAAGTTTTACCTTCAGATAATTCACTGTTCCATCTTGTCTTTTTTCTGCTTTATGTTCCAGTTCATCAATCGGCTGTTTTGGATCTACTTCAATCTTGCATTGTTCAATGTCTTCACTCGCATAAAATTCTGGAAGTGTCGCCTCTTTTTTTACCATACGATTATTTGGCAGACAGATTTTTTGATTTTCTTCATCGATCAAAAGGAAATTACCAATCTTCCCTGTGATCTTGAATTCATCTGTCTGTGTTTCTTCATACTTTTCGCATAATGCTTTGATCTCAGATAAGTTCTTCTTTACAATGGTTTCTGCGAAATGATTACTTGCTTTCTTATAGCATTCCTTGCAAATATAACCATCTGCGTATCGAAATTTATTAAATACTCCTAAAGTTTTTTGACAAACATCACAAGTTCTCATTTTGCTTCCTCCGATCATTCTTGATATATATGCTTTAATGCATCATAAACTCTTAAATACTTCTGATATTTCTGTTCGTAAAGCTCTCTGTTATATTGTCTTGGGATAAATGTATTCTTAATACTTACTGTCTGCTCGATCAGATTATTCATAGATAGATTCTCATCCCCAACTGCTGCCGCACAAAGTGCAATTCCATAACCTGCTCCAGCTCCACTTTCCAGCTGCTCTACTTTCGTATTTAGTACATCCGCAAGAATCTGCATCCAAACTTCATTCTTTGACCCGCCGCCTGTTACTTTCAATCTTGCCAGTTCTTCCTTAGACACTCCCATCACACTTACTAACTGCTTCACCGCAAATGCGATTCCTTCCATAACTGCAATGGTCATTTCTTTTCTTGTTGTATCTGTTCCGATTCCTACAAAGGAACCTCTTAATTCAGGATCTTGATAAATTGTTTTATCGCCTACAAGATGAGGATAAAACATTAATTCATTCTCTCCTAGGTGTTTGAGATCAACACCTGTGGTTTCCTCCATAAAATCATCTGCCTGCAACGTATTTTTCACCCACCAGGCAAGACTGCTTCCTGTTGATTGTACCACACCTTGTACTAAAATCAAAACATCCTTCCCATCCATAGAAAATAAAATATTCTTTCCTTTAACTTCAAAGTTTATTTTCTTTTTCGGATACATTAAAACCCCAGATGTTCCCAGTGAAAGTACTGGATATCCTTTTGCAAAACAACCTGTTGCGATCGCTGCCGCCGGGTTGTCTCCTGTTCCTGTCAGCACTTTTACATCTTGTTTGAAATGAAATTTTTCCTGCCACTGTTTTGTCACAGTTCCGCAAACTTCGCATGTCCCTTTGATCTCTGGATAAATATCTTTTGGAAATTCAAGTAATCGTCTTATTTCCTCTGACCATGCACCTGTTTTCAGATCACAAAGAGATGATGTTGACGCTTCACAATAATCTGTTTGAATATTTCCTGTCAAACGATATGCGATATAATCTGGTCCGATCATAAATTTTTGAATCTTTGCAAAATTCTCTTCCTCATATTGAGAGAGCCAGAAAAGATTTGCTGCCGGACTTCCTGTGGAAATTATATTGGAGATATAAGAAACTTCATCAATCATTTGAATTTTTTCTCGAAGTTTTGGAATGAGATTTGCTGTTCTCGTATCATTCCACATCAATGCTGGACGAATAGATTTTCCTTCTCTATCAACAAAGATCACTGTATGCATCTGTCCGGTCACACCGATCGCTTCAACTTTCTTTGGATCAACTGTTTCAAACAATTCAGCAAACGCTTCTTCCATCCCTTTGATCCATTTTTCCGGATTAATTTCCTTCCATCCAGACTTTGGTTCTTCAATTTTATATTCCTTACTGCTTTCTCCTGCTACCTTTGCATTTTCATCAATGCATGTCAGTTTGACAGAAGAAGTTCCTATATCAATTCCAATATAATACTTCATAAGCTTACTCTCCAAATTTTAAGATTACTTTATAGGTATCTGGTCTTGATGCTGTTTTGATCGCTTCATCAAATTCCTGATAATCATAGATTTTCTCTGTTAAAACTGTTGGATCAAGAAGTCCTTTTCCTATCATCTGAACCGCTTCGTGAAATGAAAGAACGGTTGGGCTGACTGCTCCTGTGATCGTTTTTTGATAAGAATGGATAGCTCCCATATCTACTGGTACTTTCTCATTTGGGTGGATAGAGCTAAACATGATGGTTGTTCCTGTTGGAGCTGTCATCTCAACTGCCTGACCTGCGATCACCGGAATTGCTGTAGTATTAAATACAAAATTTGCTCCCCTTCCGCCAGTCAATGCTTTGACTGCTTCAACAGCATCTCCTGCCATTGGATCGATCACATCACTACATCCAAGAGATAATGCTTTTTCTCTTCTTTCTGCTAATGGCTCACTCAGGATAACTCTTGCACCTCTCTGTCTTAATAACATGACATGCAATAATCCCATAGTTCCACCGCCGATCACTACAACATCATCTCCAAATTTAATATCTGTGCGGTTAATACTATTGATCACACATGCTACCGGCTCTGTAAATGCCATTTTTTCAAATGGTGTATCCTCAGCATATACAAACAGATCATCTGCTTTGGCAACGACAAATTCACCAAATCCACCGTATCCTGATAACCCTTCTGGATTATGGAAGATATGACTGTGGGCATGATGTTCACAGATATTTTCATCTCCATGTTTGCAATAATAACATTCTTTACAATCATCAATGATATATGGAACAACTTTATCACCTTTTTTGAAATGTGCTTTATTAACCGCTGCTCCAATCTCTTCGATCACTCCACCATATTCATGTCCACCGATTCTTGGATAGCTGTAATTACAGTCTCCATTAAAATCTCTGACATCATTTGTACAGATTCCAGATGCTTTGACACGAATCAATACTTCATCATCTTTGATCTGTGGTTTATCGATCTCTTTAATTGAAAAATCTTTTGGCTGATTTAAAATAATTGCTTTCATAGCTCTCCCACACTTTCTTTTTTAGTATCGAAGGGAAGCAAATGCTTCCCTTCTCGTAATTTCTAATATGCTAAGATTCCTGTGACACCACCAACGATACCGATCACTACGATCAGTCCAATGATCTTTAAGGAAGACCAACGTTTTTTGTTCATCAGATAGTAAACTAATAATGTTACCGCTAATGGTAAAATACTTGGACAAACCTGATCTAAGAAGTTTGTCTGAATGCTGTAAGTTGTTGTAGAACTTACGATCTTTAATCCACATACAGCTTTTACATAGTTAACGATCAGACCACCCATTACCATACAACCCATGATAGAGGCACCTTTGATCAGTTTATTTAAGATTCCTTTTTCAAGGAAGTCCATGATCGCTTCACTTCCGGCTTTGTAACCAAACATGAAGTTCCAGTAACTTAATGCGTATGCTGCTACTACAATGACAACTGCATAGATCACAGCTCCCCATACATTTCCACTTCCAGAACGTGTTAAGTCGATACATACTGCTAATAAAATAGGGATAACTACACCCTGCCAGATCGTATCACCCATACCAGCTAAAGGTCCCATTAAAGATGTCTTTAAGTTTGTAATAAATTCACCTGGTATATTCTCGCCCATCGCTTTTTGCTCTTCCAATGCGACTGCCATACCTAAAATACAAGATCCAAATTCGATATGTACGTTAAAGAATTCAATCTCTCGTTTCATAACCTCTTTACGTTTTGAAGGGTCATCTTTATATAAGAAACCGATAATCGCTGAGAACATATGAGCAACAACCTGCCCCATCATTCTCTCATAGTTGTAACATGTCTGTGGAAATGTCTCCCAGATCAGCCAGGCTTTGATCAGGGCGGCTTTCGGGATTAAACTTTTCTTTTTATTGTTTTCCATCTTAATCGTCCTCCTCATCATCTTCATCATCATAATCTGCGCCTGCACCTGCTGGCTGTACTGCTGAAGTTACCTGTACGTATACAACTGCTACTAATAACGCAATGATACCTAATGTTAATAATGGTAACTTAGAATATACCGCTAATAAGAATCCGATAAATAAGAATACTTTGGATTCTCCTTTAAAGATATACTGTAATGTGATTGCAATTCCTAATGCAGGCATTAATCCACCGATGATCTGGAATACTGTTAAGACTTTACCACTTAACATCGCTAAGATTCCCTGAATATAGCTAGATCCAAAATATGCTGCCAAGGCACAAGGGATCGCTGTCATACAGAAGCATAAGATCTGTGGAAGCAATACGTTTGCAATCCAGATTTTGTTATATTTTTCTTCTTCAATGTATTTATCCGCCATATGCACGAAGAAGCAGTCAAATGTCATACGTCCTGCCCATACGATCGTTCCTAAGATACCAATCGGTACTGCAAGTGCTAAGGCTGTATCTGTATCAAGTCCACCAACAATCGCATATGCTGTACCTAAGACCCCTGCAAGTCCCATATCTGCCGGCATACTTCCTCCAGCTGACATAAATCCTAAGTAAACCAAGTTGATCGTTGCTCCGATCACAGCACCCTGTACTGGATGTCCAAGGATCAAACCTGTGATCGCTCCACATACCAACGGTCTTTGTAAAGACCAAAGTCCTACGAAAGGCAAGTTACCAACTGCAAGCCAGTAAACGACTCCGCATAACACTGCCTGTAAAATCGTCATTTCCATATTTTTTTCCTCCTTTGAAAATCACATTACTCATTTAAATATCCATCAACTTCAATCACCTGCTGTTCTGGCACTAACTGATAATACACATGAACACCCTTGGCTCTTAAATTTTTGATCGATGTAATTTCATCTGGAGAACACGCTACATTTTTGATAAATGGAGTTCTTTCTCCACGAAGTCCCATACCACCAAGATTTACATCACTAAGTTTTAGTCCCATATCTGCCATTCTGTCGTAAGTGATCGGTGTTTTTGTAAGGATCATAACTCTTTCATTTGGATCTTTGGAATCTCTCTGTAAAATGTCTGCCCCTTTTTCTGTTCCGTATACATTAACCTTTACTCCATTTGGAGCTAATGCTTTGATGACACGTTTATTGAATTTATCTGCTGCAACTTCATCATCTACTACAATGATTCTGTTTACATTTAAACTTGGGGTCCATACAGAAACAACTTCTCCATGAATCAACCTGTCATCAACTCTTGCTAACACAATGTTCTTCATTCTTCTTCCTCCTCATCGTCATCAAATAAATCATTTACATATTTTACTGTGTCTGGTGCGGCTTCCATGATCCCTCTGCAGATTTCTTCAGCATTCTTGTCTGCATATCTTCCCATCATAACTTCAACTGCCAGTGGAATGTTGATCCCTGTAATATGATGGAACTCATGATCTCTCATTAATGAAACAACTGCATTAAACGGACTTCCATGGAAAAGATCGGTTAAGAAAAGGATTTCTTCTCCTTCTGGTGTATCATTCACTTCCTTTTCTAACTGTTCTGTTAATGTTGCAACTGTCTGTTCTGGAAATAATCCATATGCTACAAGATTTTCCTGCTCTCCTACCAGCATCTGCACACTGTCTACAAGTCCTTTGGAATAGCTTCCATGCGATACTGCGATTACTTTCATCACGTTTCCTCCTTTATATGTTGTTTTTCTTTTTGACCTTTTTTGTTCGGCTATCTTTGATGTGACTAAAGTATAGCATGTGCACGAGGTGTTTTCGCATAAACATTTGCACAATACTTTGCGCAGACTGCATGAATGGATTGCATGATATATTACGCAATTTATTGTGCAGTTTTTATTTTTTTCTGCATCAATTTTGCATCATGATCTGCGCAATAAAAAAAATTCGTTTGGAAGTATTTCTGTATATAATGAAGCCAAGCTTGGTAGCTACAGCTTAGAAATGAATTGCTAAACATATTGTTTTTATAGAATAGGAGGAAGCAGTTTCATCTATATATAATAGAAACTGCGATAGAAAAAATGAAAATAGTAAACGGTTTTGATCTTATGAAATACGCACAGGATCATCATTATATGCTTCCTGCATTTAACACAACAAACCTTGAGATGACTTATGCCATTGCAAAAGGATTAAATAAAGCAAAACTTCCAGGTTACATTCAGATTTCTTCTAATAATTTACGATTATCTGATCCTGAAGCTATCGTATATTTAACAAAGAAAGCACTTGCTGACAGCGATGTACCGATCGGTCTTCACTTAGATCATGGAAAATCATATGAAGATGTAAAAGCTTGTGTAAATGCTGGATTTACTTCTATTATGATCGATGCTTCTCATCTTCCATTTGAAGAAAATATCGAAGAGGTAAAAAGAGCTGTAGAATACTGTCACTTCTATAATGTACCTGTAGAAGCTGAACTTGGATGCTTACAGGGAAAAGAAGAAGATATCGTAAATGAAGCTGACGCAAAAACAGATCCTGATATGGTTGCTGATTTTGTTGCACAGACAGGTTGTGACTTATTAGCTGTTGCAGTTGGAAATGTTCACGGACTTGATATTGAACCTAAAGTAGATCTTCCATTGTTAGAGCAGATTTCAAAAATCTCTCCAGTTCCACTTGTCATGCATGGTGGATCAGGAATTCCTTTTGATATCATTCAGAAAGCAAGAGAATTTAACTTATTAAAAGTAAATTATGGTTCTGATCTTAGAAAAGCATTTGTTTCTACATTCGGCAGAGCTTATGAAGCAAATCATAATGCATGCAGTGTTATCGAATTAAGTATTGAAGCTGTTGAAAATGTTAGTGAAAAAGCGGCCGAATTAGTTACGATCATTAACTCTTAATGATAAAATCCATACAATTAACTTATTTCACTCAATAAAATATATAATCCTCACTTAAAAAGCAGGTTCTGTCTTAACGCTGTATACAGAACCTGCTTTTACTATTTTATTGATTTAGACCACTTTCTAATGCTTCTTTCATTAATGCAATAAACTTCTCATAGGATGGATCTTCCACTAATTTCTCAACCAGTGTCTTATCCGCAAAAATCTTAGAGATATAATCCCATAGCTGAAATGCCTGTGTATTATTCTTACCGATATGCATCAGCATGATAAGATTCACCTGATTATCCTCTTCATCCCATACGATCGGCTGTTTTGAGACACATACCGATACAAATGTATCCGAAGAAACTGCATACATTGGATGTGGTACTGCGATCTGTTTACTGAAGTAAGTACTCCCAATCTCTTCTCTTTGCTGTACTTGCGAATGAAGATCTTCGATCTCAAAATATTTTGTTGCTCTATCGCACAAACCTTGAAGTACTTCCTTCTTTGTTGAAGATTTTACCTGATAAAATAATTCTGGATAAAAAATACTAGCAATATCTTCAATATCTTTAAATCCATCTAAGTTTAATTTGATATTTGCATAATCATGCTGGTTTGGGAATGCATTTACATACATTGCAAGTCCTTTTTCAAAGAATTCATCCTTCTCTGTTGTCAGGAAAATATCATATTCATCCAGCATATCTTCTGTTACATCCATTGGATTGCAAAAATCTACCGTAGATACTCTGTCCGAAAACCACCTGAGCAATGACTGCTTTAATAATAATGTCATACTATTCTTTAATGATGAGATCACAAGAATCTTAATCTTTCCAACACTTGAATTAAGTTCCATCAAGCTGCTGTAAAAATGTACTGCCAATAACGCCGTTTCATCATCGCTGACTTTCTTTCCATATCTCTGTGATAAAAGAAAAGCAAAATATGTCCCAATGTCATATCCCATCGGAAATGTTTCTCTGATATAATCAAGCATGTCATTCTTCATCTGCATATCATATTTGATCCTGATCTGTAATGACATGCAATGAAGCGCCAATGTGATCCTTAAGTTAATATTATCTGTAAAATCTACTCCAAAGTTTTCTTTGATCTGTGCAAATGCTTCTGTGATGAATTTATCCATTTCAGGAGTGATCGTGTCGGAATCTCTGTTATTTCCCTGGCCTTTTAAATATAAGGCAAAATACTTGATCTCTTCATCTGTAATTTTAATAAAAAATCTTCTTCCGATCTTCTCAAAAATATCTTTGGATATCTCATATTCTTTGCCAAGATTCTCTGTAATATCCAGCTCATTTGGCTGTACATAAAAACCATCTCCCATACGGCAGATCATGATATTTAAGAAAAGGATCGCATTGTTAAAATCAGTATCCATAATATGATATTGATGTTCTACAAATTTCTCTGTCAGAATATTCTTGATCTTCGCTAACTGTCTCTCGTCGATATAAGACATACCATGTTCGTTCTTAATGTGCGCCAGATAAAGATCCTGTTCCGCCAAACAGCGGCGTTTATTGATTTCAAAGCCATCTACCATGACCTTATTGTTTCCGTGCATTAATTCCAGATGGAATTTATCCAGAACTTCCTCAACTTTCTTAAGATCATTTAACAATGTTGACTTAGAAACAAAATATTTCTCTTCCATCTCTGACATTGTAACCGCACGATGTCTGCTTAATAATAATAGTAATATCTTGCTGATCCTGCTTGTCGGATAATTTAATGAAACTGTTGTATATTCCTGATATAAGGAATTGACAAATGCCGAAAATTCATCTGCATCTTCTACCACAATACAGCTTCCCTTTGATGCTTTTGATTCGATATGTGCACAGGATTCTTCTTCCAATTCTGTCTTGATCGCTTTCATATCTCCCTGTACTGTTCTTAAACTGACATTTAACTTGTCCGCGAAATATGAAGCTGTTAAATATTCTTCTGTGTGATTACAGAATTCTAATAATATTTCTATTTGGCGTTGATTTAACATATATTCTTCTCTTTCTAAATCTGTATATTCTTATACGATTATACCATATATGCTAAAATATTTGTAGAATTTTGCTATGACAAATATATGTCTGGCTCATCTTATGATCTCACTTAGATCCTTCACAATATAGTCTGGTTTAATATCACTTTTTTCTACATCCTCACGATTGCTTTCCCCACTTAATACCAAATTACATGATATTGGTATAAGCTGCAGTTTCGTCTGCCTTGATCTTATTTTGCTGCACAAGTTCGATCGACATACGATAGGCATCGCTTCTGCTCACGGAATACTCCAACGGTTTCTCTGTCGTATCCATCGTGACTGTTTTTGCCACGCACACTGGTGCATCTTTTTCTAATCCAAGATTAAAAGATTCATAATCGTCTGCCTTTCGAATCGTTAAATGTCTCTTTGCTTTCGATGGTACATGCCCATAATTAGATAATGTATTATGCAAAGATCTCTCTGTAAAATCATACTCCATTAACTCTGGACATTTTTCATACGCAATATATGCATCAGAAATAGACCATAATTCTTCGTTGATATAACGCAGTCTTTCCAGATAAAATACCCTGTCTCCCTGCTTGATCTGAAGTGCTTCTGCAACTTCTTGATCTGCTATTTCTACCTTCTGTGACAGAACTTTACTTCTTGTATAATCTCCTCGAAGCCTTACCTGATTATAAAATGCTATATTCGTAGAAACCGGATTCTCATCTTCGCTTTCTTCTTGTTTATTTCCTATAAAAAATGCACCTTTCCCCACAAATCTTGCAATACAGCCTTCACTCTCCAATACTTCCAACGCCTTCCTTACAGTAGGACGGCTTACTTTATAGATTTCACATAATTCACGCTCACCTGGAAGTGGAGAATAGTATGGCTTATTTTGATAGTCAATCATTAACTGATGACATAATTTCATATAAAGAAGTTCTGTTTTTCTTGCCATATCGTTCTTTCCCTTCATGTTAAATGTACTATGTGATAATCTTACCATTTGTTACTTTTTGTGACAAGTAATCTTCTACTTATTTGCTTTATATTACCACTGGTTATAATATCATGTTACCATTTGTAATTTATTTGTCAAGTTTTTATTGACTTTTACATTACAAGTGGTAATATATAAGCTGTAAACAGAAATTTTTACAACCACTGGTCATAAAAAACAATTTTTTAGGAAAGGATTTTATTATGGATGAAATTTTAAATATGAACATAAATGAAATGGCAAATGTAAGCTTTAATTGCAGTTGCGGAAAGACACATCGTCTGGATATTCGAAAGATCGTTATAGGAAGTAATGTAATTTCAGAGCTTCCTTCTATTCTAGAAGATTTTAAATGTAAAAAAATCTATATCTTAAGTGATAATCATACTTGGAAGGCTGCTGGTGAAAAAGTTTATCATACGTTAAAAGGAAATCATTTTAACGTGTCTTTTACAATGATCGACCGCGGTGAGAATATTTTAATTCCTGATGAAAAAGCTGTCGGGGAAATGTTTATGGGACTTCCTGCTGATACAAAGATGATCCTCTCTGTTGGTTCTGGAACTTTAAATGACATGGCAAAGTATATGTCTTCAAGAACTGGTATTCCTTATACAATTGTATGTACAGCTCCATCCATGGACGGATATGCCTCTTCTGGTGCTCCTTTAATGAATGGTGGAAGAAAAATATCTTATACTGCAACACTTCCATATGCAATCATTGGTGATACCGATATTATGAAAAATGCTCCTATGAAAATGATCCTAGCTGGGTATGGAGATATTATCGGAAAACTTACAGCTCTGGCCGATTGGAAACTTTCTCATGAAATTACCGGCGAATATTATTGTAAGACGATCGTAAAGCTTGTACAAAAAGCAATCAATAAAGTCGTAGATACGCGCTTTGATCTCGCCAAACGTGATGAAGATGCTATCCTTTATCTGATCGAGGCTCTGATCTTAACTGGTGTTGCCATGGGATTGATCGGAGTTTCAAGACCTGCATCCGGTGCAGAACATATGCTGAGTCACTACTGGGAAATGGCAGTAATTGCAGCTGGCAAAAATCCAGAGCTTCACGGTATCAAAGTTGGGATCGCCACACCGATCATTGCGAAAATCTTTGATGAAATGAAAGACACTCTTCCTGAATCTGTTTTCAAAATGGCTCCATCCGCAAAATACGCTGCACAACTATTAAGAGATGTAAATGCACCTGTAAATCCTCAGGAAGCAGGGATCGACAAGGATTTGTTTTATCGAAGCATCTTAGAAGGAAATACTGTTCGCAAACGATATAGTATTCTTGATTATGCTGTCAAGCATGGTAATATTGAGAAAATTGCTGATGAAATAACTAGAAATTATTATATAGGTATCTAAGATCAACTGGCGTTTACAATAATTTCTTTAGAACTGTTTATACTTTCTTTAGAATTGTTCATACTTTATATATTGAATGAATCGAGGATTTTGCTATACTTAAGACATAGTTTTTCATATATATTTTTTAATCCTCTCTTTTCAGAAAAGTAACCGCTCATTTTATTGAGCGGTCTTTTTATTTTTCAAAAATTAGTGTATGATAGTCTCTGGTTGTTTGTATACAATCAAATTTTCTTTAAAGGAGTTATCACCAATGAGTACTTTTCAAAAATTCATCCAATATTATAAACCCTACAAAAAAGTCTTCATTTTTGATCTGATCTGTGCAGCATTTATCAGTCTGGTTGATCTTGCTTATCCACAGATCCTTCGTTCACTTACAAAGACTTTATTTCTTAAGGATGCTTCCACGATCCTTAAGACTCTTCCGATCATCGGGGGAATTTTATTTATCTGCTATATTTTTCAAGCGTTCTGTAAATATTATGTCAGCTGTCAGGGACATATCATGGGAGCTCAGATGGAACGTGATATGCGCCGTAAACTGTTTGACCATTATGAAAATCTTTCTTTTTCTTACTATGATCAACATAACACTGGACAGATGATGAGCCGTCTTGTTTCTGATCTGTTTGATATTTCCGAAGCTGCCCATCACGGCCCTGAGAATTTATTTATCTCTCTTGTAAAGATCGTTGGATCTTTTATTTTCCTGTTTATCATTCAGTGGAAATTAGCGATCATTCTTCTTGTGATCGTTTTACTGATGATCTTCTTCAGTGCAAAGCAAAACCGTAAGATGCAGGCTACTTTCCTTGATAACCGTAGGAAGATCGGTGATGTCAATGCTTCTTTGCAAGACTCCCTTGCTGGAATCCGTATTGTGCAGTCTTTTGCAAATGAAGATATTGAACGTGAGAAATTTCGTGTTGGAAATGAGGCATTTTTAGATTCCAAGCGTGATAATTACCGCGCTATGGGAAGTTTTCAGAGTGGGAATACATTTTTCCAAGGAATGATGTATCTTGTCACTTTACTTGCCGGTGGTTATTTTATCGCTCTTGGCCAGATGAGTGCTGCTGATCTTGCTATGTATGCATTATATATTGGAATTTTTATCAGCCCAATCCAGATTCTTGTAGAATTAACAGAAATGATCCAGAAAGGTATGTCTGGTTTTATCCGTTATCAGTCTGTTATTGATATTGAGCCTGAGATCACAGATTCTGTTGATGCTGTTGCTATGAAACATCCTGATGGAGATATCTGTTACCACGATATTTCCTTTAGTTATGAGGATAATGAGATTGTATTAAATCACATTGATTTCACGATCAAATCAGGAAAATCCATTGCACTCGTTGGACCTTCCGGTGGTGGAAAAACAACGGTCTGTTCTCTGCTGCCTCGATTTTATGATATTACAAATGGTTCAATTACGATCGGCGGTCAGAATATCAAGGATATAAAATTAGAGAGTCTTAGAAACTCCATCGGTATTGTTCAACAGGATGTTTATCTATTTGGCGGCAGTGTCAAAGAAAATATTGCTTACGGAAACCCTGATGCAACCTTTGATGAAATTGTCGAAGCTGCTAAGAAAGCCAATATCCACGACTTTATTATGACATTACCTAATGGCTATGATACTTTCGTTGGAGAACGTGGTACAAGATTATCTGGTGGTCAGAAGCAAAGAATCTCCATTGCAAGAGTCTTCTTAAAGAATCCACCGATCTTAATCTTAGATGAAGCTACCAGCGCATTAGATAATGAAAGCGAGCAACATATCCAGAAGAGTCTGGATGCCTTGTCTGAAAATCGAACAACGATCACGATCGCCCATCGTTTATCAACGATCCAGAATGCAGATG
Organism: Anaerostipes hadrus; assembly: GCA_036312945.1. Taxonomy (GTDB): domain Bacteria; phylum Bacillota; class Clostridia; order Lachnospirales; family Lachnospiraceae; genus Anaerostipes; species Anaerostipes hadrus_C. The sequence continues at coordinate 51,542 of JAXJNA010000064.1, forward strand.
AAATTCTTGTTATCGATGGACAAACGATCAAAGAACGAGGAACACATGAAGAACTAATTGCCTCTGGCGGTCTTTATGCTAAATATTATTACATGATGTAAGTGTCAAAACCTATTTTGTTTAGAACTGTTTATAAATTCTTTAGAATTGTTCATACTTTGTATATTGAATGCTTCGAGGATTTTGGTATACTTAAGACATAGTTTTTCATATATATTTTTTAATCCTCTCTTTTCAGAAAAGTAACCGCCCAGATGGGCGGTCTTTTTTATATCCTCTCATAGATTTTATACTCTTCCATTAATTTATTTCTATACTGTATATCATTGTATATCTTATCTATATCTTGAATTTTATTATTAGCTAATAAAATTTTTACTAACTGTAATGTAGCATTTTCCCCTATAATTTTTCCCTGCACTATACCTTGTGTTATTCCTTGACTTATTCCTTGCTCAATTCCTTTATTAATTGCTGTATCTAATATTGTGCACATAGTAACTTCCCTTTCCTCATTTTTCTTTACATCCAATTGCAAAAATCTTTCGTCTTCTGCAAAAATCCTCATAAATTTTTACAATTTATTCCACATACTTTATCTACTATTAGTATACTGCACTTATTTCATGTTTTCAATATTTCTTTTAGAAGCACTAATAACAGATTTGACTTCCGTCTGTTAAAATCTTCCTATAAATCCAACCAACACCGTAAAACATACACCCTCTTTCTGATTTGAATAGCCTTCATTGTATATGAGAAAAAATAAATAAGAATAAGAGCCATCCGACCATTAGAATTTTGCCGTCGTTTTGACGGGTTCGCAGCAAGCTTGGTGTGCTGTCTGAGCGAAGCGAGTTCACATGGAAAGCTTGCGGATAAGCGGCCTGTCAAAACGGCGAGCATAAATTCTCTGGCGGATGGCTCTTATTCTTATTTATTTTTTCTCATATACATATCAAAGACTATTACAATCTACTGCTGAAACGCATTCAACAGATTAGGGATCATCTGTTTCTTACGTGACATAACTCCAGGAAGAATTGCAACTTTATCTTCTGGTGTTACACCAAATCCGCGTTCGATCACTCCCTCAGCTTCTGGTCCGCAGATCAGCAGATGTGTTGTTTCCTCTAAAATGTTTGTTAACATAAAGAATACGTAATCAAGTCCCTGTTCTTCTTTCACAGAATCCATATATTCAAGGATTGATACTTTGATATCATCTAATTCTCCCTGATCCATGGATGTGATCTGTCCAACACCGAAGTCAATTGTATCGGCATTGAATTTCTTATAATCCATGTAGAAGATCTCGTTTGGAGTCTTACCACTTAAATCGCTTCCTGCACGGAACATTGCTTTGGCATGTTCTTCTACATCGATTCCTGCGATCTGTGCTAATTCTCTTGCGATCTGTTCGTCCACTGGTGTACATGTTGGAGAACGGAACATTAATGTATCAGAAAGGATTGCTGAACACATTAATCCTGCCATCTCTTTTGTGATCTCGATTCCCTGCTCACGGTACATCTGAGCAACGATCGTTCCTGTACATCCAACTGGCTGATTTCTGAAGTAAACTGGTGATACAGTTTCCACACTTCCGATTCTGTGGTGGTCGATGATCTCCATGATCTCACATTCTTCTAATCCTTCAACTGCCTGTGATACTTCATTATGATCAACTAAGATTACCTGTTTCTTGTTGAATTCTAAGATACGACGTCTGGAAATAAATCCTACAAATTCGTTATCTGCATTCAATACAGGGAAGTAACGGAAACGTTTCTTTGTCATCTCTTCTTTGACATCATCTACAAAATCTGTTTCATTGAAAGATACGATCGTATCTGTTGCCATGATATAAGATACTGGCATTGCCTGGCAGATCAAACGGCTTGCTGTAAATGTATCATATGGTGTTGTGATGATTCTGCAGTTCTTTTCCTTTGCAAGTTCTAATACTTTATCAGTAACTTCTGTACCCATGCATACTACAACACACTGTACTCCTGTCTGGATCGCACCAATCTGTGCATCTTCACGGTTTGCAACGATCACTGTATCTTTGGCTGTTACAAATTCTTCCATTGTATCAACACTTGCAGCAGATACTGTTAACTTACCTTCTGTGATATATCCTTCGATATCTCCTGCCTGAAGTGTTCCATCTAATGTATCTACAACATTTTTATATGGTGTTTTCGCCTTGGCAAGGATTTCATTGTCATAAACATCCATGTCTGCTTTCAAAACATCACTGATAGATACCAGACCGATCATTTTCTTTCCGTCTAATACTGGAAGAGACACGATCTTCTCTGTCTGCATCAGTTCACGTGCAGATTTCAGGGAATCTGTTGCTTTTGCACCTTTAACTGGATTTAAATTTACATCTTTTAATCTTGGTCTTACATCACTGACGTATTTTGGATCTTTAATTCCAAATGTATCCAATACATATCTTGTTTCACCGTTGATATTACCGGCACGATATGCTTCGTATCCATTTCCTTCCACCTGATTCTTTAAGTTTGCATATGCGATCGCAGAACAGATGGAATCTGTATCTGGATTGCGATGTCCAATGACATATACTTTTTTCATTGTTCCTCCTTCTTTCTTGGCAGCCGTATTATGAATGTCGTATACTCATTCTGGCTGTTTGCTTTGATAGTTCCATCATGAAGCTCTATGATCTCCTTCGCGATCGCAAGTCCAAGACCTGCCCCGCCAGTTTCAGAAGATCTTGCTTCATCTAATCTGTAAAATTTCTCAAACAGGTTATTTAATTGATGTTCCGGTATGGTCTTTCCCTGATTTCTGACTAAAATCTCTGCGTTATCTCCATCGATCATTCCATAAACTTCGATGAGAGAATTCGGATAACAATATGATACTGCATTCCTTAACAGATTCTCAAAAACCCTGGCAAGCCTGTCCGGATCACCATAAATTAATATTTTATCATCTACCTCTATCTTCCACTCTAATCCTTTCTGCTTAAATACCGCAGCAAAAGAATCCATTACCTGTTCGAGCAGAACATAAAGATAAAATTCCTTTTTGTCCAAGGTAATATTCTGAAGATTATACCTTGTGATCTCAAAGAACTCATTGATCAGCTCCCCAAGACGTTTCGCTTTCTCAAGGGAAATTCCTGTATACTTAGCTCTTTGTTCTTCCGACATATCCGGCGATTCATTTAACAATGATAAATATGCAATGATCGACGTCAACGGTGTCTTCAGATCATGAGCGAGATAGACGATGATATCATTCTTTCTCTGCTCACTTTCTTCTGCGATCCGCCGCTGTTCTTTCAACGTTCCTTTGATCTCATTTAATTTATTCTCCAAAGGATTCAACTCTGGTGGGAGCAATATACGGTCTTTGGATTCATTTAAGATCATCTGGATCCCGCCTTCAACCTGTCTTAGATATGTCGTGAATTTTGACATACCCAGATAAAAGCTTAACAAAAGCAGCACAAAAAATCCAGCACCAATGATCATTGTTTTATTTTGTACAAAGATCAACCGATATACACGGATCGCTTCCAGCTCATCCATCCCGATCCGTTCAAATATATAAACGATCGTTTTGGCAAATGGATCCTGAAATACACCATCTACAAATATATCAAGTACAAAGTATCCGATACATGCAACGATCAGACTGATTCCCAATGTCTGTAGTATGATCCTTATCTTTAAACTTCTGTATTTACTCCTCAACTTTGTATCCAACTCCCCAGACTGTCTTGATCAATTCTTTGTGTCCCATGACCTCTCCCAGTTTCTCACGGAGATGTCTGATATGTACCATAACTGTATTATTGTTGTTCTTAAAATACTTTTCTTTCCATACCTGCTCAAAAAGATTCTCTGAGCTTATAACCTTCCCGCGGTTCTGTGTCAGAATCCATAAAATTGAAAATTCCAGCGGTGTCAATGTAATTTCTTCTTCTCCATACGTACACTGGTGTGTTGCACGGTTCAAGATAAGACCTGCGATCTCCAGTGTATCTTCCTGATTCATACCGCTTCCATCATTGTATCTTGTAAATCTTCGAAGCTGTGCCTTCACTCTTGCCATCAATTCCAACGGCTCAAATGGTTTCTCAATATAATCATCAGCTCCCAATGTCAATCCATTGATCTTATCCATGGAAGACACTTTCGCTGTCAGCATGATCACAGGGAAATTGTGTGTTAAACGGATCTGTTTTAAAATCTCAAACCCATCAATATCTGGCAGCATTACATCAAGGATCGCCAGGTCAATATTCTCATGTTCTACACATGCTAAGGCATCCTTTCCATTGTAAAACTTATGTACATTATAATTTTCATTCTTTAAATATAATTCAATAAAGTCAGCAATCTCTTTCTCGTCGTCTACTACTAATACAGTTGACTGTCTCATTCGCTTCCTCCTTACTCTTTACCGCCCTGAATCACATGAAATCTTGCTTCTTGGCTCTCTTCTTCCAATTCTGTTCTCGTATGTCCCTTGAGACTATATAATGGTACAGTTTTATAAAGCGTACGGATCAATTCACAAAGGATCCTTTGATGCTCTTTATCTTCTTCATCCAGAAGATTTACATACGCAGAGGTAATCTCTTCATATGTCAATCCATTTTGAATCTTAACAACCAGTGATTTTACGATCATCATAACCTTATACTGATCATTCTCGATATTCTTCATCACAAAATCATATAATTCCGGGATTCCATCCCAGCCTCCAATCCCATTGCCTAGTGCCAGATTCTTATATTCCTCTTCATTGTAACGTTTCCACGGCAAATCTTCTCTAAGACTCCACTGAATAAATACTTCGTTGCGGTTTTCTACTTCACGGCTTGCCAGTAACAGTCTTGAATTCATCTGATTTCTTAACAAGATTCCTGACTGCCAGAATACAATACGGAGTAATATAAATTCTTCCAACTCCTCATAAGTCAGTTCAGGAAACATCTCTTCCTGAATCATCTGGCAGCACTCATAAATATCTAAAATACCATATAAAAACAACATTCCAAAGAGGATATTCTCAAGTCTGGTACCTTCTTCTAACTCTTCCTGCACTCTGCGGCTTTTCAGAGAAAAGAAAAAATTATCCTTTGCTTCCATATTCAATAAGATCGTATCGTCTTCATATGAAAGAAATCCAAGAAAATGCAACTGCTCAATCTCTCTTGCATACATCTCTGCGATCAGGCTCTCACCTTCCATATCCCAGCATTGCAGCAAGAATTCGATTGCTTCCTGCTGTAATAACTTGATGATCAATTGTGGTGTATCATAGAGTTTCTCTGCTATCTTCTCTGACAGAGATACCTCACTTTCATCTTCATGAAACGCAATGTCGATTCGTTCTGATAAAACCATCAGGTTGACTCTTGGATTGGTCGCAAGTTCTTCTATATAAGTTCGTCTTGATTCTTCAATTCTTGCCATCGCCCGATCCCTCCTTTGTCTTAATCTTATAAAGTATATCTTATCGAGCTTCTTCCGTCCAGTGGAACAGGCATAAAGAGTCGTCTAAAATAATTCTTTAATTCGGTTTATATTCTCTTTTGTGACACGGTATCCCATATCATACGTTTGTTTTAATACATCAATGTCTTTCTCAAGGCTATCGATCGTATACTCTGGCCTTAGGATCACGGCCTTTCCTTCTCTCTCTAACTGCTCACAATATCTAACTGTCTTGTTATATCTTATATGACGATTTAACAGCAATTCTGGTAAATGTGGGTATTTTCTCTTGAGAAGTTTTGCCGCAGCTTTGTTGCTCTTGCTTAATTCTTTTCTATACCCTTCTGGCCTTGTCAGTACGATCAGATTCTTCTCATTCCCATCTTCTATTGATCGTCTGATCGGAATCGGATCTGCAATTCCACCATCATAATAAGGCTTTCCATCTACTTTGATCGTTGGAAATGCAAACGGGATCGCACAAGTTGCTCGAAGCATCGTACACTTCTTATCCAGTTTCATTCCGTCTTTGTATTCTGCTTTCCCTGTCCATGCATTTGTCACACCGACCTTGATCGTTCCTTTGTATTCATTGAATGTCTTCCAGTCAAATGGATACAGTTTGTTTGGGATCGTGTCATATACGAAATCCAGTCCAAAAAGACTTCTCTCTTTCAATAAATTCCCCGCTCCCATGTATCTTTTATCATTCCTGTGATTCATCAGGATCTTTAAATTTCTTTCCTTTTGTTTGGATATATAGGAAAAACCATCACAGATTCCCGCAGATACTCCGATCATATAAGGAAACATGATATCTTCATCCAACAGTGCGTCCATCACTCCAGCACTAAAAATCGGACGAAATGTTCCTCCTTCTAAAATAATACCAGGCATCTTTATGCCCTCCTCATCTTCTTATGTTTCGTAAACTTGTCATATGTTGTGTCATGTGAGTTCTATCGACACTTATTTTCTATTATATCACGTTTCAATTCTCCATTGTTACATTTTGTCAAAGATTTTCTTAAGAGATTTCGAAATTTTTGTGAATAAATTTGTTTTAAAGAAGTCTATTTTTTCCTGCATGAAGTTGATAACACGTTGAGAATAGTTCTTACGAGGTAACGATCTTTCCCGTAGTATTTCATCAGAAATCCTTTGTGCTTCATAATACTGTTTATTATCATCCCTTTTATCCATTCTCTTCCTTTCATTTTATTTCAGGTTCTTTTGTAACGTACAAATCAATTCCTCAATAACAATTGGTTTGGATAAAAATCCATCCATACCACATTCCAGTGCTTTCTTTCTGTCTTCTTCAAAAGCATTGGCAGTCATAGCGAGAATCGTAATTCCTGCCAGTGCTGGATCATCCAGTACACGGATCTGCTTTGCAGCCTCATATCCATTCATTACAGGCATCTGAATATCCATAAGTACAAGCTCATAATCGCCTGGTGCTGAATTCCTGATCTTCTCCACTGCCTCTGCTCCATTTTCTGCTGTATCAACCTGGAATCCATATTCATTAAGAATCGCCAGTGCAATCTCACTGTTTAATTCATTGTCTTCCACAAGCAGGATACTTCTGCCTCTGAAATCTGAACTTGCTGCCGGAAGAATATTATCATCCGTGCTCGCCTGCTTCTGACCGATCGCTGTCATCAAAGTATCTCTGATATCTGACATAAATATTGGTTTCGCACAAAATGCATTGACTCCTGCTGCTCTTGCTTCCGCTTCGATCTCTGACCAATCATACGCAGTTAAGATAATGATCGGTGTATCATCACCAAGACTACGGATCTGTCGGGTAACTTCTATACCATTCATATCTGGCAGCCTCCAATCAATGATATAGGCATGGAATGCGTCGCCCAGCTCTATAGACTGCCTTGCACGGAGAACTGCCTCCTTACCAGAAAGTGTCCATTCCGAACGCATCCCAACCTTTGCAAGCATCTTTGTCACGCTGTCACAAGTGTTAAAATCATCGTCTATCACCAATGCCTTAAGACCTTCCAGCTCTGCGATCTTCTCTACACGATGATGCTTAGACTGGATTCGCAACGGCAGTCGTACAATAAATTCCGTACCTTTGCCCTGTTCTGTCTGGATCTCAATGTTTCCGCCCATCATATCCACGATATTCTTGGTAATGGCCATACCAAGCCCTGTACCCTGAGTCCTGCTGACTGTGGAACTTCTCTCCCTCTCAAAAGGAGAAAAGAGTTTCTGTACAAATTCCTCGCTCATACCGATTCCATTATCCTTTACCCGGATCTCATATAGCTGACGCTCTCGCTGTGTTCCCGGATATTGTTTCAGCCGGACAGAAACCACTCCGCCTGCCGGAGTAAACTTGATCGCATTCGACAAAAGATTCAGCAGTATCTGATTTAGCCGTGTCTTATCACAATACACATCCTCATTCATAACATCCATGGCATCCATATAAAGTTCCAGCTGTTTCGCATGAATCTGTCCACTGATGATCGTCTTCAGGTCATGAAGTACATCTGACAGGCTGACTTCTGTTTCTTCCAGATGGATCTTTCCACTCTCAATACGACTCATATCCAGTATGTCATTGATCAGTGAAAGCAGATGATTGCTGGATGAAAGGATCTTACCAAGATAATCTCTGACCATTTTCTTGTTATCAATGTTGCTCACAGCCAGTGTCGTAAACCCAATGATAGCGTTCATTGGCGTCCGGATATCGTGAGACATGTTAGAAAGGAAGGTACTCTTTGCCTGATTGGCATTCTCCGCAGCATGGACTGCATCAGAAAGTGCCTGGTTCATCTTCTTGTCAGCAGTACGATCAGACATAACCAGTATATATTTCTTATCTCCATTCACCTCACTGCCCATTGCAACACTATGAAACCAGCGTCGTTCTCCTGTTTTCTGATGAACATATTCAAAATCCCATTCCTGCTGTTCATGAACCTGAACCTCCTTTAGATAATCCTTCTTCGGATCTTTCGTATCCCCGGAATGCAGTTCTCTTAAAACACAACTATCTTTCTGGATCTGCTCTACTGTAATCCCCAACAGTTTTTCCACATTCGGACTGACATAATCTGCCTGATACGTTTTTGCATCCAACATTAAAAATACGTCATCCACATTCATTGACAACTTTTGAAACATCTCATCCCTGTATAAGATCTCTGTGTCTTTTTTCTTCAGTCTTACACTGTTTTTTCGTAAAATAAATCCAATAAGAATGGCTGTAATACAGAGCACGATCGCACCCACAAGAAGCATCGTACTAAGTTGCAAAGTGTTCATACTGGCATTGACGATATCTGCCCGGACAAGTCCTAGAAATACCCAATCCTGAATATCTGATTTTTCATAAACAAGATAGTAATCCTTTCCGTCCAGATTTAGTAACATCGCATCTGTATGACCTTTTTTAAATTTCTTCGAAAGTTCAAGAATCTCTTTTTCGGAGATATCTGAATGTTCTCTCAAAATACCAAAGAAGTTATACACGTTTCCCCATGATTCCGAAGAATGATCGATCACAACACGACCATCTGGATGAAGAACATAACTCTTTGCTTTTCCATTAAACGCAGAGATATCTAGTACATTTACTATATCAGCGTTTTCATAAGCAATGGCAATTGCATCATATTTAAATCCCTGATAACTTCCTTGAGCTTTCGGGCTGGCAAAAACAAGCATCTGGGATTTTCCGGGAACTGCTGCATTGGTTATGATATCATTGCCTTTTTGAATCTCATCTTCAATATTTTCCTGCAATCCAAGATATCCCGTTTCTCCTGTTGCCATCTTATAATTACCATCCGCTGATAGAAAATAGAAATATAAAAAGCCTGCATCTTTCTGTGCTTTATCTATATAATCACGAATTTTGCTTTCACTTGGAGCATCCTGCAGATACTCACCCCACATATGAAGATACGTCAGATTCTTATTTGTGAGTTCACTTAACATATTATCTGACTGATGGAAAACTTCTGTCAGATGAGAAACACTTTCCTCATAAACTGTTTTCGATACAAACTCAAAATATTGAGAAACAGCCAAAATAATTCCAAGAATGAATGCAAGAAAGGCAATGATCCTTAATCGTTTTCTCTTGACGCTTTTCTCTTTGTTTATATTATGATTCTTAATATCCATTCTTCTCACCTCAAAGTCATATAGTCTTCAGGCTTTGCAAGAACGGCATTACCCTCTGAAACATATTTTGTCCAGGTATCTTTTACCTCTCCATCAAATACCATGTTTTTACCTGCTGAATACGCTTCCATATGTTGTGGTGTCGCAAGACAGGTTACGGTAAAAGTGTCATTATCCTGAACTGTTTTTCCATCCTTTGTAACTTTACTTAATGTATAACCATCATCTGTTTCCTTGATCTCTACAGAAATGCCACTGACCACAGGCAGAGAGCCACGGTTAAATGGATTGAAACCTCCCTGATAACCTTCTACAAAATTTCTGACCGTCTTTTTCAGCTCAGCCCCGCTCATCTTCCGTTTGTAAGCTGAAAGACCATTTGGCATGATCATGTTGCCAGCCATTTTTTTCGTATATCCTGCCTTCCGTACACTTCCTGTAAAACTGTTTCCTGTTGCGATCAAGACATCCGTACCATAGATGCCTCGCAAAGTATGTGCCATAACAGAATAAGCTTCATTTCCCCCACTGGTATGAAAATGATTGGAATAAGTTTTCTTTGAATCGAGCACGATCTTCTCAGAAGCAGATTTCTTCTCCAGAAGCTTTGTATTAAATGACCGGTAAGCCTGTTTGGCATCGTATTTTCCTGAAATCATCTTAGAGACTACATCTTGTGATACGTTGAAAAAGTCATTGGATGCGATTCGGATATACATATGATTTTCTTCGATCACAGGTCTGACATCTTTGAGATATTCTGTAAGATGTGTATCTACATCCTGACTATAGCTTAATATGTCCTGACCATCATAAACGATCCGGTTCTGTGCATCTTCTGACAGCATTACATTCAACACCTTCATTGCTTTCTGCCGGCGTGTTTCATCCTTTGTCAGGTTACGGTTCAGTGCCACTTGAAAATATGGTGTCGTCATCAGCCATTTTTCGCCGTTTTGTTGAAAGAATGGAAGAAATGTTGTATCAATGCCCTGATCCTTAAATATTTTTACACCAGCAGAGCTGCCAAAATACATAGCAAGCTTACCACTTTTATACATCTCCATCACATCATCGTAATTCATATTCAGATCATCTTGGCTCAACCCTGTATCCTGAATGAATTGCTCCATACGTTCAAAAGCCTCCGGCCAGACTTTACTGTCCAGACCTTCTCTCTTTGTATTATCTGGGTCACTATAGGCAGTACGCCATTTACGTCCAGCCGCTGTAGACAGCTCTGATGCAGATAGTCCCTGCAGTGTTTCCATGCAAGTATAATCATAAAAATAATCTGCCGTAAATCCACGGATTCCCACCTTTTTGAATGCCTGACAGGCAGAAACAAAACTTTTGTAATCTGTTGGCAGAGGAATATGATACTTTTTAAAAAGATCTTTGTTAACTACAAACCCATGCGCATCCGCACACACCGGAAGCCAGTTTACACTGCCATCCTTGTTCATAAAATTGTTAAGGTATGCATTATAGACAGCACCTGCCGCATTGGTTGTGGAAAGATCCATCAGGCTGTCTTTCAGAGGGTTTGCATCATGTAGTGAAAAACGACAGCAGGTTATGATATCTGGCAATCCGCCATTTTCCTTAAGAAACCGATAGAAATCCAGATCATTATTGCCTACTACAAATTCAATATTAATATCTGGAAGCTGTTTCTGAATGTATGGTGCATATTTTTCATATAGATTTGTGCTCCATAAATATACTGTGATCGTATCTTTCTCTTCATTTTTTGCGCTCTTCTTTCCACATCCTGACATAAGTGATATGACTGTCACCATCACCAAAAGTACAGAAAAAACTCTTTTCCATTTTCTCTTTTTCATCACGAATCCTCCTCTTTGTTTTCCATTAATTCACTGATCACTTTTACTAATACTTTTGCATTTATAGGTTTCGCAATGTGTTCATTCATTCCCGATTCTTTTGACCTTAATCTGTCCTCAGTGAACGCATTCGCTGTCATTGCTATGATCGGAACCGTTTTTGCATCATCTCTGTCCAGAGTACGGATCATCTTTGCTGCTTCATAACCATTCATGACTGGCATCATAATATCCATCAAGATGACATCAAATTCATCTGGTCTGCTTTTTTTGAATATCTCAACAGCCTCCTGTCCATTCCATGCTTTCGTCACAGATGCACCTTCATTCTGGAGTATAAATTCTGCAATTTCCATATTCAGCTCATTATCTTCCACCAGAAGAATCTCCAGATCTTTTATTGATTTTTCTGCTATATTCTTCTGTTTTTTATCTTTATCAGCATTCTGATCTATTTTAAATGGAATTCTGATCACAAAGGTTGTGCCTTCTCCCTTCTTACTTTCAAACGTGATCGTTCCTCCCATTTTTTCGATCAGTTTTTTTGTGATCGGCATTCCAAGCCCTGTTCCGGAAAATTTTGTCCGGCTTCCAGTATGCTCCTGTGCAAACGGTTCAAAAAGACGTTTCTGGAAATCCTCCGTCATACCAATTCCTGTATCTCGGCAGATAAATTCAATCGTCACTCTTCCCTCCTGCTCCGATGTAAATTCCTGACAGCTGATGTAGATATATCCGTTTTCTTTATTATATTTTACCGCATTTGACAAAATATTCATCATGATCCTTTTTACATACCCCGGACTTCCGATGAGATTCCAGTGTGTGACTTCTTTTTTCTCCCACATGATCTGGATATTTTGTTCTGCAGCTATCTGTTCGATCACGACAAAGACTTCCTTGGAAATATTGCTTAGATTAAATGGGATTTCTTCCAGAATTACCTCGTCCGATTCCAGCTTACTCATATCCAAAACTTCATTGACCAATTCCAGTAACAGATGAGATGTTTCTTTGATCTTTGCCCTGCATTCTGTCTGTTTCTCCATATCATCTGCATAATGCTCTGCCACATCGAGCATACCACAGATTCCATTGATCGGTGTCCGGATATCATGGCTCATCCTCTGGAGAAACTCCGTTTTCGCCTCGTTCGCTGCCTCTGCTTTTTTTGCCGATTTCAGAAGTTCTGCTTTATATTTCTCATCTTTTTCCTGTTCCTGTTTCTGGTGTGCCAGATTGGTTGTATATACCCAGAACCATGAAAAACTAAGAATAATAAGATAAAGGAAAACAACACCTGTTACACTCAGTGGCAGATTACTGAATACCTCTTTATCTGGTAAATACACGTAGATATAATAATCCCTTTGTTTCAGCATGATACCATAGCAGCCGGTTCCTTTATTCTTCAGATGAAAGATATGCCGACTATCTGTATGCTTCTTCATTTTCTGAATAACCTCATTGTCAGCGACATTCTGTGCCAATAATTTCTCATCGTTACTGGCAATCACTTTCCCTTTGTCTGCAACGATAATGGTACCGTCTTTCTCAGTATTATACCCCTCTAAAAGACTCTGGATCGTCAAAGTATAATTTCTGATAAATCTCGGAGATGTGTAGTAGTAAACTGCAACGATCCCCGGAGCATCTTTTCGGGCACAGGCTGCGATATCGATACGTGATCCATCTCCTCTGGAAATTCGTTCTGCGTAAGATCTTTCTTTATATCCTGTGAAATCCATGATGATACCTTTTTGCAGATAATCGATCATCTCATCCATCAAGCCTTCATCCATACTGTATTCACAGACTTTCTTTCCTTCTTCATCCAATACAAGAATACCATCCACCCAGAGTGACTGCAGATTCTCTTTCAGAAACTTTCGGTTTAACTGCTCTCCATTCTCTGTTTCCATATCAATATTTGTACTCATCTGTCTGGCACTTTCGATCGCACGAAGGAGACTTTTTGATTCTGAAGATTCATTATAATGAGTATAGGTTGAGCACTGTACTTTGACATAGTTTATGATCTCCACCATTCTTTTCTCAGCTTCGTTTTTTTCCGTATGAAAAAAATAAAAAATTGCAGTGGCAAACATACAGATTCCAAGCAAACCAGCAACTATCCAGAATCGTTTTGCTTTTTCTCTTCTCTTAATATCCAAGATCATCCACCTCCAGATATTTCTCTGGATCATCCAGATATTTTTTTATGATCTTCAGGGAGGTACCATCCTTTTGCATTTCTTCCAACTTCTGGTTCATCTGCTCACAGAGCCCCCTGTCGTCATCTTTTGCAAAAGCAGCTCCTATCCCGACGACCATCAATGGTTCCTTTAGAATGCGGAAGCTTGTATCATAATCTTTCATATACTGGACGATGGATTCCTCATGCGCAGCCACAGCATCCACATACCCTTTTCCCAGAAATGTATAGATCAATTCCATGTGTCCAAGACTGATCAGATTGCCAAGTTTTGGGATTCTCTTATCCGTCCGCTTCAGAAAGATACCTTCCGGTTTGGTTGTAGACTGGACTGCAAGATTCTTTCCTTTCAGATCACTCAGTTTATGAATGTCACTGTTCTCATTTACAGCAACCACCTGACGGCTTGCTATGTATGGTCCGGCCCAACGATAATCGTTAAGTCGTCCTTCCATTGAAAAACATCCCATGATACAATCAATTTTTCCACTTTCTACCAGCTCTTTTTTCTTTTCCCAATTGATCTGAACGATCTCTGTCTTATATCCCATCCTTCTAAATGCTTCCGTTGCCAGTTCGACATCTATGCCTGTCGGGATACCATCCTCATTCAGGAAATTATAAGGAGGATAATTGTCACTTCCAATTTTTATAACAGGTTTTTTTGTTGTGTCAGACACTTTATCTGTCTTACCACATCCTGCTAAAACTGCCATTAATACAAAAAATGTCAATACAGCAGTAAAGATTCTTGTCTTTTTCATCTTACACCTCATTTTTAGATTCCATCTCTATCACTCACTAGCCTGTGTTTCAATACCCCCCCCCCCAAATTTTATACTTCTTATTGTCTTTTTCAGGCGTCTTATCTCAACAGGTTTCGAAACATGTGCATTCATACCAGATGCCAGAGAATGATGAATATCTTCTGAAAACGCATTCGCAGTCATGGCAATGATCGGAATCGTCTTTGCCAGTTCATGTGAGCTCTTACGAATTGCTTTTGTTGCCTCATAGCCATTCATAACAGGCATCTGAATATCCATCAGGATCATATCATAATCTCCAGGAGCAGATCGTTCAAATGCCTCGAGAATCCTTTCACCGTTTTCACAGACGGTACACTCCGCACCCTCGATCTTTAACAGTTCTGTCAGGATCTCTGCATTCAACTCATTATCCTCTGCACACAAAAATCTCATTCCCTTCATGATATTATCATCCGATTCATCTTTCTCTATCTGCTGTGATGATGAAACAGACTGGTCTTCTGCAATTTTAAGATCCATAAAGACCTCAAAACAACTTCCCCGTCCTAGTTCACTCTCCACATCAATAGTTCCTCCCATCGCTTCGATCAGATTCTTGGTGATCGCCATTCCAAGACCGGTTCCCTGTATCTTATTTGTCAAAGAGCTTTCCGCACGGGTAAAAGCATCAAAGATCTTATCTTTGAAATCTTCAGGCATACCTACCCCATTATCAATGACCACAAAATGATACTTTGCATACACACTCGATTTCGTTTCATATTCTTCTATAAGAAACTGGATCTTTCCACCCTCCTGTGTATACTTCACTGCATTCGAAAACAGGTTGCTGAAAATCTGCATCAAATGAACATAATCGCTATTGATCCATTCATGCACGATGTTCTTGTGATCGACCACCAAAATCTGATGCTTTTCCTCTGCCTGTGGACGAAACATCATTTGAATCTCCTGCATAAACTCCAGAATAGAAAAATCTGTATACCTGAATACAGTTTTTCCTGCCTCGATCTTACTCATATCCAAAACGTCATTAATGATTCCTAAAAGATGCTGTGCAGAAACATCTATCTTATCAGCATACTCGATCACCTTAACCTCATTTCCTGCATCATGTCTGATCAGTGATGTAATACCTATGATCGCATTCATCGGTGTACGGATATCATGAGACATACTTGCCAGGAAATCACTTTTGGACTGGCTTGCATTGTTAGCGACCTCAAAAGCCTGCTCAGCCGCTTGTTTCGCTTGTGTGAGTTCTGTATTTATTGTTTCCAGTCTTGTATTATTTTCTCTTTCGATCTCAATTGCCTCACTCTGGCTTTTTCTGAGAACTGTAACGATTCCTGTGATCATACAGCCAGCAGCAACAAATGCAAACAAAATAATAAACCATATGATCAGCTTCACAAGTCTTACCGTATTGGTTGCCACATATTTTGCAGGAACCAGAAAGATCAGGGTCCATGCCGCATGATCCATTTTCTTTAAAACATAAAAATATTCCGTCCCATCGAGTATGGCATTGGAATAACTCACACCCTTTTCTTTTAATTCTTTCTCTGTTTTATCGAATGAAGAGTCATGAAGATATTCCATCTTCTTTAATACAGTAAACACATTATGTCCTTTGACCAGTTCCATCTTATTACTATTGAACAGTTTAAATCCATTATCATCAAGAATATAGACACTGTTGTTATTTTCATAGGCGTCACATCCAAAATATTCATTCAATTCATGCATATTCTGATATAATCCATAATACTTGATGGTCTGTCCACTTTGAAGCCTGATCGGATGCTCTAATTTCTTCAAAAAAACCATACGGGATTCATTTGTCGTCATAAAATTCGATACATAGTTGATCTCTTTCGGACTATGTTCAAAATGATATGCATCCCTTATTATCCCTTGATTTCCCTCTTCTGTATAGTATTTTCCACTGTCATCAACTGCCAGCAATGTTGTTTTTGAATCTGCAAATTCATATAAATCTGTTATTCTTTTCATATGCTGACTCAAATTCTCTGTAGTCCGTATATCTGCAGATTCTATGATATTACATTGCACCTTGACATGATCCCATTTTGTCTCCATTACATCTTCCAGATTTAAAAACATCTGATGAGTAACTTCATCCATCTGATTTAACCGTTCTTCATAAATAACCTTTTGAATGTATGTCTGATACATGAAAATAAATGAAATGATCATAAATAAGATTGCCACAATACAGACAGCGATAACCTTTTTATATTTCTTTGTCTTCTCTAACATATTGTTTTGACTGAATCTCATTTCACATCCGCCTCACTTAGAGTTTTAAATTTTGAAAAGAAATCTTTTGCTGCATCCATTCCCACAACACCACTGTCATTTACTGTAAGCCCTTTATCTGCTCCGCAGATCGCAACTTTGTAAGTTTGATCTGCTTTAAGATCTTTATCCTTCACTAATACATATGGATAGGTATTGCCCGTACCCGCAGCATCATAACCATCTTTACATAATTGTTTGATTTCTTTTCCTGATAATTGTACGGTTTGTATCGTATCATACCAACCGGTTGGAAGAATGGAACAAATATCACTTTCCGTAATATCCTGTGCGTAAAGTTTTCCATTCACACCAGCTGTATTCTGCTCTCTTCCATTTCCTTTGATCCATTTTCCTAAAGAAATCAATGCTGCATCACTTTTTGTTGCTTCCATAAAGCATTTACCGATCAGCTTTGCACAACTCTTCTGAGAGATAACTTCTGTCGTAGTCGTGATAACTTCTGGTTTATTGTTGACCACACGATCCTGATCATTATCCAATTGCTTCACAACATCTTTTATCGTTGCCTTACCATGAATGTATTCCAGCATGCGGTATCCTGTATTGACCAATGTATTTTCCCACCCAGCATAAATAAACGGTGCCGTATTCCCGGCATTGATCTCATCGGCAATGTCCCCATAATACGTATTGTCCGCATTCCAGTCTTTAAATGGAAGAAGGTTCGCTTTTAAAGTTGATTCTTCATATAATGCACTTGTTCCTTCCACAGAAGAGAGCACTTCCATAACTTTTAATGCATCTTTCAGCTTTTGCGGATCCTTTTCTAATTTTTTACTTAATCCATGAAAACGTGTCACATTCAAAATGTATACATTCTGATTTCCATCTTCAGAAAGATATGGCATTAAACCAAACTTATCCTTTGTGTCATCTGTTTCTCCAATTCCATTTTTACTTCCCAGTAAGAATAACGTATTGCCTTTCATAAATTCTTTTCTAGTCTCGTCATCACTCTGTGGATTCTTTTCATTGGCAGTAAACATACCAAGATCTTTCCATTTCTGAATGTAATCCATACAATCCATCATTTTCTGGGTGTTACTCACATTTGCTTTTCCTGTCAGATAATCCTTCTGCCACTGCTTGCCTTGGAATGTACCTAAAAATGCCGTATCAGCAATATTACACATATATTGAAAGCCATAGCCCGGATATTCAATCTGTGCCAGACACAACTGTACCCCTGCTTTTTTCGCCTTTTTCGCCAGCTTTTCAAGATCACGAAAAGATTTTGGAAGTTTCCATCCATGTTTCTCTAACAAGGTCTTATTATACGTGATACCTATACAACTATAGGCTGATGGAAGCATGTAAATAGCTCCATCATCTGATATATCCTGCAATCTGGATTCTACATAATTATCTGTAAAATCATAACCCGAAAGATCGATCATCTTGTCACTCACATCATCAATATTAGGATCATAAACAGTCTGTGTACAAATATCTGGCAGATCATCTGATGCTAGCATGTTTTGTAAATATGTCGTTGTATTTGCACCGGAATAAGAAAGAATTTTCAGATTTATTTCCGGATACTTTTTATGTACCAGATCAACAAACCGGTCACAGTCTAAATAAGGAGCCAGCATTGTGATCGGTTCATGCTCACTCAATGTATTTTTATTCACGCAGCCTGTAAAGCATAGTAATACAGCTGCAATAGACAGGCTCAATAATTTTCTTAACTTCATAACTTTATCCTCCCTTAATCCATGGAGATTTCCTACAATTCCCCTATGAAATCTCCATGAAATAAAACAGCACTGCCAAACAGACAGTGCCTATCCTTTTCTACAACTGGCTGCCATTTTACAGGCCCTTTAGCTTTGCGTCACAGACTTTCGTCTGTTTTGCCTAAAATCTTTCTTTAATTATACCATGATACTGTCAGTATCAAAAGCAAAAAAATATATATTTAGCTCCAATAATCCGTCTCGTATTCCAATCCAATATTTCTAGTCTTAAACACCGGATTTTCTCCATTTTTCTTCTGCTTTTCATAATCCGCCAATGCTTTCAGCGCTGTATTTGACAAGATCAAGATCACTGGAATATTGATCAGTGCCATAACTCCCATCAAAACATCGGAAATATTCCAAAGCATAGAAACTTCCATTCCTGCACCAATGAACACAACCAGTGCAGATACTATACGGAATCCCTTCATAAATGTCTTTGATGGTTGTCCTTTGTGGATATAATTTAGCAAGTTATCACAATAAAAACAATTCCCAAGAAGTGTTGTAAATGCAAACAATACCATCGCTACTGTGATAAAGAGTGGTCCAAAGTTTCCTAAGGATTCATGCAGTGCCGCCTGTACCCATGGTGCCCCCTGTAATTCTTGCGCAGGGGCGATTCCTGATGACAAGCACATCATGGCTGTTGCTGTGCATAAAAGCAGGGTATCGATGAATACGGATAACATCTGCACCAAGCCCTGTTTGATCGGATGACTTACCTGTGCGGATGCAGAAGCATTTGGTGCAGATCCGATACCTGCTTCATTTGAGTATAAACCTCTTCTGATTCCCTGCATCATGGCTGATCCTGCGAATGCTCCAAAAATTGCTTTGAAATCAAATGCTTCGCTGATGATCTTTGAAAATACAACTGGCAGATATGCACGGTTGATGATCATAACGATCACTGAGATCAGAATGTATGCAACTCCCATGGCTGGCACTAATGTAGATGTTACTTTTACAATTCTTGATCCCCCTCCTAAGAGACACCATCCTGTGATCAATGCAAGAATTCCTCCGATGATCCATGGAGTCCATTTTACATCATAAAATGAGAATCCTGAGAATGTAGATTGTAAATTATAAGATGCGAGCATATTAAATCCAAATGCATACGTTGCGATCATGGAAATACAGAATATGATCGCTAATGGTCTGCAGTGAAGTGCTGCTTCAATGTAATATGCCGGTCCTCCGTAACATTCTCCATCTTTTCCTTTTCTCTTATAAATCTGTGCCAGCGTACTTTCGATCAGTGCAGAAGCACTTCCGATGATCGCGATGATCCACATCCAGAATACAGAGCCAAATCCTCCAATACAGATAGCGGACGATACTCCAATGATATTTCCTGTTCCAACTCGTGATGCTGTTGATACCATTAATGCCTGAAACGATGATACTCCATTTTCATCTTCTGGCTTTTCTACGACGGCTTTGCAGGCATCTTTAAATAATCTCATCTGTGGCAGTTTTGTACGGATCGTAAAATAGATTCCCGCTCCGATCAACAGTATTACTAGCAATTTGCTGTACATAAAAGTACTGATGCTGTCAATGATGATTCCTAACATAAATTCTCTCCTTGTACGATGTTCTCGTATAATAATCTGGATCAATAGTTACAATTTTTATTGCAGCTACTTTAATTCAACAGAAAAATAGGCAGTCCCCTCCTAAGGGACTGCCTTCATTTTAAAATATGCGATTTTACTGTCTGCGTTGTGTTTGTATCTTATGATATAATCGCGATTTTCAGAATTCTGATAAATGATGAATATCCCGTTTTCCTGCCTCCTGTCGGCAGAAAGGTCCGTTGAACCTTCTTCGTATGGCTTCAGAAGCTTTCGCTGCTGGTTTAAAAACCTATCTGTTATCATAATAACTCATTCGTATTGATTACGCAATTACAATTATCACTTGGCCATGATTTTCTAAGTGCTGCATAAGAAATCAGAAAGTTAGCAAACCAGCCAGCTGGTACAGCAAGCCAGACAAATGCAATACCAAAACGGGGTGCAAAAATCAAAGCAACTGACAAGCGGATCGCAAGATTCACCATATTAGCAACAAGAAATGGCCGCATGATCCCAAGACCACGAAGGACTCCATCTGTTGCCATCTTGATCCCCATGAAGATGAAAAAATAACCGAGCCATCTCATATAATTTCCAGACACCTGATATGCTAAAGCAGTTCCATCTTTACCCAGGAACAACGAAGAAATCTGGGTGTGCAGAGATTCGATGATTATGAAAGCAAGGACTGCGAAACATATATCTAACACCAATGCAGCATGGTATCCTTTTTTGATACGTTCGATCTTCTTGGCACCAAGGTTCTGAGAAACATATGGTGAAACCGCATTACCAATGGATACAAATATCAGTGAAAAAACATTTTCTACTCTCATCGTTGCAGAATAACCTGCGAGTGCCTGTGTACCGAATGGATTCACAACTGCCTGTACGATCATCATACCAATTGACACTGTGGACTGCTGGAGAACTGACGGTACAGCAATTTGAAGCATGGAATGTAATTCCTGTCTGTCAAACCAGTCAAAGGGGCTTTCATATCGACGCATCCGGCACAAGAAGATCAAAAGTGACAACACTGCGGAAATACCCTGTGCAATGAGAGTTGCAAGAGCTGCACCGAACACACCGAGTCCAAGTCCTGCTACCATCCAAAGATCCATCAATATATTTAACATCGATGAGAATATTAAAAGAGCCAGCGGTATTTTCGATTCACCGATTGAAGTAAACATCGTTGAAAGAATATTGTACATAAACAAAAACGGAAATCCCACAAAATAAACTCTTAGATACAATACCGCTTCATCCAGTATATCCGCAGGTGTTTGTAATACACTCATCATCACATGAGAAAAACAAAAACCAAAGACACCCAAAAATATACTTAGGATCAAAAAACTGATCAATGATGTTGACACGATCGTTTTCATTTTGCTGTAATCTCTGGCTCCAAAATAGCGGCTCACAAGTACACCTGCACCTACACCCGCACCCAATGCTACACAAATGAAGACATTCGTAAGGGCGGCACAGGCACCAACAGCTGCAAG
This sequence comes from Anaerostipes hadrus, assembly GCA_036312945.1. GTDB lineage: Bacteria > Bacillota > Clostridia > Lachnospirales > Lachnospiraceae > Anaerostipes > Anaerostipes hadrus_C. The sequence goes on from JAXJNA010000064.1 coordinate 73,221, forward strand.
TGCAGAAGAACCCACAAACTGACCGACTATGATCGAATCAGCCATATTATACACTTGCTGAAAGAAGCTGCCGAGGATCATGGGCATTGCAAAAACAGTCAGCGCTTTAAGGGGCGCATCTGTGATCAAATATTCATCTTTTGACATTATAATATTCCTCCGTGGATTTCTATTTGTTATCTGAAAGCACTAACGATCAACTCAAAATGCTTCCGATTTGTTTTTATAAAACCATCTTTTTGTAATTTTGATATCTCCGTAGACATTGCTGCACGATCAATACAAAGATAGTCAGCCAATTGCTGTCGGTCAAACGGAATGTCAAAAGACAATGATGAATGTCTGATGGATTCTGCTGACAAATAAGACAGCAGTTTATCTCTGGTCGTTCGCTTGCCGACATGTGTGATCTTGTCGTTCAGGATCAATATCTTATTTGCCAAGACACTGACCAGATTACGGATCAACTTCTGATGATGTTCGCATGCGGTTGGGCAGGAAACCAGAAGCCTCTGAACATTTAAAAAAATGATCTCACAGTCCTCATCTGCTGCCACACTGACATTCAAAACAGCTCCCGGACTTGCTGCATATGGCTCGCCAAAAAAATCTCCGGCATGACATTTTGACAGAATATTCCGGTGTCCCCACAGATCTTCTTGCATAACAAGAACACAGCCCGACACCACAAGTCCCATAACTTCAGTAGAGTCCCCAGCTCTGAAAATATACGAACCTCGTTCTCTGTAAATTGTTGTTGCATTTACGCAATGTAATATGGATAATATCTCGTTATCCGTAAGACCTTTAAAAAAAGGACTGTTTTTTAAAATAGGCAAATATTTTTTCAAAATGACCCCTCCTGTTGGAAATCAAACATACATGTTGCAATTATTATACTATATTTTTCACAGAAACCCAAATTGTATACTATTAACAGAAGATGGAAATGATAAAGAAATCTTAGAATAAAAGGAGAATATAGTAATGGATAAGAAAATGTTTTGTTTTCAGTGTGAACAGACGAGCGGCTGTACAGGAAATTCTGGTGTCTGTGGAAAAACGGCAGATACAGCAAAATTACAGGATGAACTGACAGGTGCGTTGATCGGCCTGGCAAGAGCTGTTGACAGCACAACAGCTGTTTCCAAAAAAACTAGTCAAGTTATAATCGAAGGACTGTTTACTACAGTTACAAATGTCAATTTTGATAATGCCTCAATTGAAAGCATGATACAAAAGGTCAGAGCAGAAAAAGAAAGGCTGGCTCCTGATTGCAGCGAATGTCAGTCTCCGTGTGGTAAAACAGACGAATACGATATGCAGCAACTATGGAATGCAGATGAAGATATCAGGTCTCTGAAGTCCCTTATCCTCTTTGGTATTCGCGGAATGGCTGCATATGCCTATCATGCAAATGTTCTGAATTATGAAGATCCCCAAGTGAATCTGTTCTTCTGCGAAGCACTATTTAAGATCGGCTATGAAGAGAGTACAGAAGCACTGCTTTCTACAGTTCTCAAAGTAGGAGAGATCAATTTGAAGTGCATGGCACTTCTTGACAAGGCAAATACAGAAACCTATGGAACACCAGAACCGACAGAAGTTACACTTACGGTAGAAAAAGGACCATTTATTGTAGTAACTGGTCATGATCTGAAGGACCTGCAGCTTTTACTTGAACAGACAAAGGGAAAAGGAATCAATGTCTATACTCACGGTGAAATGCTCCCAGCCCATGCCTATCCATTCTTAAAGAAATTCCCTCATCTAAAAGGAAATTTCGGAACCGCATGGCAGAATCAACAGAAAGAATTTGATCATCTTCCTGCTCCGATCCTTTACACTACCAACTGTCTGATGCCTCCAAAAAGCAGCTATGCTGACAGAGTGTTTACAACCGAAGTAGTTGCCTTTCCAGGCACTGTTCATATCGATGAAAAGAAAGATTTTACACCGGTTATTGAAAAAGCACTGGAACTGGGTGGGTACAAAGAAGATCAAATACTCACAGGTATCAACGGTGGTACAAAAGTGACAACTGGTTTTGGCCATGCAGCCATCCTGTCCCATGCAGATACTGTAGTAAAAGCTGTAAGATCAGGTGATATCAGCCATTTCTTCCTGGTTGCCGGCTGCGATGGTGCTAAACCAGGTCGAAATTATTATACAGAATTTGTAAAACAGACACCTTCTGACAGTATAATCCTCACTCTTGCATGTGGAAAATTCCGTTTTAATGATCTCGATCTGGGAGAAATCGGTGGCCTGCCACGACTGATGGATATTGGCCAGTGCAACGATGCCTATGGTGCAATCCAGGTTGCTGTCGCACTTGCGGATGCATTTGGATGTTCTGTAAATGAGCTTCCGCTTTCCTTCGTTCTTTCCTGGTATGAACAGAAAGCCGTCTGTATCCTGTTAACACTTTTGCATCTGGGTATCAAAAACATCCGTCTTGGACCTTCTCTTCCAGCGTTCTTATCACCTAATATTCTGAACTTCCTGGTAGAAAATTATGGTATTGGACCTATTACTACACCGGAAGAGGATATTAAGGCATTGATGAATTAAGTATAGTAAATATTGATAACACAATAGCATACGAACGGCAATGAACCATTTCTGATTCATTGCCGTTCACTTTACATACGCCTCTCTGATTATTTACAAACGTGACATTACAAGTCCGATAATTCCACCAATGATCAATAGTGGAAGAGCAATATATATCAATCCACCTACTACCATTCCAATTAATATCACTGGAAAGAAAATAACCATACAAAGTAATTTCATGATTCCCCAAGATGCTTTTAAGCCAAATATAAAAAATTTTACAATAAACCAAAGCATACAAATAGTAAATAATATTGATAACATCTTTTTTCTCCTCATAAACAGCGTTTACAAACTCTGATAACATATTATAGCACAAAATAAAAATGACATGAATAGTATACTCACTTTCTTCTCCACATAGATTGCAGAGAATGTCAGATAATAAAAAAGTGCCAAAAAAAGAAACACCAACCGTTAAAAGTTAGTGTTCCTACCGTTGTTATGCAATTCTATACTAAAATTCCAATCGAATCTGTCTGTCAATCCAGCTTTTCTGAATTGCCTCACGAACAATATCGCCTGGCATATTTCCGCCAATTAAAAACGGGGAGTCAGGATTATGCTTTCTCATATTTTCTTTGACAAAAACCGGATTTACATTCGCATAACAGTATTTACACAAATGTCCGCAAGTATCATAGGCACCTATATCTATTCCCAAAAGACATGCGCATTCCCCATTTCTCTGATTTTTCTTTCTCTTTGGAACTTCCAGTCTGCTATGGAGAGCTGTCTCAAATGTATGAACAGTCATACATCCGACAATTCTTTAAAACCTTCCATCACAGTTTCTTTATCTGGAACATTTGGCTCAATATCTCTTCCATAAGGTGTAATTGTTACAAACCAATTTGTATTATCATCTCATCACACCCTTTATCACAAATCTATAGTTCTTTCAGGATCTCTCCAACATCTTCATTCATGCAGACAGACTTTCTCCTTATTTCTTCTGGTGCATATGCTTCACCCTGATTCAGACACACATAAAATGCACGTTGAAATGTGTTTGTCATCTGCCAAAACGAATATTTTATAATCCCAGGAGTATTATATCCTACACCAAGTTCAAGAAACACTATTTTCTGCTTTTTATGATCCTGTATAAATTTCTCATACCGTTCTGCTGCCTGATGCCATCCGTCATCTTCAACAAATGTCTGATCCGATCTGAGATTCATACTCATCGGCTTACCGCAATGTGGACAATATGGAATCAGACCTGTCGGAACCGTAAGCTTTAATTCTCCGTCTTCTGGTTTTTGCAGTTCTCCGTCTTTAATCTGGAATCCCTGACTCAACACCATTTTTTTGATGGTTTCTTCATTGTCATAGGTTTCCTTATGGCAAGGCTCACTACACTGAAACAATCCATAATCTCCCTGTGTATAAAAGATTCTGTTTTTAGCGAATCCTGCCTTCTGAAAGCAATGATCCACATTTGTTGTCAGAACAAAATAATCCTTCTCTTTCACCAGTTCATACAAGTTCTGATATACCGGTTTTGGTGCATCCATATATCGATTAATATAGATATATCTACACCAATATCCCCAATGTTTTTCCAATGTTTTATATGGATAAAAACCTCCCGAATACATATCAGAAAATCCATATTTCTTCCTGAAATCCGAAAAATATTTTTCAAATCTTTCTCCATCATACACAAAACCGGCTGATGTAGAAAATCCTGCACCTGCCCCAATTACAACAGCATCTGCTTCCCCAATTTTTTCTTTTATCTGTAATATCTTATCTGAGTAACTGTTTGTAAAGTCGTTCATCTTCCTCTTTAAAAACATTAAATATCACCTTTATCTTTGATTTTGTCTTTTCTTTATATTGCTTTACTGTCTGTACTGCAAGCTCAGCAGCTCTTTTATTTGGAAACATAAATACACCAGTTGAAATACAACAAAAAGCAATACTCTTTACTTCATTCTCATCAGCTATCCTGAGACACGATTCATAACAGGATATCAGTAACTTCTCATGTTTCTTTGTCAGCTTTCCCTGTACGATCGGACCAACTGTATGAATCACATGATCACAAGGCAGATTAAACGCCGGCGTGATCTTTGCCTGACCTGTTGGTTCTTCGTGTCCCTGTTTTATCATCATATGATTGCAATAGTTTCGAAGCTGAATTCCTGCATAGGTATGAATGCAATTATCAATACAATTATGGCAAGGCTGATAGCATCCTGTCATACCGCTATTGGCTGCATTTACGATTGCTCCCACTCCTAGTCTTGTAATATCGCCTTTCCAGATATAAAGGTCAGGCTGCACTTCTCTTATATCTGCAACTGTGACAATCCCTTTCTTCTCATTTTCTTCTGAAAGGTATGCATCCTGAATCTGCAAAAATGCATGATCCATTTCTCCTGGCATTCTTATATTCATAAGCGATCTGAGCAGCATTTTCTGCTCGCCTGCATCTGATGGAATCTGCATGTTTTCATATTCTGGTCGCTCTTTCAGCAATCCTTTCATTAAATATTTTCTTCTGTCATTCTGATTCATTTCCTGATCACCGCTTTCACTGGACAATTTTCATAACAGTTTCCACAGTGCAGACAATGCTCCTGCCGGATGACAAAAGGTGTTCCCTTCTCAATACATTTCTGTGGACAATGTTTCATACATTTCCCGCATCCGATACAGGATTCTGTTATGTAATATCCTTTTTCTCTTATCCTAACATTTCCAAGGATATATGTCTCTCGAAAAATCGGATTCACTCCAAGGTTGAAATATTCCACTTCCGCCTTATCAATACAGAAAATAATTCCGATTTCTCTTGTATCCCCTGGATACACATTCGCAAGATATGGCTGTTCTTCAAAAATGATATCCATCCATTTTTTCTGTTCATTCTCTGCTACTGCGTAAGCCTTTCCTGACAAACGAATCATTTCTTTGTATTTTGTATAAGCAAGAATCTGAACCCTGCCATCTTCCATTAATTCTTTACAAAAATTTTTACCTCTGGCGGTGAAAAAATAGAGTGCATCCGGTTCGTAATGAATCGCACTGATATTCCGTATCTGTGGTGCTCCTTCACTGTCCACTGTTGCAAATGCAAGCACTCCCACCAATTCCATTTTTTTCAGACATGTTGCTAAATCCATCTGTTCTCCACCTATTCTATAATTTTAATTCTTCCTGGTTTTCTTGGTTTACTTTTCGGCTGTTCACCATCTATATATCCTAATATAACAAATCCCTGGCATGCGTATCCTTCCGGCACTCCCCATTCGTTCATCAGTCTTCTTCCTTCTTCCGAATCGAAGGTTTCATAGCCCCTTGAAATAATACATGAAGCAATTCCAAGCTCCGTTGCCTGCAAAATCATATTTTCCATCATACAAAAGGCATCTGCTGTCTTGAAAAGAAAATTGTTCTGGCAGAATACGCATACAACTGTCGGTGCATGATAGAATCCGTTTTTTATAGTCGGATCATCGATTGTGCTTGGCTGTTCCTTTGAGACAAAACTGCCTGCCAGATGTGAGCGATCAAAATCTGCCATATTCATTTTTCCGACATGAGCTGCCAGTTCCTTATTATGGATTGCGACCATCATACTTCTCTGTCCGCCTCCGGCATTCGGTGCAAAATTTCCGGCTTCCAGAATCTTTTCCAAGTCATCACGTTTTATCTGCTCACCTGTATATTTCCGAATGGAATGTCTTGCTTTAATTATATCTATTAATATGGAATCTCCTCCCCGGTAATCTCATTTCTTGTTTTCCAGCACTGTGGATCAGCACCATAAAAGTTACCGCTTGTTCCATTGGCAACTGCAGGACATCCACGGCACCATGCTTTAAGTTCACATTTGCTGCATTTTGCAAATTTATCGTAATCTCTGTATTTTTCCATCTGACAGATCCAGACGTCTGCCAGTCGGTCTTCAAAAATATTAGCTACTTTACTGTCTGTCACTCTTCTGCATGCCATAATATCTCCATTGGAAGATATGGTAATATGACAGTTTCCACAGTTACAGCCACCATAGATCATTCCTGCCTCTGTACTCTCAGGAAGCTTAAACTGTCCCGTTTCATATTCATACAGCGTCCACAAATGATCCTTTTTATTAAAATAGGTCTCGCATCCTGCCTTTTCATATGCCTTATACTTTGCATCACAGACTTCCAGAAGTTTTCTGTATTCTTCCGGTGTCATGCTCGTGTCAACTTCGCCGCCCGTAGGCACATAGCGGGAAAATGCAAAAACCTTTACTTTCGCTTTTACAACTTCATCAATAATATCCGGTATCTCATCCATATTTGTTTTGGATACCGTACTCATAATTACACTTTTTATTCCTGCTCTGTTCAGACATCCGATTTTTTCAATCGTCAGATCAAAACTTCCCGGCTTTCTGAACCAGTCATGAGTTTCTCGCATTCCATCAAGGGACATCTGGTACTTCTCACAACCACAAACCTTTAACATTCTGCAAATTTCGTCGTTCAAATGAAATGGATTTCCCATTAATGTAAAAGGTATCTCTTTTGATTTCAGTAATACCATTAATTTCCAGAAGTCAGGATGAAGGATAGGATCTCCGCCAGTAATATAAAAATATGGCACTCTGCCATATACTTTGCAGAAATCCTCACAGCTTGCTACTACCTCTGTCATCTGCTTCCAGGTCATGGACTTTAATTCCTTACAGCCTTCGCCTGAGAAAATATAACAATGCTTGCACCGCTGATCACATTCATCTGTAATATGCCACTGAAAAGAAAAATACTGACTCATCCTATCCAACTCCTTCCTTAACTTATTTTACTTGTCAGATGCTCCACATGCAGTTCCGCATGCTGCTGGTTTCTCTTCTGGCTTGTCTGAAGCTCCACATGCTGTTCCGCATGCTGCTGGTTTCTCCTCTGGTTTACCTGCTGCTCCACATGCTGTTCCGCATGCTGCACTGGTTTCTGTTTCTGCCTTCTTGTTCCATCCGAAAAGATTTGATAATGCCATTTTGTTACCTCCTAACATTTTTGTTTGTTATTATCTTTGTTGCAAGATTATAATATCAAGAGTTTTTCAAGGAAAAAAGTACGCACTTTTTTATTACATAGGCATAAAAAGGTGACCTTGGTTACTTTTTTGTAACCTATTGCTTCTTTTTTATTGTTACATTAAAATTAAATATAACAATAAAAAAGAATGTTATATTAGGAGGCGATCATATGTTAACAAAAGAAGAATTACCGGAATGTCCGGTTGCAACCACAGTTTCGCTCATCGGCAGCAAATGGAAATTACTGATTATCCGAAATCTGCTAGAACGCCCTTGGCGATTCAATGAATTAAAGAAAAATCTTGAAGGGATCAGTCAGAAAGTTCTCACCGATAGTTTGCGCTCCATGGAAAATGATGGTCTCGTTATTCGCACAGTTTACGCGGAGGTTCCACCAAGAGTTGAGTACAGCCTCAGCGAATTGGGACTTACTCTGAAACCTATTCTCGACTCAATGGTTGAATGGGGTAATGCTTATAAAAAAATGTAGAGAGCAAGATCCACCCATGTTTAACAGTATTGCCGATTGGCATCCTGTTATCTCTTGTTGTTTCTTGAAGCTTCAAGTATAATGAAATTCATAAAGGAAATAGACGTACAGCATGTGGACTTACCACCCGATAATCCTCATGTTTTGCGATATATAGGGAGGTTATTCTCATGGGGAAACAATCTACGAGAGAAAATAAGACAATTTATCAG
>JAXJNA010000065.1:0-104965 GCA_036312945.1 Anaerostipes hadrus
AGCGTCAAAGACTACTGATTTCAGTAACTTTCAACGCGAGTTATCGCAGGAGATCCAGCGGATAGGCGTTCTGTCAAAACTCCGTCAATGGAATTCGTGTTGCTCATATGCTATCTTTTATTTTTCCTCTAAATACTCGATGACCTTCAACTCATACAACTTAAAATTTCAAAGCACTTTTCTTTTGTGTATACATACCATGATAGTATAAAAAGAAAAGGAAAATAGAGATGAATCAATGTTATTGTGATCGATCATCAGGAATGTGTGATCATGGTCATCGGCATGGTGGAGTGGATTCTATGCCTGTTGCTATGCAGTATGTTCCATGGCAGCATTGGAGCAGGATTTATAGTCCGGAAGAAGGATTACAATGTGGAACGATCTTCCCAGAATTGAATAAGCCGTTTTATGGGAAAGGGGCGTGCCGGTAATGAATCAGTATGATAAGAAAAAGTTGTTAAATTATATTGATGCAGTCAGCTTTGCATTGATTGATACGAATCTGTATCTTGATACACACCCAAATGACAAAAAAGCAATGGACCATTTTAATCAATATCAGAAGGCAAGAAAGCAGGCATTAAAAGAATATGCGAGAAATTTTGAACCATTGACGATTGATAGTGCGGATATAGATGATCATTTTACATGGGCAACGGATTCCTGGCCATGGATGAAGAGGGGAGGTTGTTGATATGTGGAATTATGAAAAACGATTGGAATTTCCGGTAAATATCAAACGAACAGATCCGAAGATGGCACAATTGATCATTACGCAGTATGGTGGTCCAGATGGGGAATTAGGAGCTTCTATGCGATATTTGTCACAGCGATTTGCGATGCCATATAAAAATGTTTGTGGGGTGTTAACTGATATAGGTACAGAAGAATTAGCTCACTTGGAAATGATCTGTACGATCGTGCATCAGTTAACTAGAGATCTAACACCAGAACAGGTGAAAAAATCAGGCTTTGGAGCTTACTATGTAGACCATACAGCAGGTGTATGGCCACAAGCAGCAAGTGGTGTACCGTTTAGCGCAGCGACGTTTCAGTCTGTGGGAGATCCGATTACGGATTTAAGTGAAGATCTTGCTGCAGAACAAAAAGCAAGAACAACGTATGATAATTTGTTAAGGCTTATTGATGATCCAGATGTTAGAGAACCGTTGAAATTCTTAAGAGCGAGAGAAATTGTACATTTTCAGAGATTTGGAGAAGCTTTGCGAAATGTACAGGATCATTTAGATTCTAAGAATTTTTATGCGATAAATCCAGCATTTGACTGTAGCAGTAATTGCAATAAATAAATATAAAAACAGCTGACATAAAAAGTAGAATTATGTCAGCTGTTTTTATATTTATTATTTGACTTATAGAGTAATTCCTTGTTATTCGATAAAAATTCGTATAAAATAGATTCTAATAAAACGAAAAATAGTAATTACTTTGGAGATGTGAGTATGGAAATAAAAAATCTAGACCATTATCAAAGAGATTTAACAACTTACTATGGTGGAAAAAGTGGATCAAAATATGCAATTATCATAGATGGACAACGCTGGATGATAAAATTTCCAGAAAACACAAAAAATTTTCCAGGACGAAAAAAAGAAAATGCTCATATTCCATCCTACACAATGAGTCCATTAAGTGAATATATTGGTTCTCATGTGTATGAACTTTTAGGAATACCAGTTCATGAAACAATGCTTGGATATCGAGATGGAAAAATAGTTGTTGCATGTAAAGATTTTGATCCCATGCATAACTTAGTAGAATATGGACAGATCAAGAACTCATTGACAGAATCTGATGCAATGCTTGAAAGCAGTTCTTCCAATCAGCAGGGAGAGGCATTAAGTGATGCGTTGACAGTTATCAAAACAGCTCCAATCTTTCAGAATACAGAAGGATTAACAGAAAGATTCTGGGACATGTTTGTGACCGATGCATTTATAAGGAACAATGACCGCAATAATGGAAACTGGGGAATTTTTATCAATGCAGATGGCACAGGAAAGATAGCACCTGTGTACGATAATGGAAATTGTTTATTTAATAAGAGAAATCCATCTGTTGCAGAACGAAGAATTTTAAATGAAAATGATATCAGACAGGATGCGCTAGGAACAGGAGTTTCATTTTTTACAAAGGAAAATGAAAAACATATTCATCCATTTCAGTATATAGAAAGCATGGAGAATGAAGATTGCAATCAGGCAGTTTTAAGATTTGCAGATAAAATTGATATTAATGAAATAAATGCCATGATTGATGAAATACCAATGACAGCGTATGAAAATACAATTATGACAGAAGAACAAAAAATGCGTATAAAGGCAGTGTTCAAAATGATGTTAGATGAAAGTATCCTGCCAACAGCACAAAAAATAAGGAATCGATAACATATGATAAAAGCAATATTCTTCGATATAGATGGAACATTATTATCACATAATACAAAACAAGTCCCACAATCTACAAAAACAGCATTAAAACAATTAAGGGAACAAAATATAAAAACATTTATGGCAACAGGCCGCCACAACTTGGAACTTGATGATCTTCCGATGGAGGATTTAATATTTGATGGATATGTACTATTAAATGGACAGATTAATATAGATCATGAAGGAAACCTGATCAGTCAGCAGGTAATCAGCCAAAGAGATACGAATACACTAGTCAGCAAATTTAAAGAAAAGAATACGCCGATATTATTTATTGAAAAGGATCAGTTTTATTTGAACATGATCAATCAAAGCGTAGAAGAGGCACAGGAAGCAATCTCATCTCCATGTCCACAGGTCAAAGAATACAGTGGTAATCCAATCAGTCAGTGTTGTATTTATGCAACAGCACAAGAGGCAAAAGAATTTATAAAAGATTTACCGGATTGTAAGATCAGCCAGTGGAATCCATGCGCGTATGACGTGATACCAAAACAAGGTGGAAAGACTGCGGGAATTGAAAGTATTTTGAAGCATTATGGGATCAAAAAAGAAGAAATTATGGCATTTGGAGATGCCGAAAATGACATTGAGATGTTACAATATGCGCAAATCGGTGTTGCAATGGGTAATGCAGATGATGAAGTCAAAGAAGCAGCAGATTATGTGACAGATATGGTGGATAGTGATGGAATTTATAAAGCATTGAAGCATTTTCGGATATTAAAATAATAAGAAAAGCAATGGAAGTGAAGCAAAAACATTAGAAATAATTTAAAATAAAAAAGGCGAACATGAAAGTCCGATGCTAATTACATTTCTTAAGATGGATCCGTATATGGCAGTAGGAATCGCATTATCCTCTGATGTACTGGCAAGTGCAGTTTCAGCCTATATTTATAGGAAAAACAAGAATCTTGATATCAAAAATGGAATGATCATGATGGTAACAGTGTTGTTATTTACAGTTGTAGGAAGTTATATCGCAAGCCTTCTGCCAGCAGCAACGATGGGAAATTTCTCTGTGTTTATGACATTATTATTAGGAATTAAATTTATCGTAAAACCAGTTATGACAACAAAAGAAGCCATGCAAGGTGTTTCGGCAAAGAAACGGGCGATTCAGTCTGTAATCTGTGGGATCGTGATCGGGCTGATCTGTGGATTTGTCGGTGCCGGCGGTGGAATGATGATGTTACTGATCCTTACCAGTGTGTTAGGATATGAACTAAAAACAGCAGTAGGAACCAGTGTATTTATCATGGCATTTACAGCATTTACTGGAGCTGCATCCCATTTTATGATCGGCGGGGCACCAGACTGGACAGTATTTATCCTGTGTGTTGTATTTACGCTGATCTGGGCAAGAATCGCAGCACGATTTGCTAATAAGGCAACCCCAGAGACATTAAACCGTGCAACAGGAATCATTCTTGTAATTCTTGGAATCGTTGTTCTTGGATTTTCCATGCTGTAAATGATAGAAAATGTTGAAAGCCAAAGATAAAGAGTGATAAAATCAAACTGTGTAAAAAAGAATTTGGATAAGTTTATCCTCTAAATATAGATCATTATATATGAAATGAAATAAAGGAGCGAAAACACAGCATGATAATCGATGAATTAAAGAAGCAGGGAAAAGCTTTATTGGACGCAAGAAGAGATAATTTTGTAAGACAAAGTCTTTTGTCAGATGAATTTTTAGATTTTATGCAGCAAAATAAGAGGCCGTTTAATCTTTTGATGTCATATTATGAATGTGCGATCATGGAAGTGGAAACAAAATTCAGAGTATTAAATCATGAATTTTCTTTGGAATATGATAATAATCCGATTGAGAGTATTAAGACAAGAGTAAAATCATACGATAGCATTTTAAAGAAGATCCGAAGAAAAAATATTCCATTAAATCTAGAGGCAATTGAAGAAAATTTAAAAGATATTGCCGGGGTCAGGGTCATCTGTTCATTTCCGGATGACATTTATAAATTAGCAGAAAGTTTCTTAAAGCAGGATGATATCACACTGATCGAGCGAAAAGATTATATTAAGAATCCAAAGCCAAGTGGCTATCGAAGCCTTCATCTGATCGTACAAGTACCGATCTTTTTACAAAATGAAAAGAAGATGGTTAATGTTGAAGTGCAATTTCGAACGATCGCCATGGATTTCTGGGCGAGTCTTGATCATAAGATGCGTTATAAGAAAGAGTTGTCCGATGAAGAAGTGGAAATCCTTCAGGAAGAACTTTATGATTGTGCAAGACAAAGTGCAGCACTTGATGAACGAATGCAGAGGATCAGAGATAGAATCACACAAAAACGGAAGAAAGAAGTCATTCTTCTGGAAGATCAACACGATAAATGTTGATCATTTTGCTAAGTATGATTTCTTAAATTGTAATTTCTGATAGACTGTGATAGAATAGGACAAGTATTAAAAAAAGTATAAAAATTTGTTAAGAAAGTGTTAATGAATTGAGGGTAAAAAAATGAATATTATCATTGTTGGGTGTGGTAGAATCGGTTCTACGCTTGTTGAGGAATTAAGTGGGGAGAACCATGACATTTCCATTATTGATGAGAAAGCAGACGTTGTACAGAAACTTGCTGAAACACATGATGTATTAGGTGTGATTGGAAATGGAGCAAGTTATAGTATTTTGTCAGAAGCAGGAGTTGAGACAGCAGATATCATTATTGCGGTCACGAACTCTGACGAATTGAATCTTTTGTGTTGTCTGATCGCGAAGAAAGCAGGAAGATGTGAGACGGTTGCCAGAGTGAGAAATCCTGTTTATTATGATGAGATCAGTTTCATAAAAGAAGAGATGGGAATTTCTGTTGTACTGAATCCAGAATTAAGTGCGGCTTATGAGATTGCAAGATTACTAAGATTCCCTTCTGCAATGGAAGTGAATAAGTTTTCTAAAGGCAGGATCGAGATGTTAAAATACCGTATTCCACATAATTCTAAATTAGACGGAATGACTCTGATCGATGTCAGCAATCAGTTGAATTGCGAGATCTTGATCTCTGCGGTAGAGCGTAAGAAAGAATTGATCATTCCAAATGGTTCTTTTCAGTTAAAAGAGAAAGATATAATTTCATTTGTTGGAAGACCAAATTGTGCCATGGAATTTTTCAGGAAGATTGGGGAAAGAAAAAATCAGGTTCATGAAGCAATGATCATAGGTGGAAGCAAGATTGGATTTTATTTATCAAAATTACTTGTTTCTAGCGGAATTGGTGTAAAATTGATCGATAAAGACAGAGATCAATGTGAGAGATTAAATGAAAGTATTCCAGATGCTATGATCATCCATGGAAATGGAAATGACCATGATATGCTGTTAGAAGAAGGGCTGACGGATGTAGATGCATTTATTGCACTTACGAATCACGATGAGGAGAATATGTTCTTGTCCTTGTATGCACAGAGTCAGAGTGATGCAAAACTGGTCACAAAGGTACAGAAATTAAATTACGATGCCATGATCGAACGATTAGATCTTGGAAGTATGATCTATCCGGAATATCTGACAGCACAATATATTATTCAATATGTAAGAGCTAGACAGAATTCCATCGGAAGTAATATTGAGAATCTGTACAAATTAATGGATGGAAGAGCGGAAGCACTGGAATTTCATATTCAGAAAGGTTCTCCAGTCATTGGAAGACCAATTAAAGATCTGCCATTGATCGATAATCTGCTGATCTGCAGCATTTATCGTAAAGGAAAACCAATGATTCCAAATGGTCAAGATCATATGGAAGAAGATGATCTTGTAGTTGTTGTAACAACCAAAAAAGGATTACACGATGTCAAGGACATCTTAAAGAGAGGATAATGGGGGCAGGCTATAATGAATTTTTCAATGATTCGATACGTAATAGGCTTGGTAATGCTCTTTGAGAGTGCATTTTTATCACTTCCTTGTCTGATCGCATTAATCTATCATGAGAAGAAAGGCTTTTCTTTCTGGATCATGTTATTTGTATGTCTGATCATTGGAATTCTTTTGGTTATGAAGAAACCAAAGAAGACAGTTTATTACGCAAAAGAAGGTTTTTTGATCGTTGCGATCAGCTGGATCGTGATGAGTTTTTTTGGAGCATTGCCGTTTGTGATCAATGGAGATATTCCATCAGTTGTAGATGCGATGTTTGAGACGGTTTCAGGATTTACTACAACAGGATCAAGTATCTTGACGGATGTAGAAGCGTTGGCAAGATGTAGTTTATTCTGGAGAAGTTTTACTCACTGGGTAGGTGGTATGGGTGTATTCGTGTTTGTATTAGCGGTCATGCCTCTTGTTGGTGGACAGAATATTCATTTGATGAGAGCAGAAAGTCCGGGACCATCTGTTGGAAAACTGGTTCCTAAGATTCGAAAGACATCCATGATCTTGTATAAGATTTATATTTTTATGACTGTTGTGATGGTAGGATTGTTGCTTTTAGGAAAGCTTCCATTATTTGATTCACTGTTACTTGCATTTGGTACTGCTGGAACTGGTGGATTCTCGGTATTGAATTCAGGGTGTGCATCTTACTCACCATACATACAATATTTGATCGCGATTTTTATGATCTTATTTGGAGTAAACTTTAATGTATATTATTTTATTTTGATCAAGAAGTTCAAAGATGCGATCCATTTTGAAGAGTTAAAATATTATTTATTATTTATAGGTGCATCTGTAGCAATGATCACATATAATATACACAGTTTATTTCCAACGATCGAGCAGGCATTCCGCCATGCACTTTTCCAAGTAGGAACAGTGATCACGACAACCGGATATGCATCGACAGACTTTAACCAATGGCCGGAATTTTCAAAGTTTATTCTGGTGATGCTGATGTTTTCAGGAGCATGTGCTGGAAGTACCGGTGGTGGTATGAAAGTATCAAGATTGGTCATTATGCTAAAGACCGTCAAGAAAGAGCTGCTTTCCTATTTACATCCAAGAACGGTACGTAAAGTCAAATTCAACGGAAGAGTTGTAGAACATGAAGTTATTCGAGGAATCAATGTTTATATGATCGCATATGCATTTGTACTGATGTTTTCTGTACTGATCATTTCTATTGATAACTTCGATTTTACAAGTAATTTTACGGCAGTTGTTGCAACGTTAAATAATATTGGACCTGGTCTTAACATCGTAGGACCAACTGGAAACTTTTCAATGTATTCGAATCTTTCTAAGATTGTTATGATTTTTGATATGTTAGCAGGAAGATTGGAATTATTTCCAATGTTATTGTTGATCAATCCATATACATGGAAAGAAATAAAATTAAGAAAAAATAAGAAAGAAGGCCATAGCATATGAAACGTAATACAGATTTTATGCTTCGTGATATCGCAGGTGAAGTAATTCTTGTACCAACAGGGGCTGCAACTCAGCAGTTTAATGGAATGATCACATTGAATGAAGTGGCAGCATTTATTTGGAAGAATTTAGATGAATCAGAATCAAAAGAAGCATTGGTTGATAAGATCATGGATGAATTTGAAGTAGATGAAGAAACAGCAAGGACAGATGTAGAAGGATTTGTTGGGGCACTTTATGAACATGGACTGGTATTGGATGAATGAGACAGATTGCAAATGATGTTTATATCCCAGTATTGAAAGATCTGGTAGAGGAGGGAAAAGAAGTCAGTATGATGATCAGCGGAAGCAGCATGAATCCGTTTCTGATCCATCAAAGAGACTATATTTTGATGAAGAAGCCAGAAGAAGAATTGAAGGCTGGGGATATGGTGTTTTTTCAGAGAAGAGATGGAGCCTATGTGATGCATCGGATTCATCATATCGACAAGGAAGGAAAGCTGTTTATTATCGGAGATGCACAGATAGATATGGAAGGACCGATTGACAAAGAACAGGTTTTTGCGATCATCACAAAAGTAAAGCGTAAAGGAAAATGGATCGCACCTGGAGATTTTTGGTGGGAGTTTTTTGAACATGTCTGGCTGCATTTGATTCCATTTCGGAGATTTTTGATGAAATTATACGGAATTCGAAGATAAAGAATAAAGAGTGGTAATATTTTACGTATTACCATTCTTTTTTTGTTATCAGACTATGATGAGAGTGTCAAAAGTAAATTTTGCCACTCTCTGATGTATCTAGATTGTTCCATTGCTACGCAATTTATACTTTTGACACTTACATCATTTTATAGTATCCTTAAAAATAAAAGATACAAAACAGGAGGAAGATCAATGGGACGTGTATTTAAATTCCATAACGACGTAGATACAGATCAGATCATCGCGTCACAATATTTGTTATTACCAAATATTGAAGAGATGAAAGTATATACTTTTGAATCAATTGATAAAGATTTTGCCAAGAAGGTAAAAGAAGGAGATATTGTTGTAGCAGGAGAGAACTTTGGATGTGGATCATCCAGAGAACAGGCACCAAGTGTACTGAAAGCTTTAGGTGTCAAAGCAGTGGTTGCCAAATCATTTGCGAGAATCTTCTATAGAAACTCTATCAACATCGGATTACCAGTGATCATCAGCAAAGACTTATATGACAAAGTGGAAGACGGAGCTGACATTGATATTAACCTGTCTGAAGGATGGATCAAAACAGAGGATGAAACCCTTCCATGTACCAAACTGCCACCATATATGCAGAATATCTTAGATCATGGCGGATTGATCAATTTCTTGAATGAAGGGGAGGAATAGGAACATGGGAATGACCATCGGAGAAAAGATTATTGCAAGAGCTGCGAAAGTAGATCAGGTAAAAGCAGGAGAGATCCATACGATCGAAGTTGACCGCTTAATGAGTAATGACGGAACAACACATTTAACAATTGATATGTACCATAACCAGTTAAAACATCCACAGATCGCGGATAAAGACAAACTGGTATTTATCATGGACCACAACGTGCCTGCAGAGAATCCAAAGACAGCAGCAGCACACAGAAAGATGCGTAATTTCGCAAAAGAACATGAGATCAAATTATATGAAGGAAAAGGTGTCTGCCATCAGATCATGGTAGAGAACCATGTATGTCCAGGGGAATTTATCATGGGTGCAGACTCCCATACATGTACATATGGAGCTTTAGGAGCATTTGGTACAGGAATCGGATGTACTGATTTCTTATATGCTATGGTAACAGGACAGTCTTGGGTATTAGTACCAGACACGATCCGTTTTAACCTGCATGGTAAATTAAGAGAAGGTGTATACGCCAGAGATTTAATGCTTTCTATCATTGGAATGGTTGGAGCAAATGGATGTAACTACAAGATCATGGAATTTGCCGGAGAAGGTGCTCATAACCTTGATATTGATGAACGTTTAGTTCTTTGCAACCTTGCTGTTGAAGCAGGAGCTAAGACTGGAATCGTTGAACCAGACGAGAAAGTCGTAGAATATGTAGAAAGCCGCGGAAGAAAAGCTGAGAACTTATTCAAGAGTGATGACGATGCGGTCTTTGAGAAAGTTTATGATATCAACTTAGACGAAATCAAACCAGTCGTTGCAAGACCTCATCAGATCGATGATGTTGTGGATGCCAAAGAAGTTAATGATGTGAAGATCGATGAAGCATTCTTAGGATCATGCAACAACGGACGTATCGAAGAATTACGTGTGGCTGCCGAAATCTTAAAAGGAAAGAAAGTAAGCGACAGCGTAAGATTCCTGATCGCACCAGCTTCCAATGAAGTTTATATGCAGGCATTAGATGAAGGCCTGATCGATATTTTCATGGAATCCGGAGCAATGGTTATGAACTGCAACTGCAGTGTTTGCTGGGGAAGCTGCCAGGGTGTTATCGGTAAAGACGAAGTCTTAATTTCCACAGGAACAAGAAACTTCAAAGGACGTGCCGGACATCCAGATTCTTATGTATATTTAGGATCAGCAGCAACAGTTACTGCATCCGCGATCGCAGGTAAGATCACAACAGCAGATGAGATTTAATAAAAGAGGTTAGAATAGATATGGAACAGTTTAAAGGTAAGGTTTGGGTGCTTGGAGACGATATCGATACAGATATCATCATTCCAACAGAATATCTGGCACTTCCAACCGTAGAAGATATGAAACAGTATGGATTTTCCCCACTTCGTCCAGAATTAGCAGGACAGATCGGTGAAGGAGATATTATCGTAGCAGGAAGCAACTTTGGATGCGGTTCTTCAAGAGAACAGGCACCAGAGATCATCAAAGCATTAAAAGTCAAATGCGTCATTGCCAAATCATTTGCACGTATTTTCTTCCGTAATTCCATCAATAATGGATTACTGTTAATTGAAAATGATAAGATTCAGGATGCAGTCAAAGAAGGTGATGAGATTGAAGTTACTTTAGGAGAGAAGATCACACATAATGGTACAGATTATGAGATCCATTCTCTTCCAGATAATTTGATGGAGATCATTAATGCAGGTGGATTAGTAGAAGCCATGAAGAAAAGAAATGGGGTGAAATAAAGATATGGGACAGACAATGATTGAAAAGATCATCAGCAGAAACGTTGGTGTTGACAGTGTAAAACCAGGACAGATCCAGACAGTAAATGTAGACCGTGTTATGATCCATGATATCTTTATTCCATTCGTAGCAGAGAAATTCGAAGAAATGGGATTTACAAAGTTATGGGACCCAGATAAAGTCGTATTGATCTATGACCACATGGTACCAGCAAGTACAACAGACGATATCAGACATTTCAAGATCGGTGATGCATTTGCCAAGAAATATGGTATGAAAAATGTTCACAGAAGTGATGGAATCTGCCATCAGTTAATGACAGAATGTGGATATGCAAAACCAGGAAATATCGTATTCGGAACAGACTCTCATACAACAACTTATGGTTGTGTTGGATGTTTCTCTTCAGGAATCGGTTATACAGAGATGGCAGCGATCCTTGGAACAGGAGAGATGTGGGTAAGAGTTCCAGAGACGATCAAAGTAGTCATTGATGGAAAACTTCCTGAAAATGTAAGTTCCAAAGACATTATCTTACGATTGATCGGAGATTTAACAGCAGCTGGAGCTACATACAAAGCATTAGAATTCTCTGGAAGTACTGTTGATGAGATGAGTGTTGCAGCCAGAATGACAATGTCAAACATGGCGATCGAAGCTGGAGCTAAAGCGGCACTTTTTGCACCAGATGAGAAAACAGCTGAATATTCTAAGGTAGATTTAGCAGATGTTGATTGGTTATATGGAGATGAAGATGCCGAATATTGCCAGACGATCACATATAAAGCGGAAGATTTAGTACCAGTTGTGGCATGTCCATCACAGGTAGATAAGATCAGAGCTGTCAAAGAAGTCGAAGGAACAGAGCTTGATCAGGTATTTATCGGATCTTGTACAAATGGAAGATTAGAAGATCTGAAAGCGGCAGCAGAGATCTTAAAAGGAAAGAAAGTTGCTGATTATGTAAAATTGATCGTAACACCAGCCAGCAGAAAGATCTACAAACAGGCAGTGGATGTTGGATATATGAAGATCTTAGCAGAAGCCGGAGCGATCATCACACATCCAGGATGCGGATTATGCTGCGGACGTGCCGGAGGAATCATGACAGACGGGGAACGTGTTCTTGCGACAAATAACCGTAACTTCTTAGGAAGAATGGGAACATCCAAAGTAGAAATCTACTTAGGATCACCAAAGACAGCAGCTGCATCAGCGATCGCAGGTAAGATCGTAGAAGCATAAAGTGAACATATGAGGTAAAAGATCCTCATAAATATAAAGAAAAAGCACATTGGGGGTCCTTGGGACTCCCATTTGCTATGTAGATGGAGTTTTTTATGACAAACTTATTAATATCACTATTTATTAAAGACAAAGACAATATACAGGATAACAAAGTAAGAAATGCATATGGAAAAATGGCAGGAATTGTAGGAATCTGCTGTAATATCTTTTTGTTTGCAACGAAATTTTTTGCAGGAATCATCACAGGAGCGATTTCTATCACGGCAGATGCGTTTAACAATTTATCTGACGCAGCATCTTCTATTATCACACTTGTCGGATTTGGAATGGCAGGAAAACCAGCGGATGAAGATCATCCATTCGGTCATGGAAGGATGGAATATGTATCAGGACTTGTTGTATCCATCCTGATCTTGATGATGGGAGTGGAATTATTTAAGACATCAGTAGAAAAAGTGATTCACCCAGAGGTGATCACAGAACAATGGATTTCTTATGTAATATTGGTGATCTCGATCGCATTAAAATTTTGGATGTATATGTTTAACAAAGGAATCGGATGGAGAATCCACTCTGAAACGATGAAAGCGACAGCAGCGGATAGTTTAAATGACTGTATTTCAACAGCAGCAGTTGTTGGAGGAATGCTTGTATTCCATTATTTTCATTTTAATATTGATGGAATCGTCGGAATCTTCGTTGCATGTTTTGTACTCTGGGGTGGATATGAATCCATCAAAGATACCCTGAATCCCCTATTAGGAGAATCCCCAGACCCAGAACTGATCGCTAAGATCACAGAGACTGTATTAAATCATAAGATGGTCATCGGAGTTCACGATATTGTAGTACATGACTACGGTCCAGGAAGAAGGATCGTTTCATTGCATGCAGAAGTTCCATATAATAAAGATATGATGGAAGTGCATGATCTGATGGATCATATCGAAATGCGTCTGATGGAAGAATATCATTGTGAAGCAACCATTCATATGGATCCGGTTGTGACAGATGATGCGGAAATAAATGAGACAAGAAAAGAAGTGTTAGAGATTGTTGAGAAATATGATAAGACACTTTCCATTCATGATTTTCGAATGGTGAAAGGTCCGACACATACGAATGTGATCTTCGATCTTGTGATACCTTATGGAAAAGAGTATGATCCTAAGAGGATTGTGAAGGATATTAAGGAGAAGATTAAGGATGAGATGGATGGGAAACATTATGCGGTGATACGTGTAGACAGATTGTGATTTACGAAGGTAGTCTTTCGTATATGTGACAGAAATAAGATAACAAGAAATATTTATAATAAGCCGGTGGCAACACACAGATTTTAAGAGCGTTTTTTACAAATCGCTGATCCGCGCCTGTTCCTTTGAAAACTCACTTAGTGCGAGCCAAAATGCCCGCACTTACGTTCAGACATTCAACCACAGGACGCTGCGAATTTGTAAAAAACGCACTTAAAATCTGCTAATCGTTGCCACCGGCTTATTATAAATATTTCTTGTTATCTTATTTCCGTCACATAAAACGGAAGTCTATCGAAATCACTATAGAGTGTGTATGTTAAATGGTATTGGCTAATAATTTTTGTATTGAATAAGTATATACGATCTAATAAAATAAAAAAGGTGTTACTTCACATTGATATGAAATAGTAGTTTGCTTCCTACGGGACTTGAACTTATGCTAACCATTACAGACCTGATTGCAGTAATTTTGCTGTGTGTGACTTTTTATAGTTTTTGTTATGTGCGTGGAAAGCATGATGCCAAGATAGAAAAATGACCGCCCTACCTGACAAATAATCGGTCATTTATGTTTTCTAATCAGGTAAACCGTCATCAGTAACACCTTTTCTATTGATATAATAACGTTTTTATACTGTTGAGTCAATATAGATGGTTAAAATATAATAGATATGTTAATATGTTTTTATAAGGAGATGGTAGAAAAATGGAAAATATAATCTATCAAAATTGGAATTTTTGCATAGATAAAGAAGAAACGAAAGAATATTACAAAAAGAATATACAAAGTCAATGTGATTGTATTTATTGCGAAAACTATAGAAAATCTGTGGCTGAAAATATTTCAGAAGAATTAAAAGATTTTTTAAATAAGTTTGGAATTGAGATTGATAATCCAGAAGAAATTATCTGTTTAGATGTAGAAGATGATATTATAAACTATGAGGTTTTTTATCCAATAAAAGGCAGAGTAGTATCAGATGAAGAAAAGAACATTGAATTGGCAGAATGTAATATCCGAGTAGTTCCTTTAGAACAGGGACCTAATACTCAAATGACAGATCCGGGGTTTTACTTTGATATTTTAAATGTAAGATTACCATGGATCATAAAATAAGAAAGGAAGTAATCAAAATGGATAATGAAAAAGAACAGATTATCAACTATTGGGTAAACAAAGATGCAACATCAATTCATATGGAACCAGAAAAATTATTAAAACACATAGAAACCTTCCTTAAAGAACACAACACCTGTGCCTTAGCAACTTCCGCAAATGATATTGTCCGTTGCACACCAATCGAATACAACTATATTGACGGCAACTTCTATCTCCTATCTGAAGGTGGATTAAAATTCAGAGGTCTATACGCCAATGAAAACGTAAGCCTCGCTATCTACGAATCTTATCAAGGTTTCGGGAAGTTAGCAGGAATGCAGATCATGGGTAAGGCACAGATCATAGAGCCGTTCAGTGAGGAATATAACAAAATACTAGAATACAAAAAAATCCCAAGAACAGCCATCGAAAAAATGCCACACCCAATGAATCTGATCAAAGTAATACCTACAGAAATCGACTTCCTAAATTCAAAATTCAAAGAAGAAGGCTGCGATTCCAGACAGCATCTTAATCTTCCTCTAGAAGATGAGAAATGATCGAATCAGGAAGTACATCCTTCAAAACATCCATACAAGAGAAATCAGTCCTGCTAGTCGGCAGGGCTTTTTTTGTAATCCGAAATCCCATTTTCTGATACATCCCAACCGCCTTATAAGCCCAAGTATGCGTATGAAGAAAAATAAAATCAGCATCAGGTTCCACAACAAGAAAACGAGACAAAGCAAACAAAACAATCGCCTTCCCAAGCCCCTTCCCCTGTTCCTTAGGAGAAGCAGACACCCAATGGATCAAAGGAAAACGAACGTTGCCATCCGTTTTAAACCAGGCACTCGTCGTAGCAACAATCTCTCCCTCAGGATTCACAATAAAACAAACCCGGTCAGCTAAAAGCTCCTTATGAGCTAAAAAAGTCTTCGTAAAATAAGCAGAAGCATCCTCAAAACAATCAAACTCCCCAACCAACACTTCAAGCTCCGCCCAAGCAATCTCATCCCCAGACTCAAACATCTTATAAGAATACCCATCAGGCAAAACAGGAACCTGAAGATCCCATAAATCCTCAAAAGGCAGACACATCACAATATCTTTATAAACAAGAGACTTATCAAGCATAAATAAAACCCTCCATAAAATAACAACAAATTGCTTAATTAGAGTATACAAACTATTGAATGAAAAGTCACGGAGTATAAATTAAACAGAAAGTACTTTCTACAAATCTAATTTTGATAGTGATGTCACTACAAAAATTGAAAACCAATAACATTTAACATACATACCACCTTAAGTTTTCCAATCTTGTAATTGTCCACACTTTAGACTTTAGGTATATGATAAAAAATAAATAAGCAATCGAAAACACAGCATTGGAATTTTGCCATATTTTGAACAAATTCGCAGCCCAATTGGACGAGTGTCTGAGCTTCAAAGACTTTTGTCTGAAACAAAACTTCAGAGCGAGTTTTCGTAGGAAATTGGGCGGATAAGCGATTTGTTCAAAATGTGAGCAAAATTCCACCGCTGCGTTTTCGATTGCTTATTTATTTTTTATCATATACTGAAAGACTACAGTTGGCCAACACACAAATTAAAATTCCTCTTGACACTTCCCTTACGTCACCCTTTATGATAACGTTATAAGAGAAAATCAAAGGAGGACCCAAATGACAAAAGATGGATACTACACATCCGGTGAATTTGCAAAAAAAGCGAATGTAACCTTAAGAACGATCCGCTACTACGACCGCCAAGGTATCCTAAAGCCAAGCAAAGTCGCAGACAATGGATATCGTCTTTACACAGATGCCGATTTTGCCAAATTACAAAAAATCTTATCATTAAAATACCTCGGATTTTCCTTAGAAGAGATCATGACGATGACGATCAATGATGAAGACCAAGACTTTATTAAGGAATCTATCAGTTTACAGCTATATCTTGTGCAAAAAAAGATGGAACACCTGAAACTGGTAGAACAATCCTTAGAAGAGATGGAACAAAAGATGGACAATGAAGAGAAAATCGACTGGACACAGATGATGAATCTTCTTCACGTAACCAATCTGGAAAAAGGATTAGTAGAACAATACAAGAATGCATCCAACCTCGATATCCGCATCGGACTTCATCAGAAATATTCACAAAACCCACAGCCATGGTTTGACTGGATCTATGAGCGGTTAAACTTAGAAGAGAAAGACGAAGTATTAGAACTAGGATGTGGAACAGGAGAGTTGTGGAAGAATAAAAATCTCCCAAAAGATGTTCATGTCACCTTATCCGACCAGTCACAAGGTATGGTAAAAGATGCCAGAAAGTATGTTGGAGATGGAAAAGGACAGATTTCTTATCAGACGATCGATTGCAGAAAGATTCCAAAAGACGATCACAGTTTTGATAAAGTAATTGCGAATCATGTACTATTTTATTTAGATGACCGGCAGGAAACATTAAGAGAGATCAAAAGAGTTCTAAAACTAGATGGAACATTTATCTGTAGTACTTACGGAAGCAGTCATATGCAGGAAATTACGCAGTTAATTAAAGATTTTGACGAGAGAATTACACTCTCAGACCATAAGTTATATGACGTATTTGGCCTTGAAAATGGAGAAGAACAATTAAAAAAAGTATTCTCACAAGTAAAAGAAGTTGACTACAAAGATGAATTGTTAGTTGACCAGCCGGAACCGCTCATTTCCTACATTTTATCCTGCCATGGAAACCAGCATGAATATTTAAACCATCGTTATTTAGAATTTAAAGACTTTGTAAGAAAGAAGATGGCAGCGAAAGGCGTGATCAAGATCACAAAATCTGCCGGAATTTTTATATGTAAACCATAAAGGAGGAGTTATGAGAGTTTTTGTCACAGGAGTCAAAGGACAGCTTGGTTATGACGTAATGAACGAACTAGAAAAACAGGGGCTTGAAGGAATCGGTGTGGATATCGATGAGATGGATATCACAGATGCCGATCAGGTAAATAAAGTGATCAAAGAAGCAGCACCAGATGCAGTGATCCATTGTGCGGCATACACAGCCGTTGATGCAGCAGAAGATAACGAAGAAATCTGCAGAAAAGTTAATGCACAGGGAACAGAAAATATTGCAAAAGTCTGTGAAGAATTAGATATCAAAATGATGTACATCAGCACAGACTATGTATTTAACGGGCAGGGTGAGCGACCTTGGGAGCCAGATGATGAGAGAGAGCCTCTAAATGTCTATGGACAGACAAAATATGAAGGGGAACTTGCCATCGAAGAACATGTAAAGAAATTTTTTACCGTCCGTATCGCATGGGTATTTGGAGTGAATGGAAAGAACTTCATCAAAACAATGTTAAACTTAGGAAAGACACACGATCATTTAACCGTTGTTGATGACCAGACAGGATCACCAACATACACATATGATCTTGCAAGATTATTAGTGGATATGATCCAGACAGACAAATACGGAAGATATCATGCAACCAATGAAGGACTTTGCACATGGTATGAATTTGCCTGCGAGATCTTCAAACAGGCAGGTATGAATGTGTCCGTAGCTCCAGTCAGCAGTGACGAATATCCAGCCAAAGCAAAACGCCCATCCAACAGCAGAATGGACAAGAGTAAACTGACAGCCAATGGATTTACACCATTACCAACATGGCAGGATGCATTAAACAGATACTTAAAAGAGATTGAATACTAAAAATAAAAAGGAGAAAAGATCATGGGAAAAATTACAGTAACACCTTGCGATATTGAAGGACTTTATGTTATTGAACCAACAGTATTTAAAGACGAAAGAGGATATTTCGTAGAAACATATAACCAGAACGACATGAAAGAAGCAGGACTTGATATGGTATTCGTACAGGATAACCAGTCTATGTCTACAAGAGGTGTGCTTCGTGGATTACATTTCCAGAAACAGTTTCCACAGGGAAAATTAGTACGAGTTGTGCGAGGAAAAGTATTTGACGTAGCTGTGGACTTAAGATCTGATTCCAAAACTTATGGAAAATGGTTCGGCGTAGAATTATCAGCAGAAAATATGAAGCAGTTCTATATTCCAGAAGGATTTGCACATGGCTTTTTAGTATTATCTGATGAAGCAGAATTCTGCTACAAATGTACAGATTTCTATCATCCAGGAGATGAAGGCGGTCTTGCATGGAACGATCCAGAAATCGGAGTTGAATGGCCATTAGAAGAAGGCGTTGACTTGATCATTTCTGAAAAAGACCAGAAATGGAAAGGTTTAAAAGACACATTTAAGTTTTAATCACTACCCGGAGGGAGAAAGGGAACACAAATGAAGGGAATTATTCTTGCCGGAGGTTCCGGTACCAGACTGTACCCGTTAACAATGGTAACATCCAAGCAGTTACTGCCAATTTACGATAAACCAATGATCTACTATCCATTATCTGTATTAATGAATGCAGGAATCCGTGATATTCTGATCATTTCCACACCAAGTGATACGCCAAGATTTGAGTCTCTATTAGGAGACGGACATCAGTTTGGAGTGAATTTATCTTATGCAGTGCAGCCATCACCAGACGGACTAGCACAGGCATTTATCATTGGAGAAGATTTTATCGGAGATGACAGTGTAGCTATGGTCCTGGGAGATAACATTTTCCATGGACATGGATTAAAGAAACGTCTGTTACGTGCTGCCAATAAAAAAGAAGGAGCAACTGTTTTCGGATACTATGTAGATGATCCAGAACGTTTCGGAATCGTTGAGTTTGATTCTGATGGAAAGGCAGTCTCAATCGAAGAAAAACCAGAAAAACCAAAATCAAACTACTGTGTCACAGGATTATACTTCTACGATAACAATGTCGTAAAATATGCAAAAGAATTAAAACCATCTGCCAGAGGAGAATTAGAGATCACAGATTTAAATAAGATTTATCTGGAAAAAGGTGAGTTAGATGTTGAATTACTTGGACAGGGATTCACATGGTTAGATACAGGAACACATGAATCCTTAGTGGAAGCAACAAACTTTGTAAAAACAGTCGAAACACATCAGCACAGAAAGATCGCCTGCTTAGAAGAAATCGCATATTTAAATCACTGGATCACAAAAGACCAGTTATTAACAGATATCGAACCATTAAAGAAAAACCAGTATGGACAGTATTTAATGGACGTTATGGCAGGAAAATTTTTAGATAAATAAGGAGAATAACATGAAAATATTAGTAACCGGTGGAGCCGGATTTATCGGTGGAAACTTTGTTCATCATATGGTAAACAAATATCCTGATTACGAGATCGTAAACTTGGATTTATTAACATATGCAGGAAACCTTGAAACATTAAAACCAGTCGAAGACAAACCAAATTACAAATTTGTCAAAGGTGATATCGCAGACCGTGAATTTATCATGGATTTATTCGAAAAAGAAAAATTCGATATCGTTGTAAACTTCGCAGCAGAAAGTCACGTAGACCGTTCCATCGAAGATCCATCTATTTTTGTAAAAACAAACGTAGAAGGAACAGTTGTATTGTTAGATGCAGCAAAGAAATACGGTGTAAAACGTTACCATCAGGTATCTACAGATGAAGTATACGGAGATCTTCCATTAGACCGCCCAGATTTATTCTTCACAGAGACAACACCACTGCACACATCAAGTCCATACAGCAGTTCCAAAGCAAGTGCAGACTTATTTGTATTAGCTTACCACAGAACATTTGGACTTCCAGTGACGATCTCAAGATGCTCCAACAACTATGGACCATACCATTTCCCAGAGAAACTGATTCCATTAATGATCAGCCGTGCATTAGCAGACGAAGAACTTCCAGTATACGGAAAAGGTGAAAATGTCCGTGATTGGTTACACGTATCTGACCACTGTGAAGCCATCGACCTGATCATCCACAAAGGAAAAGTCGGAGAAGTTTACAATGTAGGTGGACATAACGAACGTACAAACTTAGAAGTTGTAAAGACTATCTTAAAAGCCTTAGACAAACCAGAAAGCTTGATCAAATTCGTAACAGACCGTCCAGGACATGACATGCGTTATGCGATCGACCCAACAAAATTAGAGACAGAGCTCGGATGGGAACCAAAATATAACTTTGACACAGGAATCGCACAGACGATCGAATGGTACTTAAATAACAAAGAATGGTGGCAGAACATTTTATCTGGAGAGTACGCAAACTACTTCGATAAGATGTACGGAAACCGCTTATAGGAGTCTGTATGAGAGTACAGAAACAGACAAAACGAGTGTTATACTGGGGGATAACACTCGTTTTGATGATTTTAATTTTTTCATTTTCCGCAAAGAATGGGACATCCTCAGCAGGGATGAGTATCGGATATGCAAAAGAACTTGCAAGAATCTTAAGCTTTCTTGGATTCTTCCAGATTCATTCCAATGCTGATCTTATGGTGCATGCAGAAGCGGTGCATACATTCGTTAGAAAAACGGCACATTTTACGGAGTATGCAGTACTTGGATTCTTTACTTATAAGGCGGTGTCTTGTGATGTGCTGGATCGAAAGAAAGCAGTATTGATCGCACAGTTGATCTCTACAGGATATGCATCAACCGATGAGATTCATCAGATGTTTGTTCCGGGACGAGAGGGAAAAGTATTTGATGTGATGATTGATAGTTGTGGGGCATTTTGTGGGATCATGTTATCTTTGATCTCGCAGAAGTTGATAGAGAAAAAGAAAGGAAATCAGATTTAAAATGTCTGATTTCCTTTCTTTTTCATGATCCTTAGGCTGGAATCCAATTTCCAATCCATTTTTTTGTTGTTTGATTATATTTTCTTTTGTATAATTTTCCGTTCATAGTCTTATATTTCCAAACGATGACATCGCCGCTGTATACAGAAGAATCTTCTTCTGAAACAACAATAGAAGGTTCGTTTGAGGTATCTTGGGCTGAGACGATTGAGCCAGAAAATACACCAATAGAGATAAAACCGAATAAAAATAGTAAAATAAGTTTATTTAATCTTTTCATAAAATTTCATAGCCTCCTTGCGGTTAGAATATATTTTAGGACCTTTATAATCTTCAGGGGTTTCAATGATTCCTGCATTTATAAAAGCATCTTCATGTTTGATATACAAATCATAGCCCTTGCCATCTTTTCGCTTTATATAAAAAGAATTACTGCTGTCGGGTTTATCAAAAATAATAGTGCCATTCTTGTCATAGTTTGGAGCTGGCGAACTTGGCTGAAAGATAAAGCACAGCGAAAGAATGAACAATAAAGAGAAGCATCCAATATGTATAAATTGTGAAAATAAATTTCTGCGAATCTTTGGACTATCCTTGATAAGATCGCATCTTTTCTCAATGTTTAAAATCGTACCTTCCTGAAAATGAAGTGTTGGAAGGGTGTGGAACGTATGAGTCTGTTTGGAAGTATTGAGAAGACTTAACATATAATTTGTTCTTGTAAGTTCATCGCTGTCTTTGGTAAGTCGGATATCATTTGCATATTCCGCAGTATCTTTGATCAGGCGGCGAATCATATAAGATAGAGGATTCCACCAGTAGATACATACAACGAGTTCCCAGAAAAAACTCTTCCACAAGTCATGGTGCAGATAATGATTGAGTTCATGCATAAAAATAAAACGCAAATCCTGATCGCTGTATTCTCTGTCAGGAAGAAGAATCACTGGATGGAGCAAACCAGAAATTGCAGGACTGGAAAGACCAGGCACCTGATAGATTAAAATCTGCTTCGTGCAATGATATTCTTCCAAAATATCAGAAAAGATTCTTGATACTCTTACGTCATCGAGAAGATTTAACTGATGAAGTAAATGACGATAGCGAACAAGTTTATAGAAATATAAAGCAAGTCTTAAACAACTGCCAAAGCAAAAAATGATCACAAGGATTGTCAGAAATTCCACAGATAAAATCTTCACTCTTAAAAGATTAAAAAGAAAAGGAAGAATTTTATGGGATTCAATGTTCGCTGCAAAATGAAAATTCCAAGGCAAAAACATGCGGATCATAATAACTCCGACAGCGAGATAAATCACAAAGGTTCCATTTTTTAAGATAAATTGTTTGCTTCTGCAAAATACATAAAGATAAAGCATCATCAGACTGCCAAAAAGACAGCAGCTAAATACAGAGCCATAATTCGCAGGCGTCATATCAAGACTTCCTTTCTAGAGCTTTCTTACGTTCCTCTAATTTCTCCTGTAAACGTTCAATCACTTGAATATCATTTTCAGACTCCACATATTGAAGAAGTATATTGGAAGATAAAAGATCTTTCAGCACTCCGTTGATATTCTCAGAAGCATAATCTTCAGAGGAAACAACAGGAATATAACGTCTGGTTAAAACCTTACCACTATATACAATGTCGGAAACTTCAATATAGTTTTTCTTAAGTAGAGAACGCAATGCAGATTGAACGGAATTCAGGTTCAGTGAAGGATCAAGCTGAACAAAATCAGAAGCGATCATAGGCTTTTTTTTGTTCCATAATGTTTTCATGATATTTAATTGTGATGGTGTTAGTTTTTTGTATTTCATAAATTATCAACTCCTTGAGTTTATTTTATATGAATATATTTACATTTTCAACAACTATTTTAATTTTGAAAAAAATAAGTGTTTTAAAATAAAATACTTATTGAAAAAAGAAACATAATATAGTAGAATAGATAATGAAGATAATAAATATTGATACATGGTAGGTGGGGTATTATTACATTTGTAATAATATCCCTAAATTTTTCATGTAAGCAGCAGGTCATGTTTTCGATAAAACTCTTACATCATCAGGTCTTCTATTACTAATATAACACAAAACATGGAGAAGTGAATAGTCTGATAGAAGAAAGAAATACAGGGAAATAATATGGCAGGAGTAATTTTAGATGCTGGCCACGGCGGTTATGATAATGGAGCCCAATATGATGGAAGAAAGGAAAAAGACGATAATCTAAGACTAACTCTCGCAGTCGGTCAGATCTTAGAGCAAAATGGCATTCCAGTATCCTACACAAGACAAAGTGATATCTACCAGTCGCCATCTGAAAAAGCAAGACTTGGAAATGAAAGTGGAGCTGATTATTTTATCTCGTTTCATAGAAATGCAAGTCCAAATGCGAATGAATATCAAGGCGTTGAGACATTGGTATTTGATGATCATGGGATTAAAGCAGAGATGGCAAGAAATGTAAATAAAAACTTAGAACAAGTAGGATTTCGAAATATCGGAGTGAAAGAGCGTCCAAATCTTACAGTGTTAAGAAGAACGAAGATCCCTGCAATCTTGATCGAGGCAGGTTTTTTAAATTCGGATCAGGATAACGAAAGATTTGATGAGAAATTTCAAGAGATCGCACAAGCGATCGCAGATGGAATTATAGAAACGATCGGAGATGAGAATGAAGTTCTAAAGGGAATCTATCGTGTTCAGATTGGTTTATACCGTAATTTTTCTAATGCACAGTATGCCCTGAATCGTGCGGTTGCAGATGGATACGAGGGAAATATTGTTTATAAGGATCCTTATTATGCTGTTCAGATCGGGGAATACAATACGCTTGATGAAGCGGTAAGATTGGAAAATGAATTGAAGAAAAAAGGTTATGATACACTTGTTATCAAGGAATGATCTTAACTTAATAAGAAAAACACACATACTGCAAGGTGCGCAGCCGATAGAGATTGTAAGAGATGGCACGCACCGGCAGTAAAAAAAGTATCACAATATCTATTGTAAAAAATATAAAAAGAAAAACAAAAAAAAGCTTGACTTTTGTGCAAAATGCTGATAAGATAAAAGCAAGTTAAGAAAATAAAGTGACTTAAATAATATAAACATTGAGGATTGTCACTGGTAATGCAGGCAAAACCGGATTTTATAAGTGTGAAAGCCATAACTTTCATGTTTATAAAATGTGGTTTTCTTTTTACCCTAAAATAAAACATATAATATATATACTAGAAGAAAAGCTTCCAATGATCATGGAGAGAAGATTATGAAAATAGATAAGGTAATGAACAACAACGTAGTAAGCAGCATAGATGAAGATGGACAGGAGATCATTGTTGTTGGAACAGGAATTGGATTTCAGGGGAAGGAAGGGAAAGTAGTTGATGAGAAGAAGATTCAGAAGATCTTTCGATTAGAAGATCCGAAGATGATCCGGAAATTAAAAGAGATCTTACAAGATCTTCCGATGGAACAATTTGAGATTTCAACAGCGATCATAGAACACGCAAAGCAAAGTTTGGGAACAGAATTAAACGAGAATATTTATGTGACATTAACAGATCATATTCATTTTGCGATTCAGCGATATGAAGATCATATGAATTTTCCAAACCCGATGCTTAGGGAAGTAAGATTATTTTATGAGAAAGAATTTGCACTTGGAGAATACGCGTTAGGAATGATCAAACAGCGACTGAATATATCACTTCCATTAGATGATGCGGCATCCATTGCTTTACATATCGTAAGTGCAGAATTTGATACAAGAGTCAAAGATACTTTAAAGATCACTGAATTTTTAGAAGATGTTATGGAACAGGTAAAGAACTACTTTCATTTGGAGATTGATACCCAGTCACTGAGTTATGAACGGTTTATCACACATTTGAAATTTTTATCCAGAAAGTTATTTGCATCAGAACGAATGGATGATATGAATAATGATGTACAGGAGATGATCCAGAAGATTTGTCCGGAAGAATATCAGTGTGCAGGATATATTAAGAGTTTTATCCAAGAGAGATACAAAAAAGATATGACATCGGCAGAAGTTGCTTATTTAACGATGCATATCGAGAGGATCAGAAAAAGCAGTATAGAAAAAGGAGAAGAAGATGTTTGATTCATTAAAGAAGATGTTTGAGAGAAACGCAAAGATAATTTCATTAAAAGCAGTAGAAGATGGAAGAACAATCCCGATGGACGAAGTCAATGATCAGACATTCGCTCAGGAATTATTAGGACCAGGAATCGCAATTGTTCCATCCAACGGAACAGTCGTTTCTCCGATCGATGGAACGATCGCCACGGTAATGGATACAAAACATGCAGTCTGTATTCAGGGAGAAGACGGATTAGAGCTGATCGTTCATGCAGGACTTGATACCGTGGAATTAAATGGAAAGTACTATCAGACATATAAAGAAATTGGAGATCAGGTAAAGGCAGGAGACGTTTTGCTGGAGTTTGATCTTGAAGAGATTGCAAAGGCGGGGTATGACGTCACAACGCCGATCGTAATAACGAACTTAGGTGATTACAAGATCACGAAGTGTTTGACAGGACAACAAGTAAAAGCAGGAGAAGAGGTGATACAGTTAACAAAACAATAACAAAGATGAGTAACTAAAAGAGAAGGAAAAGAACATGAAAAACTTAAAGTAAAAATGAAAGGGGACAATCTATATGAAATTTTTACAAAAATTAGGAAAAGCGTTAATGCTTCCAGTAGCATGTTTGCCAATCTGTGGTATTTTAATGGGAATCGGATATGCACTGTGTCCTGCAACTATGCAGGGTGGTGATATCACAGGTATTGGAAACCAGATCGGATTCTTCCTTGTAAAGGCAGGGGGAGCATTAATCGATAACATGGCATTACTGTTTGTTATCGGTGTCGGTGTCGGTATGGCAGACAAACATGATGGAACAGGTGGTCTGGCAGCTTTAGCATCATGGCTGATGATCACAAATCTGTTATCTACAGCAGTAGTAACAACGATCATGCCATCTATTGCAAAGAACGCAGATGCAACACTTGCATTTGATAAGATTTCCAATCCATTTATCGGTATCTTAGCCGGTGTGATCGGATCTATGTGTTATAACAAATTCAAAGATACTAAATTACCAGATTGGTTATCATTCTTTAGTGGTAAACGTTGCGTAGCAATTATCGCTGGTGTTGTATCTATCATTGTATCAGTTGTATTACTGTTTGTATGGCCTGTTGTATTTACAGCATTGATCACAGTTGGTCAGTCTATTGCCAAGATGGGAGCTGTTGGAGCTGGTATCTATGCATTCTTAAACCGTCTGTTGATCCCAACAGGATTACATCATGCATTAAACAATGTATTCTGGTTTGACACGATCGGACTTGGAGATTTAACTCATTTCTGGGCAGGAGAAACATCTAAGAATGTATCATGGAGCCTTGGAATGTACATGTCAGGATTCTTCCCATGTATGATGTTCGGTATTCCAGGAGCAGCATTAGCAATGATTCAGACAGCAAAGAGTAACAAGAAAAAGATTGCCATCGGTTTAGTAGGATCCGCAGCTCTTTGTGCATTTGTCTGTGGTGTAACAGAACCATTTGAATTCGGATTTATGTTCTTAGCACCAGGTTTATATGTTATCTATGCAATCCTTTACGGAATCTTCACAACGATCACAACACTGGTAGGATTCAGAGCAGGATTTAGTTTCTCTGCAGGAGCAACTGACCTTGTATTCTCATCTTCTTTACCAGCAGCACAGAAGACATGGATGATCATTCCTTTAGGAATCGCAGCATTTATCGTATTCTACGTAGTATTCCGTATTGCGATCACGAAATTTGATCTGAAAACACCAGGTCGTGAAGATGACGATCTTGATGAAGAAAATATTACATTAGCCAATGATGATTTTACAGCAATGGCAACTGTGATCCTTGAGGGATTAGGCGGAAGTGCCAATGTTAAGAGTATTGATAACTGCATCACAAGACTTCGTCTGGAAATCAATGATGATAACAAAATAGATGAAGCGAAGATTAAATCCTCAGGAGCAGCAGGAATCATTCGTCCAGGAAAAGGTAACATTCAAGTTATCATTGGACCAAAAGTTCAGTTTGTTGCAGATGAGATGGAAAAATTATGCAAATAAGCCTTTGTTGTTATTCATAGTTTTCTCCGAAAACGGGCCGGCGATAAGCCGGCTCGTTTTGCGTTGATAATATAGAAATCTTTTTGTATAATGAAGATAGTTTTACAAAATAGCAGGAAGGAGTTAAAAGATGGGTTTTTATTTAAATAACAAATCAAAGGTATCATTATACAAAAGTGAAATGCAAAGACCATATTTTGTAGATAAAACGTTAATCTTATCAGAACTGTTTCCGTTAATTGAGTCAGGAAATTCACATATCTGTATTACAAGACCAAGGCGTTTTGGAAAGACAGTGATGGCAAATATGATAGGGGCTTTTTTTGAAAAAGATGAAGATACGAAAGAAATATTTGATCAATTAAAAATCTCAAAAAGTCCAGAGTATGAAAAACACAGAAATAAGCATGATGTGATCTATATTGATTTCAGCAAAATGCCAGAAGATTGTGATGACTATGACCAGTATATCAGTAGAATCATCAATCGTTTAAAGAAGGATTTAATACGTGAGTATCCAGATGCAGATTATGAGGAAGAGGATGCATTATGGGATATATTAGACTGTATCTTTGATATGTATGATGGACAAAAGTTTATTTTTGTTATGGACGAGTGGGATTGTGTATTTCATAAAGCGTTTATCACAAGAGAAGATCAACAAAAATATATATCGTTTTTAAGCAATTTATTGAAGGATCATGGATATGTCGAATTATCTTATATGACAGGAATTTTGCCGATTGCCAAATATTCCAGCGGCTCGGAATTAAATATGTTTTTGGAATATACTATGGCATCAGAAGAGAAATTTAATGAATATTTTGGATTTACAGAATCAGAGGTAGATGACCTTTTTCAAAAATACTTAGAAATATGTGAAACACCGATGATCACAAGAGAACAATTACGGTTATGGTACGATGGATATGCAACTAAAGCAGGAGAACGAATGTATAATCCAAGATCTGTTGTAACAGCTCTTTCTAACAATAATATTGGAAACTACTGGACAAGTTCTGGTCCATATGATGAGATTTTTTACTATATCAAGAATAATGTAGCGGATGTAAAAGCCGACCTTGCGTTGATGGTATCAGGAGAAGCAGTGCAGGCGAAAGTCAGGGAATACGCAGCAGCATCAATGAATTTATCAACGAAAAATGAAATTTTTTCAGCGATGGTTGTTTATGGATTCTTGAGTTATGAGAATGGAAAAGTAAGAATTCCGAATAAAGAATTAATGGAAAAATTTGATGAGATGCTCCAGAAAGAAGAATCCTTAGGATATATTTATCGATTAGCAAAAGAATCAGATCAGATGTTGAAAGCAACATTAGCCAATGACACTAAAACAATGGAAAAGATCTTATCTTATGTGCATGATACAGAAACACCAATTTTATCTTATAATCATGAAACGGAATTATCAGCAATTGTAAATCTTGCATACTTATCGGCAAGAGATCAGTATCATATTGAAAGGGAAGATAAAGCGGGAAAAGGATTTGTGGATTTTATCTTTTACCCATATGATAGGACAACAGATGGGGTAATTCTGGAATTAAAGGTAGATAAAACACCAGAATATGCGATCAGCCAGATTAAAGAAAAACAATATGCGCTAAGATTTAAGGGAAAACTGGCGGAAAAACAGCAGTTTACAGGAAGAATTCTGGCAGTTGGAATCAATTACGATAAGGAAACAAAACAACATAGATGTAAAGTGGAAGAAATAAAATAAGAAAAAGTGAATAAAAGATAGACAATTGACAGCCACAGAATGGTCTTGCAGGAGATGATCATATTTTTGAAAGTACATTCAAAAATATGATCAAACAAAAATACACCATGAAGGAAGAATCAGTTTCTGTAAAACAGGGCAAAAAAGCCCTGTTTTATTTGATTGTATAGTATCAGACTGCTAAAATAGAAGCAGAAAGAACAATACAAATGGGTAACGGGAATCGAGGTAATACAATGATCATAAAAAATGGACTGGTATTCACACCAGAAGGAAAATTTGAAAAAAAAGATCTCTATATAGAAGGAGAATACGTAGCGAAAGAAACAACAGACAACAAAGAAGTAGAAGCTGAAGGATGCTATGTGATACCAGGACTTGTTGATATCCATTTTCACGGATGCGTCAGACACGATATGTGTGATGGAACGGAAGAATCCATTCAGGCACTGGCTGATTATGAAGCGGCCAATGGAGTATTGGCAATCTGTCCTGCGACAATGACAATTCCAGAAGAAGAACTATTTCAGGCAATGAAAGCAGCAAAGGAACATAAGAATGGAAAAGGTGCAGATCTTGTCGGAATCAATATGGAAGGACCTTTTGTAAATAAGGAGAAAAAAGGAGCACAGAAAGAAGAGGATATCAAGCTGGCGGATGTTGAATTATTCCATAAACTGCAGGAAGCAGCCGGTGGATTGATCAAATTAGTGGATCTTGCGCCAGAGACTGAAGGGGCTATGGATTTTATCAATCAAGTGAAAGATGAAGTGCATGTATCAATTGCACATACGATGGCTGATTATGATACAGCAAGTGAAGCAATCAGAAGAGGTGCCGATCATATCACACATTTATATAATGCTATGCCACCGTTAAATCATAGAGAACCAGGGGTCATTGGAGCAGCAAGAGACAGCGAATGTTATGTAGAACTGATCTGTGATGGAGTTCATATCCACCCATCCTGTGTCAGAGCAACGTTTGAAATGTTTACGGACAAGAGGATCGTATTGATCAGTGACAGTATGATGGCAACAGGTATGGAAGATGGACAGTATGAATTAGGCGGACAGCCAGTGACTGTAGTAGGAAACCTTGCAACACTGACCGAAGGAGGAGCCATTGCAGGTTCTGCAACAAATCTGATGGATTGTATGAGAACAGCTGTTCAGAAGATGAATATTCCACTGGAAAGTGCAGTTAGGTGTGCAACATTAAATCCAGCAAAATCCATTGGAATCGATGATAAATATGGAAGTCTTGAAGAAGGAAAATATGCGAATGCAGTAGTTTTAGATAAAGATTTAAATATTGTATCCATTATTCAGAAGGGGCAGGTAAAATAAAGAATATCAATTGAGATAAGAAAAAGAATCTTGCAAAGCAGGATTCTTTTTCTTATCTGTAAATACTATAAGTAATAAAAAAATATTTAAAATATACAAAATGTCTTGAAATGAAATAGAAATTTGATTATAATGAGCTCAAATAGAAAATAAAAAGGAGGCTGCTATGGGAAGCTATTTAAATCCAGGAAATGAAAAATTCTATAGAGCAATAAACTCAGAGATTTACGTGGACAAAACAGGTCTGATCGGATATACCAATAAGGTATTAAATACAATGCAGCAAAACCTTTGTGTCAGCAGACCACGCCGTTTTGGAAAGTCTATGGCAGCAGATATGTTAACTGCTTATTATAGTCGAGGATGTGATTCAAAGGAATTATTTCAAGGGTTAAAGATTGCGGATGATCAAGATTTTGAGAAGTATTTGAATCAATATGATACGATTTTTCTTAATATGCAAGAATTTTTAAGTCAAAGTAATGATATCTATGATATGTTAACATTATTAAAAAAGAGTATTTTGTGGGACCTATTAGAAGAGTATCCAGATTACAGATATTTTGATGATACAAATTTGACAAGAACAATGAGTGATGTTTATAAAAATACAAAATGCCCATTTGTGATCATCATTGATGAGTGGGATTGCATTTTCAGAGAATATAAAAATGATAAAGATGCACAGGAAAAATATCTTGATTTTTTGAGAGATACTTTAAAAGATAAATCATATATTCAGCTAGTATATATGACAGGAATTTTACCAATAAAGAAATATGGAACACATTCAGCATTAAATATGTTTTCTGAATATTCCATGGCGAATCCTCGTCAATTAGCAGAATATGTGGGATTTACGGAAGAAGAAGTAAAAGAATTATGCAATCGATATCATATGAATCTAAAAGAATTAAAAGAATGGTATGATGGATATTCTTTTGATGGAGTAGAATCTATTTATAGTCCAAGGTCAGTGATTGAAGCTGTATTGTCTGGAATATGTGACAATTACTGGAATCAGACAGAAACTTTTGAGGCATTGCAAGTTTATATAGATATGAACTATAAGGGATTAAAAGATGACGTTTTAAGTATGATTGCAGGTGAAAAAGTTTCTGTTAATACTGGAAGTTTTACAAACGATATGACAACATTCAATTCAAAAGATGATGTCTTAACATTATTAATTCATTTAGGATATCTATCTTATGATTTTGTAAATAAATATGTATATATTCCAAATGGAGAAGTTAGAGGAGAATATATTAATGCAATTTCTGTGTCAGACTGGGGTACAGTTTCAGAGGCATTAAGAGATTCAGCAAAAACACTACGTTCAATATGGGAAAGAAGACCAGAACAAGTAAGCAAAGGAATCGAACAAGCACATTTTGAAACATCCCATCTCCAATACAACGATGAGAACGCACTAAGCTACACGATTTCCCTAGCCCTCTATGCAGCAAGGAATTTCTACCAGATATACAGAGAATTTCCAACAGGCAAAGGATTTGCAGACCTCGTATTCATCCCAAGAAAGAAATTCCCAGACAAACCAGCCATCATCGTAGAACTAAAATGGGACAAAACAGCCAAGGGAGCAATCAATCAGATTAAGAACAAACAGTACTTCGAAAGTTTACAAGAATACCAAGGAAATCTATTACTAGTTGGAGTGAATTATGATAAAGATACACGAGAACATCGATGCGAGATAGAAGAATTTCACAAATAAAGTGGTGATTTTGAATAATTAATATTGAGATAAGAAAAAGAATTCTGTGAAAGTAGGATTCTTTTTTTATACCTGAATTCATAAAATGATAAAAACAAAGGGAGCAGAAAAATGCTTCGAAAGATCACGATCATGATCCTGCTGATCTTAACAGCGGTATGGTTTACAAACAGCGACAGTATCCAGCCCGCCAGAGAATTTATACAAAACAACATTTATGTCTGGAGTGAAATGCAAGAGGAAAAGCTTCCAATCTATTGTGTAGATACGCAGAAAAAACAGATAGCACTGACATTTGATACTGCATGGGGGAATGAAGATATACCACAGATTCTCAAAATATTAAAACAGGAAAATGTAAAAGCAACTTTTTTCTTCTGTGGAGACTGGATCAGTAAATATCCAACTGATATCAAAACAATCTATGAGGAAGGACATGATATTGCAAGTCATGGAGATCATCATAAATACATGACAAAATTAACAGACAAACAGCAGCAGGAAGAAATTCAAGGAGTGACACAGAAGATTCATGGATTGTTAGGTATCAAAATAGATCTTTTCCGGGCACCATATGGAGATTACAACGAATCCGTCGTAAGGAATGCAAGAAAAATGAACTATTATATGATCCAATGGAACGTAGACAGCCTAGACTGGCAAGAGCCAACGAAAGAACAGTTAATTAAGAAAGTTTGCGAACACAAAAATTTATCACCTGGAAGTATCATCCTGATGCACACAGGAACGAAATGTACCAAACAGGCATTAAAACAGATCATTAAAAATATCAAAGCAAAAGGATATGAGTTCGTACCAGTGTCAAGATTGATCTATCGAAGAGATTACCGTATTGATCCAACAGGGAAACAGATGAAATTGTGAAATATCAAAAAATCATCGAAACAAACGGAGAAATCCTATAAAAACACTCGAAAATCTTGACAACTAAATAACAAATATTACATAATAAAAAGACGAAAAAAAGAAAAATGAAACGCATAATTTCATGGTGATCTGTATATGCAGATCTTAAATTGGAATCAGGTGCAAATCCTGAGCGGTCCCGCCGCCGTGATAAGAAGTCAAAGCAATATGCCACTGGGAAACTGGGAAGGTGCCAAGACGATGATCTTAAGCCGGAATACTTGCCATGATCTAAGGATATACTTTGCGAGCGACGAAGTCGTCCTCATGGTGCCAGAATGACAAAAGATAAGATGATAAAATGTAGTCTTTTTAGAAATGAATAAGAATGCATGTCTTTTTGTTATGTAAATATGCCAGAGTAGATCCTTTTATGCTGTATACATGGGAGGATCTATTTTTATGAAAAAATATATGGTATGGCTGATTTCTATATTGATGGCAGTATCGATGACAGCCTGTTCAAATACACAGAAGAAAGATACAA
Organism: Anaerostipes hadrus; assembly: GCA_036312945.1. Classification (GTDB taxonomy): domain Bacteria; phylum Bacillota; class Clostridia; order Lachnospirales; family Lachnospiraceae; genus Anaerostipes; species Anaerostipes hadrus_C. The sequence continues at coordinate 33,717 of JAXJNA010000065.1, forward strand.
AAGATCAGGCACAGGTAACAACGGCAGCAAAAGAGAATACAACGCAGACAGAAGCAGCAAAGACAACAAGTAAAAAAGAAAAGAAAAACGAAAAGAAAAAAGATAAAAAGAAATCACAGAAGAAGAATAAGAAAAACAGCAAAAAGACAAAAAGCAGTACGGCAAAAAAGAAAGAGACAAGTGCAACAACAGCAAAAAAGAAAACAGTAAAGAAGAAAAAAACAAAAGAAAAGACAACAAAGACAAAGAGTACAAAAGAAACAACAAAAACAACAACAGCCAGTAAAAATGAATCAACAGTACAGACAGCAGAGAATCAGACAACAGAAGCAAAGCAAGAACAATCTTGTGAATTTTTGATCAGTTGTAAAACAGTTCTCTCTAACAAAAGTGCATTGCAATCTAATTATCAGGTTCCATCTGGCGGAAAAATTTATGAGAAGAAGATGGAGTTTGAAGAAGGCGATACCGTGATGGATGTTCTAAAAAGAACAGGAGTAGATATCGATGTTTCTAAAGGATATGTAGCAGGAATTGACGGTTTATATGAATTTGATTGTGGAAAAAACAGTGGATGGATGTACCGTGTCAATGGAAAGTTTCCAAATTATATGGCAGGGAAATGTAAGCTTCATGATGGGGATAAAGTGGAATGGCTGTATACCTGTGTCAGAGGAGATCTGTAGATGATCAAGGCACTAAAAAGAGCACATCCATTGGTCATATTTGCTTATTTTGTTGGAATGTTTTTGCTGGCACCATTTAGCAGACATCCATGGATGACAGGGATGCAGATGATCTGCTTATGTCTGTTGTATTTTTATCATAATCGGAGTATTAAAAAGTTCCTGCCATTGATAGGTTTGATCGTGATCGTGGCGGTAACGAATCCATTATTTGTACAAAGAGGAAGAACGGTTTTGTATGAAGGTACACACGTAAGAATTACAAAAGAAGCATTACTTTATGGAATTCATTATGGATGTGTGTTAGTGAATCTTTTACTGGTCTTTTCAATCTTTAATCAATATATAAAGAAAGAACAGTGGATCTATTTATCAGGCAGATTCTTCCCAAAACTTGGAGTCGTAACATCCATGGCATTTGGACTGATCCCAAGATATCAAAGGCATATAAAGAAGATTTTAAAGACACGAAAATCTCTAAAATCAGAACAGACGATACAGCGTGTCATGCATACGGTGTCAATGGAAACGACATGGGCATTTGAATCTTCGATGGATCAGTTTGATTCGATGAATGCAAGAGGTTATGGGATTGGGAAGCGAACGCATTTTCATTTATTTAAGTGGGAGAAAAAAGACTGGATTCATATCGTGGAGATCGTGATTTTGACGATATTAAATCTCTGGGCATACTTCCACTATTATTCCAGATTTTTCTTTTATCCGATGATCATTATGCCAGCATTTCAGATGAGAGATCTCTTGTGGATGACCATGATGGCAGTTCAGTTTTTATTACCATGCATGTGGAAGGAAAATTTTGATGTACAAAATTAATAATTTAACATTTCGATATATGCTATCAGATAGAAATTCTCTAAAGCAAGTATCATTAAAAATTAAAAAAGGAAAGATCACTCTGATCGCAGGACTAAGCGGCAGTGGAAAGACGACGTTGTTAAGGCATTTAAAGAAAGAGTTGCTGCCCAAAGGTAAAAGATCTGGAAAAGTTTTATATGATGGGCAGGAAATAGAACAATTGAAAGATTTGCAGTCTGTAAAAGAAGTTGGGTATTTATTTCAAAATCCATCAGCCCAGATGGTAATGGATACCGTATGGCATGAGATCGCATTTGGACTTGAGAATCTCGGAATGCCGTATGAACAGATGAAGCGTACAGTTGCAGAGATTGTCAACTATTTTGATCTACAGAAAATATACTATGAAGATACAGATAAGTTATCTGGCGGACAAAAACAATTGGTGAATCTGGCAGCAGTTATGGCAATGCATCCAAAAGTATTGATCTTAGATGAGCCAACAGCACAGTTAGACCCAGCGGCAAGGAAAGATTTTCTTGTGACGCTTCAGAAATTACATAAAGAATTCGGTTTAACGATCATTTTAACATCGCATAACTTGGAAGATGTAATGGAAATGTCAGATGAATGTGTGATCTTAGATGATGGAAAAGTTATCGAACAGGGAAATCCGAAAGAGGTTGCAAGACACCTTCAAAAAATACATCATCCATTGGAGCAGTCTCTGCCACAGATTCTTCGGCTGGAAGAGAAATTTCAGATAGAACCGACCTTTTTGATGGAAGAAGTAAGAGAACAGATTAGGGAAAAAGAATATAATTTGGTAAAGAAAACACATTCTGAAGGAAAAGCAATTCTTTCAATTTCACATTTATATGCAGGATATGAGAAAGGAAAAGATGTTCTTTCAAATCTGTCAGTTGAAGTTAAAGAAGGTGAAATATTCGCGGCTGTCGGAGCAAATGGAAGTGGAAAATCAACGCTTCTTTCTTGTATGGCAAAGCAGATGAAATTTGATGGAAAATTAAAATGCAAGAAGAAAATCATCTATATGCCACAAGATCCAACATTATTGTTTGTAAAAGATCAGTTGTATGAAGATCTTTTGGAGATGGGAAAAGAAAAAGAAGTAAAAATCAATAAATTACTGGAAATGGCGGATCTTATGAGAGAAAAGAAGTCACATCCGTACGATCTAAGTGGAGGACAGCAGCAGATGGCGGCGTTGATCAAAGTATTGCTTGCAGATCCAGAAATCTTGTTATTAGATGAGCCGACCAAAGGAATGGATCGGGAACACAGCAGGAAGTTTGGGAAACTTTTACGCAAACTTACAGATCAGGGGAAAACAATTTTTATCGTATCGCATGATCTGGAATTTTGTGCTGAGTATGCAGACCGCGTTGGAATGATGTTTGATGGAAAAATTGAAGGAATTGATGAGCCATCAAAGTTTTTTGCACAAAATTATTTCTATACGACAGAGTGTGCAAAGATTACGAGAGATTTTGAGAAAGTGATCATTCTGCCACAGGAGGTGGTAAGCATATGTTAAATGCGGTGATCATTTTTATGGTGTGTATATCATGTATTCCATATTATTTCAAATATGAAAAGAAGAAACCACAGACAAGAGAAAGTGTCGTACTTGCGGTGATGATCGCATTGACGGTTGCATCCAGAATGTTATTTGCATTTTCACCAGGATTTAAACCAGTTAGTGCAATGGTGATCATCTGTGGTATGGCATTTGGAAGAGAATCTGGCTTTTTATGTGGATCTTTAAGTGCTGTGGTATCGAACTTCTTTTTTGGACAAGGACCATGGACTCCATTTCAGATGCTTGCATGGGGCATGATCGGATGGATCGCAGGAATTTTAAATCAGAGAAAATGGCTGGAAAACAGTAAGATACTGCTGACAGTTTTTGGAATTCTTTCGGGGATTTCATATTCTTTTGTGATGGATATCTGGACACTTCTGGCAGCAGGAGATGGATTTCAGTGGATGCGGTATGCGGCAGTATTAGGAACTTCGGTTCCAGTGACGATCGAATACTGCGTATCAAATGTGATATTTTTATGGATTTTAACACCTGTTTTTGTAAAGAAACTAAACAGGGTTAAATATAAATATGGTTTCTTCAAAGATGAAGAAGTCAGGAAACTAATCAATCAATGAGACACAACAAGGAGGAATTTATGAGAACGATGAAACGTGTAGCGGCAGTGGCATTGTCTGTTGTCGTGCTGATGACATCAGGGGTTAGTGCAAAAGCAGCAGTGACGGATGTGCAGCCAGCGAAGAGTAGTAGTGAGGCGGTGCTTAAGTGGGCAAAGAAAGTTGGAGAACCATTTGATGAGAAAACATATGCAAATAATACAGTATCTAAGATCAAGTTGGTTGGAAACTACCTTTATGTTGCAGATGATGCAAAGCATCGTATCATGAAAATTGATAAGAAAGATGGAACAATTTTAAAAGAACAGAAATATTATGATGAATCTTATATTCAGGGATATGTCAGCAGTATTGGATATGGAGATGGTAAGGTTTATGTAGGATACGACAATGGTCGTGTACAGGCATTTGATGAGAACACATTAGAATCTGTATGGATTACAGATGAAAATAAGAATGCAATTAACGCTGATTTCGTATTTACAAATGGAAAATTATATTTTGGGACAACAGCCAAGACAACAGATTGGTATGATAATGGTGCACCATTTTCTTATTATGTTGTAACGACATCAGATAATGATAAAACAAAACCTGATGAAGAAAAAACAATGAAAAAAGTAGTAGAATCTAAAACAGGAAAATTTTATTTGAAAAAAGGCGTAGTTCTTGGAAAATACATTGTTATTTCTGATACAGCAGGAACTTTAACAATGATCGATACAACAAATGATAAAGTTACAGATACAAAGGATATCGGAGAAGCTTTTTCTGGTAATATCACTTATGATGAAATGACAGGAACAATTTATTTTGTAGCAGGAACAAATGATCTGTACGGTATCAAAGTATCAGCTGATGGAAAATTAAAAGATGAGAAAAAAGTTAGATTATATGAAACAGGATATTCCGCAACTACACCAGAAGTATATAATGGAAAAGTTTATGTATCTGGATCAAAAGGAAAAGCATTTCAAGATAAAGGATATATGGCAGTTGCAGATGTAAGCTCTGATAAGTATAAAGTAAATTATACAGTAGAATTATCTAATTATTCTCAGTGTGAACCAACAATTGTAAAAACAGGGGAAGATTCTGTACGTGTATATTTCACAATTAATGATGAACCAGGTGGAATTTATGCAATTGAAGATTCAAAAGATGCAACATCAGCAACATTGGAAACAGTTTATGAACCAACTGGAGACATAAAGAATACAGGATGTATGAGTAATGTAGTGGTTGATGAAGATGGTACGATTTATTTTGCAAATGATTCTAAATATATCATGTCAGTAGGCAAAAAAGTTGAAGATACAACAAAATCAGATGCAATCGTAGTAAAACCAGTCACAAAAACAGTAAAATCTGAAAGAAGCGTAAAACTGACATGGAAAAAGAACAAATCTGCCAAAGGCTATGTCATCTACGCCAAAGCTGGAAAAGGTAAATACAAAAAAGTAACAACCGTAGGAAAGAAAACATCAAAAACGATCAAAGTCAACAAAGACTCATCCTACAAATTTAAAGTAAAACCATACAAACTGACAAAGAAAAACAAAAAGAAATATTTCAAAGCCTATGCAGCCAAAGCCAAATTCGGAAGCAAGACAGTCAAAGTAACATTTAAGAATGTCACAGGATCTGCAAGCTACAAAGTAGAAATGAAAGCAGGCAAAGCAGCATATAAAACAGTAAAAACGACAACCAAAGGCGGAACGATCACATATACAAAGAAAAAAGCCAAAGTAGGAACAACTTACAAATTCCGCTTAAAAGGAATCAATAAGGTAAATGGAAAAACTGTTTCTGTAGTGATCAAATAGAAGTATTGGATAAAATACAAAAAAGGGCTTGATTTTCAAAAAGAATCATTGTATCCTATAACCAGTGAAGTTACTGACAAGGGCGTCAAACAATTAGTTTCATATTGTTTGTCGCCCCTTTTTTTCTATTATCAGTTAGATAATAGAAGAAAATATATAGATTATGCTTCAAATGTAAGAGAAGAAAGGAAGAACTCTATGAAGGAAAAAATCAATGTATCAGAAATCTTCGGATCCCACGTATTTAACGACAGTGTTATGAAAGCACGTCTTCCAAAGGCCGTTTACAAAGATCTGAAAAAGACAATCGAAGAAGGAACAGAATTAAATCCAGCAATTGCAGATGTAGTTGCGAATGAGATGAAAGAATGGGCTATTGAAAAGGGTGCTACACATTATACTCACTGGTTCCAGCCATTAACAGGTGTGACAGCAGAGAAACATGACGCTTTCATTAACCCAACAGACGATGGTAAAGTTTTACTTGAGTTCTCAGGAAAAGAACTGATCAAAGGTGAACCAGATGCATCTTCATTCCCATCTGGTGGATTAAGAGCAACATTTGAAGCAAGAGGATATACAGCATGGGATTGTACATCACCAGCATTCATCAAAGAAACAGATAATGCTTGTATCTTATGTATTCCAACAGCATTCTGTTCATACAAAGGTGAAGCGTTAGACAAGAAGACACCACTTCTTCGTTCTATGCAGGCATTAGATATTCAGGCAACAAGATTATTAAATGTATTAGGAAATAAGAATGTGAAACGTGTTAACACATCCGTTGGACCAGAACAGGAATATTTCTTAGTTGATGAAGAAAAATACAAACAGAGAAAAGACTTAATCTTTACTGGACGTACATTATTTGGAGCAATGCCTCCAAAAGGTCAGGAAATGGATGACCATTACTTTGGAATCATCAAACCAAGAATCGAAGGATTCATGAAAGATTTAAATATCGAAGCATGGAAACTTGGAATCAGTGCGAAGACAGAACATAACGAAGTAGCTCCAGCACAGCACGAATTAGCACCAATTTATAACTCAAACAACGTGGCAACAGACCACAACCAGTTATTAATGGAAACAATGAGACGTGTAGCAAGACGCCATGGATTAAAATGCTTACTTCATGAGAAACCATTCGCAGGAATCAATGGATCAGGAAAACATAATAACTGGTCTATGGTAACAAATGAAGGAAAGAACCTGTTAGATCCAGGAAAAACTCCTCATGAAAACCAGCAGTTCTTACTGATCTTAGCATCTATTATCGCAGCAGTGGATAAACATGCAGATTTACTTCGTATGTCAGCTTCCACACCAGGAAATGACCACAGATTAGGAGCTAACGAGGCACCTCCAGCAATCATCTCTATCTTCCTTGGAGATCAGTTAGAAGATGTTGTAAAACAGCTTGTAACAAGAGGTGAAGCTACAGAATCTAAACATGGAGACAAATTAGCATCAGGTGTTCATTCTTTACCAGCATTTGAAAAAGATGCAACAGACCGTAACAGAACATCACCATTCGCATTTACAGGAAACAAATTCGAATTCCGTATGGTAGGTTCTACACAGTCTATCTCTGATCCAAACGTCGTATTAAATACGATCGTAGCAGATGTCTTTGCAGATGTATGCGACAGATTAGAGAAAGTAGAAGGTGGAGTTGAAGCAGTAGCTATGGAAGCCCACGAGATCACAAAAGAATTATTAACAGAGCATCAGAGAGTTATCTTTAATGGTAACGGATATTCTGACGAATGGGTAGCTGAAGCTGAGAGAAGAGGACTTCCAAACTTACACAGCATGGTAGATGCAATTCCAACATTAACAACAGATAAAGCAGTTAAGATGTTCGAGAAATTCGGAGTATACACAAAAGAAGAATTAGAGTCTCGTGTTGAAGTATTATATGAACAGTATTCTAATACAATTAACATTGAAGGACTTGCAACATTAGATATTGCTAAGAAACAGATTGTTCCAGCAGTTATGAAATACCAGAGAAAACTTGCAAATGGTGTTGCTGAATTAAAGACAGTTGGTGTTGACAGCTCTGTACAGGAAAAACTGTTAGAAGATATCACAGCGAACTTAAAAGATCTGTTTGAAGCGATCAATAAGTTAGAAGCTGATATTCCAGAAGCTCAGGCATTAGAAAGTGAAGCACAGGCTCGCTGCTATCATGATACGATCTTCACAGATATGAGTGCAGTACGTGAACCAGCAGACAAACTGGAAATGTTAGTAGCAAAAGAAGATTGGCCAATGCCAAGCTATGGAGATCTGATCTTCGAAGTATAATAATTACATAGTTTGTAAAACTTCTTAATACACAAAGAGAAAGCAGCAGAGAGATCTGTTGCTTTCTTTTTGTGTATCAACTACTGTTTGAAAAATGTTCCAGAATATATTTTTTGAATTTTCATATTCTAAAGAAAAAGAATACCTTAGAAAATTAGAAAAGAGGAAGAATATGAAAAAGAAATTTTTTGCATATATGATCACGGGAATTCTTCTGTTCACATTTCTGGCACAAGGGAAGGGAACAAAGACATACTGGTTTCAGATCGCAAGTCAGGGTGAAGGGGAAAGTGGCTTTTTAACCAACAGTAATTTGAATCAAAAGAAAGTTTATTTAACTTTTGATGACGGACCGTCTGATCATACGGCACAGATTCTTGATATTCTAAAGAAACATAAGGTGAAGGCGACATTCTTTGTTGTAGGAAAAGAAACGGAACATGCCAAGAAAATGTATCAAAGAATCGTGTTAGAGGGTCATACATTGGCAATGCATTCCTACAGTCATAATTATGATCAGATTTATGCGAATGTAGGTGCGTTTTCGAAAGACCTTATGAAACTGCAGAAATATTTATATGATGTAACCGATGTAAAGCCATATATTTATCGGTTTCCGGGTGGCAGCAGTAATCATTGTGCAAAAAATATAAAACCGTATATCCGGTATGTGAACAAAAAGGGATTACTGTATTTTGACTGGAATGCATTGAATGAAGATGCGGTTAATTTTGAACAAAGTCCGCAGCAGTTAAACAAGAAGATTTTAAAGGATGTCAGGAGACAGAAAACAAGTATTGTATTAATGCATGACCTTCATGAGACAACAAATACAGTGAAAGCATTAGATCCGCTGATCAAAACATTGAAAAAAGAAGGGTATCAGCTCCTCCCGATCACTAAAAATACCAAGCCGCTCCATCATGTATCCATTGACAAATAATGGGCTTTCACGTAGAATATGTTCGGTAAAGGATTTATTTTACGTTAGGAGAATGACATGATCATAAAAAGTGTAAATTTAGAAACCGTCTGTGGGATCACAAGTAAATTACCAGACAATACATTGCCTGAAGTGGCATTTGCTGGAAAATCAAATGTAGGAAAATCATCACTGATCAATGCACTGATGAACCGCAAGTCTTACGCGAGAATTTCAGCACAGCCTGGAAAGACACAGACGATCAATTATTATAATATTAACGAAGAACTTTATTATGTAGACCTTCCAGGATATGGATTTGCGAAAGTAACACAATCCGTCAAGGAAAAATGGGGACACATGATCGAAAATTATTTACAGACATCAAAACAGCTAAAAATGGTCTTTTTACTGATCGATATCAGACATAAACCATCAAAGAACGATGTTATGATGTATGATTGGATTCTTCACAATGGATATCGTCCAGTGATCATTGCAACAAAGCTTGACAAGCTGAAGAGAAGCCAGGTGCCAAAACATTTAAAAGAGATCCGCACAGAGCTTCAGATGGATAAGGAAACACCAATTTTCCCATTCTCAGCATTATCGAAACAGGGAAGAGATGAAATCTGGGATTTCATTGAGACAATGGTGCTTAAACAAGAAGAAGCCGAATAATTATTTATTCGGCTCGTCAAATAATAATTTTTCAATTAGCATAGAATAGACATCGGAGTGTTTTTTCTCCCAATGGTCACATATGTAAACTGCCTGGTCTCTTGAGACAACATTTAAGTTGATCTCAAGGAGCGGGCTTTCTTTTTCTCTGATCTTAAGATTTACAGTATATTCGTCTCCTTTGGATGGATAAAAATCAGCCGTCACATTGGCTTCCTTACGAAGCTCATATTCTTTTTCTTTTAAAAACTGAGCAATATCTTCTTTGATAGAGTTTGGAATCTGGTATTCAAACATCTCAATTGCTTCAGATCCCTCGTCACTGAGCGCATAGTGGCTCATATTACGAATCTGCTTGACTCTGAGCATATTTTCTTCCTCTAACTCATGAAAAGCTCTCTGAACGGTAAAATAATTGGTGTATCCCTTATCAAGGATAAATTCAGAAATCTGTGAATTGCTCAAAGGGAAATCTACCTTCTCAATTAAATATAAAATCATAAGCTTATAAAGTGTTAATTGTTCTTGTTCCATGGCTGATCTCCTTTGATTTATCGATAAAAGTCACTATGAAAAATTATAACACCACATGATTTTTCTTGCAACTTATGAATGAAAAGTTAAAAATGACAGATAATAACGCTGAGGTGATAAGAATGAAAAGAAAGTACCAGTGGATCCTATGTGCAGGACTGATCATTTTTGTGATCGCAGCGTTTTGTGTCTTAGTATCCAAAGATAACAAGGAAGAAGTGAAAGGTGCATTTGTAAGAGAAGGAGGATATCAAAGTGAATGTTTATATCAAAGCGCAAGAAAGTGTATGTCTTGTGCATCCAGAGATTAAAATAAAGGATATCATGTCCCTGTACTGCACCGACAAGGATTTGGAACAAAAAATAAAGAATCAAAGGGTTTATCATTTTATAGGAGATAATGATCAAAGAAAATGTTTTTCTGTTTTGATGTTAGTTGAAGTGATAAAACAGGTGGATAAGACATTAGATGTAATCAATCTAGGTGCCGAAGATTTTATTGTATATTACAAGAGAAAACAAGAAGAATCAAAGATTTTTCATTATGGAAAGATTGTCTTTGTAATTTTAGTTGCATTTTTTGGTGCAAGTTTTTCAATTATGACATATAACACGGATGTTGGGATCGAAGAATTGTTTTATAACGTTTATGAAATGATCATGGGACAGGCACCAGATGGACCAAATATTCTTCATATTTCTTATGCAACGGGATTGGCGATTGGGATCATTCTATTTTTTGATCATGCAGGTAAGATCAAGTTAAATGATGATCCGACACCATTTGAAGTGCAGATGAGACTTTACGAGAGAGATGTGAATGATACATTGATGATCAATGCAGGGCGGAAAGGGGAAGAGGCAGATGTGGATTCGTAGTTTGTTTCTGATCTTTTACGGATTGTGTGCAGGCGGTTTGATCGCAGCCAGTTTTCTGGCATTTTTGAGTATGCTAGGTGTGATCCCGAGATTAGCAGGATTGACGAAGAGTATGAAAAACGCCAGAATGTATGAAAGTTTTGTGGCACTTGGAGGGATTCTTGGGACATTGGTATTTCTGTACCGATGGCAGATCAAAGCTGGATATCCGCTTCTTGTACTGTATGGATTGTTTGGAGGGATCTTTGTGGGATGTATGATCGGAGCTTTGGCAGAAACGATCAAAAGTCTTCCAATCTTTTCAAGAAGATTAAATATTAGATCAGGGATTCCATATGTGATCTATGGGATCGCATTTGGAAAAATGCTAGGATGTTGGTTTTATTTTTATATATTTTCTTAAAATGAGGAAAGGGTGATACAAGTGAAAAAAGAACCAAGCAAAGAAGAATATCAACAGATCGTGAAAAATCTCACACCAAAACATAATAGTCTGTTAAACTGCATAAAAGCGTTTGTAACGGGTGGGACATTTTGCGTTCTTGGTGAAGTTATGAAGCAGTTAATGATGAAATATTTGAATCTCTCCAAGAAAGATTCATTATTATATGTGACAATTGAATTAATCTTACTAAGTGTCTTATTAACAGGATTTAATCTTTATGGAAAAATCACAAAATTTGGCGGTGCAGGCGGTCTTGTGCCGATTACGGGATTCGCAAATTCAGTGGCATCAGCTGCGATCGAATACCAGAAAGAAGGACAGGTTTTTGGTATTGGTGTTAAGATTTTTACGATTGCAGGACCAGTGATCTTATATGGAATCTTCTCATCGTTTGTAGCCGGATTGATTTATTTATTCACAAAGCAATGGGGGTGGTTTCTATGACATCGATTTGTGGTATGCAGAGCCTAAAGTTTGAGAATGCGCCGTACTTAAAAGGCTGGGCATCAGTTGCAGGGAAGAAAGAGGGAGAAGGTCCTCTGGGAAATCAGATCGATCAGATCATTGAAGATCCGTACTTTGGACAAGAAAGCTGGGAATTGGCAGAAGGCCGTTTTATGAAACAGGCAGCAATGCTTGCGATCAGTAAAGCGGATCTTCATAAGAAGGATATCCGTTATGCGTTTGCGGGTGATCTTTTGGAACAGAATACAGCAACGTTTTCTGGAATGAAAGAACTAGAAATACCGTTGTTTGGACTTTTTGGAGCATGTTCAACGGTAGGAGAAGCGATGTCTCTGGCAGCGATGAGTGTTGCAGGAGGGTTTGCAAAGCATTCGCTTGCAATTGCTTCCAGTCATATCGGAAGTGCTGAAAAACAGTTTCGATTTCCATTAGAATATGGAAATCAGAGACCATTATCTGCAACATGGACAGTGACAGGATCTGGAGGTTTTATTGTGTCAAAAGAAATTGGTCCCGTAAAGATTCAAGGAATCACAACAGGAAAGATCGTTGATTATGGGATGGAAGATCCGATGAATATGGGAGCATGTATGGCACCAGCAGCGGCAGAAGTGCTTTATCAGCATTTTGTGGATTTTGGGTCGAAACCCGAAGATTATGATGCGGTATATACAGGAGATCTTGGAGAAGTTGGCAAGAAGATTTTGTTGCATTTGCTTCGTGAAAATGGATACGATCTTTCGAAAGTTCATGGAGATTGCGGAATTGAGATCTATGAGAATGAGACGCAGGATACTCATTCTGGAGGCTCTGGCTGTGCCTGTAGTGCTGTGGTTCTTGCATCGATGATCATTCCGAAGATCATTGATGGAACGTGGAAGAAAGTATTGTTTGTGCCGACAGGAGCATTAATGTCAAAGACAAGTTTTAATGAAGGTGAAAATGTTGCAGGGATCGCGCATGCGATCCTTCTGGAAGGAGTAAGATAATAATGGAATATATCAGGGCATTTTTAGTAGGAGGCATTATTTGTATCCTGGTGCAAATATTGATGGATCATACAACATTACAGCCGGGAAGGATCATGGTACTCTTAGTTGTTGCAGGTGTTGTTCTTGGGGCACTGGGGATTTATAAAAGAATCGAAGCGTTTGGAGGATGTGGTGCGACTGTTCCGTTGTCTGGTTTTGGATTCAGTTTATGGAAAGGAATGAAAGAGGCAGTTGACGATCATGGGTTTCTAGGGTTATTCGAAGGAGGATTCACGGCAGCAGCAGTCGGAACATCAGCAGCATTGATCTTTTCTTATCTGGCATCTTTGATCTTTCAGCCGAAGATCAAAAAATAAAGGCAAGAGTATGAAATAAAGAGAAAAAAGGGATTCTGTTTTGAGAGAATCCCTTTTTGATTAGATATAAAAAATATAGAAGATCAACGATTAATGTTTCTTGCAGAAAACAGATTGATATTTTTTTGGAAGCAGATAAGGTGTGTCTGCTGTTTTTCCATGACTGCCTTTTTTGCGGACAATATAAATTTTCCTTTGTTTCTTGTTTGCAGGACAATTCTTTGTGGCGAGTTTATCGCTTGTTTTACATACTTCAACTGCAACGTGGATATCGCAGGTCTGAGTAGGAACGGTTCCTTTTTCAAAATATTCTGTGATCACAGAGCTGCCTCTTGGATCGTGATCACAAACACCTTTAATAGCAAGTTTTCCAGACTCTTTGCAGACTTTTGCTTTTACAATGTCGGCTGGTTTTTTGAAATCTGTAGGTTGTTCTTGCTTTGTTTTTATGATCTCATTCATAACTTTTGCCCATATTTTTTTATGGGTGTTGTCAGAAGCAAAATTTGTATTCTTGTCATAGCCCATCCAGACAGAGGCTGTATGATAAGGAGTATAACCGCTGAACCAGTAATCATAACTGTTTGAAGTAGTTCCTGATTTTCCTGCGACAGCCATGGATGAAGAAAGTTTTGCTGATTTTCCAGTTCCTTTTGTAATAACGTCTTTCATAGCGTCGGTTAAAAGGAAAGCAGTACTTTCCTTCATGACACGCTTACCTTTCTGCGTATTAGAAAGGAGAATATTTCCATTCTGATCTACGACTTTTGTGTATAAGACAGGTTTCTCGTAGGTTCCGCCATTTGCAATGGAAGCATATGCAGAAGTCAATTCCATATTTGTAACACCATAAGTCAGGCCGCCAAGAGATAAGGACTGGGTAATATCGGTATATACATTTCCATTTGAAGTTGCTTCATTAGATACCAAGGTGGAAAAACCAAGATTCATCAAATATTCAAAAGAAGTCTTAGGTGTAACGTCAGCAATGGTTTTGGCTGCAACAACGTTCATGGAGTTTGTGATCGCTTCGCGGATCGTTGAATAACCTTTATAACCTTTGTAATAGTTGCGTACTGGTCTGCTAGTGTCAATATAGTTATAAGGAGCATCATCATATACGGTTGCAAGTGTCATATGATTCTTGTCAAGTGCAGGTAAAAATGCAGAAAGAATCTTAAAAGTAGAACCTGGTTGTCTTGTAGTACCCGTGGCACGATTCAAGGAAAGATCGGAAGTCTTATTTCCACGTCCACCAACTAAGGCTTCTACAGTTCCGTTAGACTGATTCATGATCGTCATGGATATCTGAGGCTGGATCGTTGTCTGGAAAGATTCATTAGTAATGGTTTCACCTTTTGATAAAATATATTGTTTAAACTTTGTAACAACGGTCTTTGCACTCGCTTCATCTGTAAAAATCAACTGATTTCCAAGATTATTTTTTCTCATATAATCAAGCAGATTGTGATCGGAATAAACGATGTCTTTTCCTGAAACAGTTTTTGCAGATAAAGAATAGGAAAGCGCGATTTTTGTGGCCTTCGGATAGTTTGAAGCATCGTTTGTGATGCTGTCAGCAATCTTTTGAATCTGTTGATCCTGAGTAGAGTATATTTTTAATCCGCCACTGTAAATAGCATTATAAGCTTTTGTTTCGTCATACCCCAGTTGCTTTTTTAAATCTTTTACAACTTGAAGGATCAATGCGTCCTCAAAATAAGAATTTGTTGTTTTTTTTGCAGGTGCTGCTGCAGCGTTTTTTTGAATTCTTGTGTATACATCATCACTAAGTGCTTCTCGATATTCATTTTTTGTGATATAATGCTGTTCTAACATATTTTGTAAAACAAGTAATCTTCTGGAAGCGTTATTTTCCGGATGGGTTACAGGATTTAAACGTGTCGGATTCTTGGTAATACTAGCAAGTACAGCACATTCGGACAATGTGAGTTCAGATACATCTTTATTAAAATATTTTTGTGATGCTGTCTGAACACCAAGTGTTCCTTCTCCAAGATTGATCGCATTTAGATATTCTTCTAAGATATATTGCTTAGAAGCAATCTTTTCTAGTTCAAGAGCAAGAGATTGTTCTTTGATCTTTCGTTCCAGACGTTCCATTGTGGTTTTTTCAGGCTGAATTCCAAGTACATTGTTCTTGATCAACTGTTGCGTGATAGTACTTCCCCCTTGGCTTAGAGATTGGTTTCTGATACCAAGGAAGGTTGCTCGAATAATTCCATACAGATCAATTCCATTATGGCTGTAATAACGTTCATCTTCAATCGCAATAAAAGCATGCTGAAGATTCTTTGGAATGGAAGAAAGAGGAGTGTAGATTCTGTTGGAATCATGGTTTGAAAGTGTTTTGATCGTTGATCCTTTGTTATCGTAAATGGTTGTGATATATCCTTTGGAATGGACGGAATCTTTTGTAATCTGTGGGGTTGTCTTTAAAATTCCACGCACGAAACCAACCCCGAGGCCTAGTCCAGCAACGATCAAGGCGATGGAGATGATAAAAGCATATTTAAAAAGAAAGAGAGAAATCTTAGAATTTCTACGAACTTTTTTTGAAGATAAGATCTGTCTCTTTTTCTGAATGTTTTGTTTGGTATATTTCATAAAAAACCTCCTGTTACGTATTATACCAAATAAGAAAGTTCAAGTAAACCGACCGTGTAACTATAAACGATACAATCAACAATATGATGATGTAAGGGTTAAAAGTATAAAGTACAAAGGAGAAGAGTATGAAAAAACAATTAAAGGGGCAGCAATCATTTTATGATGACAAACAAAGGGAAAATGTAGTATCCTACTATTTGATGGAAGATCAGGAACACACGATGTATGGAGTTGAACTGGAAAAATACCAGAAGGAAACGAATGTGATCGAGTGGGATGCAGTTCCAAGTATATCAGAATCTATGGAATTAGTAGATCGTGTGATCCATAACCTGATAAAATATAAAGTAACACCGATCTCACTGGCAGAGTCCTTAGATGAGATCATGACCAGGGAGGAAGAAGATGGACGTTCAAAAATATAAAATCTTGTATAAAGAGGGAGAAGCAGAGATTTCAGAAAAGAAATCAAGATTTATTGCACATATTGCTCCAGCACAGACCGAAGAAGAAGCACAGGCATTCATAGAGAAGATAAAAAAACAATATTGGGATGCAAGACATAACTGCTGGGCATACAGTATAGGAGAAAAGCAGCCAGCGCTGCGTTGTAGTGATGATGGGGAACCAAGTGGAACTGCTGGGAAGCCAATGCTTGAGGTGCTGACAGGGCAGGAGCTGCATAATGTGGTAGCAGTTGTAACAAGATATTTTGGTGGAACACTTCTTGGAACTGGAGGATTGATCCGTGCGTATACAAAAAGTACACAAGAAGGAATCAGGGAAAGCACAGTGATCGAGAAATGTTTAGGGCTGATGCTAAGCCTCACTTGTGATTACACGACATCTGGAAAGATTCAGTATTTAACTGCAACAGACCATATTCCAGTGCTTGATACAGTGTATACGGATAATGTAAGATTTGAAATGATCGTGCCAGTGGAAGAAGTTGGAAGTATTGAGAAAAAGTTTATGGAAGCATCTATGGGGAAAGCAGTTCTTGAAAAAGGAGAAGAAACTTATTACGCTGAAATTGATGGTAAGATCACTTACGATCTATAAATAGGAAATGATAAGATTTCACTTCTTTACAGTGATAAAATATCATGTTAAAATTTATCATAGTTAATTAGTCAGAAATAAGGAAAAGGAGTAAAATTCTATGAAAATATCAGAAATTTTAAAAAAGAAGTCAACTATTTCGTTTGAGGTATTCCCTCCAAAGAATAAAGAAGGAGATATATCATCTATCTACAGTACGATTGATGGATTAGCAAAATTATCCCCAGATTTTATTAGTGTTACATATGGTGCAGGTGGTTCTACAAAAGGTAAGACAGTAGAGATCGCATCAGTTATTAAGCATGAATACGGAATTGAATCTGTAGCACATTTAAGCTGTATCTCATCTACAAAAGAAGATATCAAATACGAATGTGAACGTCTGAAAGAAGCAGGAATCGATAATATTTTAGCATTAAGGGGAGATTATCCTGCAGATGCAACAAACTTTGATCCTGAGAACCTGGACTTTCATTATGCAAGTGAATTAAATGAATTTATCGGAGAACATTTTAAAGGACAATTTTGTTTATCAGGGGCATGCTATCCAGAGACACATCAGGAAGCGGATGGGTTTAAGAAAGATTTAGAAGCATTAAAGAAGAAAGTAGATGCAGGAGCTGAATATTTGGTAACACAGATTTTCTTTGACAATGATTATTATTACAGATTAGTCAGAGAAGCAAGAAAAATTGGCATCACAGTACCAATTCTTGCAGGGATCATGCCAATTACGAATGCCAAATCTCTGATCCGTACAACAAAGATGTGTGGATGTACGATCCCATATCAGTTATCTACAATGATCGAGGCACATTATGATAATCCAGAAGCTATGAAAGAAATCGGAATCAACTACGCAGCACAACAGATCATTGATCTGATCACAAATGGAGTTGACGGGATTCATATTTACACAATGAATCGCGTAGAAACAGCGCAGCGTGTATTTGATAGTATTCCAGCTGTATTGAAAGAATTAAACTAAGATGGATTTTCAGGTCGTAAGAGAAAATGCCTTGAAATATCTTGGATATCAGGCACCAATGTTTGAAGGTTTAACTCCGGAGATTTCAAGTCTTTTGGATGAATGTATAGAAGAGATCAAGCAGATAGCACAGCCAAAAGTGATAGTGAAGAGATTTAAACTAGCGAAAGATCCATTGAGGTTAGAAGAATCAGGGGATGAGATTTTAGGGCAGCAGATGGAAGATATGCTGGAGGATTGTGAAGAATGTATATTGATCGGATGTACTCTTGGAATTGTTATGGAGCGTAAGATCAAGTTTTATGCAAAGGTTAACATGACAAAATCTACGGTTATGGATGCTGCGGCAAGTGCGTATCTGGAAGAATATTGTGACAGATATGAAGAAACACTTGGATTTGATAACCGAACATATCGAGCATGTCCCGGATATGGAGATTTTCCACTTGAATTTAATAAAAGAATTGCTATATTGTTAGATATATCAAAGAAGATCGGAGTCACGATCACGCCAAATAATCTTTTGATCCCACAGAAGTCTATGTTAGGATTGATCGGGATCGGAAGTGATAAACGAAAGAAATCATGTGGAAATTGTGTGATGAAAGAAGCTTGCCCATTTAGAAAGAGAGGACAAAGATGTTACAGAACCGATTAGGAAAAGAACTTTTAATATTTGATGGAGCGATGGGAACACAGCTCCAGAATGCAGGATTAAACGCAGGAGATATCCCAGAAGAATTAAATATTGACCGCCCGGATTTATTAAGATCAATTCATAAAAACTATCTGAAAGCGGGAGCAGACTTTATTACAACAAATACCTTTGGGTGTAACCGATTAAAGATGGAAGAAGCAAAATACGAGGCGAAAGATATGCTGTTAGCGGCAGTAGAGAATGCAAGAGCGGCAAGAACAGAAGCTGGAAGAGAAGATGATTCTTATATTGTTCTTGATATTGGACCGATCGGTCAGTTGTTAGAACCAATGGGAACATTGACATTCGATGAAGCATATGACATCATTCTTGAACAGGTAGAAACGGTGAAAGACAAGGTGGATCTTGTACTGTTTGAGACAATGAGTGATCTATATGAAGTGAAAGCAGGAGTGCTGGCGGTCAAAGAACACACAGACCTTCCAGTGTTTGTTACAATGACATTTGAGCAAAATGGAAGAACCTTATCTGGAAATGATCCAGAAACATTTATTAATGTTGCAGAGGGCTTAGGAGTTGATGCATTGGGTGTCAATTGTTCTTTAGGACCAGATGAATTAAAACCGATCATTGATGAAATTTTAGAGAAAGCAAGTGTTCCAGTGATGTTACAGCCAAATGCAGGTCTTCCATGTCTAGAACATGGAGAAACACATTATCATGTGACACCAGAAGAATATGTGGAATCTATGAAAGATTATATGGCAAGAGGAGCAGCGATCGTTGGTGGATGCTGTGGAACAACACCAGAATTTATAGAGAAACTTGCACAAGCTGCGCCTAAAGCAGTTGCAGAGAGAACTGTTGAGAAGAAAACAAGAGTATCTAGTCAGACGCAGACAGTTACATTTGGAGATCACGTGATCGTCTGCGGAGAACGTTTAAATCCAACGGGTAAGAAAAAGATGAAAAAAGCGTTGTTAGAAGAACGCTATGATGAACTTGTGGTAGAAGCAGTCAAACAGGTAGAAGCAGGAGCAGAAGTATTAGATGTTAATGTTGGGCTTCCTGGAATTGACGAGCCAGAGACGATGAAGCGCGTCGTGCGTCTGTTACAGGAAGTTATCACGCTTCCATTACAGATTGATAGTTCTGAAGCAGATGCGATTGAGAATGCCTGCCGTTATTACAATGGAAAACCTTTGATCAACTCTGTAAATGGTAAAGACAAAGTCATGGAAAAGATCTTCCCAATCGCTAAGAAATATGGAGGAGTTGTGATTGGACTGACTCTGGAAGATGGAATTCCTTTGAAGGCAGAAGAACGATTTGAAATCGCCAAGAAGATTGTCAATAAAGCGGCAGAATACGGAATCGGCAAAGAGAATATCATCATCGACTGTCTGACATTAACAGCATCTGCACAGCAAAAAGAAGTAAGAGAAACACTTCGAGCGATCAAGATGGTAAAAAAAGAATTAGGTGTCCATACTGTATTAGGGGTATCGAATGTATCCTTTGGACTGCCAAACCGTCCGTTATTAAATAGAACATTTTTAGCATTAGCAATGGAGGCAGGATTGGATCTTCCGATCATCAACCCATTAGATGCAGAATTGATGGGAACTATTGATGCATTTCATGTGCTGTTCTACAAAGATGTGGATAGTCAGATTTATATTAAAAACCAGTCCAAAGATAAAGAAACAAAACCAGCCGCAGCGGCAGCAACAACAAACTTCACATTAAAAGATGTGATCATTCACGGATTAAAAGATGAAGTAGAGAAAGTTACAAAAGAAGAACTGAAAGATAAAGAAGCACTGACAGTAATTAATGATGTGATCATTCCGGCATTGAATATTGTAGGAAAAGACTATGAGACAGGAAAGATCTTCCTGCCACAGTTGATTCAATCTGCTGAGACAACAAAGAAAGCATTTGAAGTTGTCAAAGAAACGTTTTCAGCAAATGATGGAGAAGAAAAAGGACCGATCATCATAGCAACCGTAGAAGGCGATATTCATGATATTGGAAAGAACATCGTGAAAGTGGTACTGGAAAGTTATGGATATAAGATCATCGACCTTGGAAAAGACGTCAAAGTTGAAAAGGTAGTAGAAGCTTATAAGAAATACAAACCAAAAGCGATTGGACTAAGTGCATTAATGACAACAACCGTTGCATCAATGGAAAGAACGATCAAAGCACTTCACGAAGCAGGATGCAGTGAACCAATCTGGGTTGGAGGAGCTGTTGTGACGGAAGATATCGCACACAATATCGGAGCAGATTATTATACGGAAGATGCGATGGCAGCGGTGAATCTGTTGGAAAATGAAATTTTAGATTTGTAGTTGGCTAACTTTAGATTTTGAGTATATGATAAAAAATAAATAAACGATCGGAAGAACAGCTAGAGAATTTTCCTCACGTTTTTTACAAATCGCTGATCCGCCGGCTTTCCTTGCGAACTCGCCTTCAAAGATATTTAAACCAGAATTCTTTGAGGCTCAGACAGCGCACCAAGCCGGCTGCGAATTTGTAAAAAACGTGGCAAAATTCTAATGCTGTTCTTCCGATCGTTTATTTATTTTTTATCATATACCAGAAGTCTAAAGTGTGGACAATTACAAGAATTGAAAAATTTAAGTGGTGTGTATGTTAACTGTTATCGAGCTTCAATTTATGTAGTGGTAGACAGATGTTTATTATACATACCAATACAGTGAAACATACACACTGTATGGTGGTTTGAATAGTGTTTTGTTGTATGAGTCAGAAAGAAGATAAGAAGAAATATTTATAAGAATAAAGGGTGACAACATGAGCACTTTTTGAATGCGTTTTTTACAAATTCGCAGCGCCCTGTGGTTGATTGTTTGACCGTGGCTGCGGGCATTTTGGCTCGCAGCCAGGGAGTTATCAAAGAAACAGGCGCGGATCGGCGATTTGTAAAAAACGCTTTCAAAAATGCGGAGTGTCACCCTTTATTCTTATAAATATTTCTTCTTATCTTCTTTCTGACTCATACATGACCAACACTACAAATCAAAATCTACTGATCCAATCGGTTTACAGCGCTGATCAGTGCTAATACAGAAGCAGTAATGATGTCTTCATGGATTCCGGATCCCCAAGTAACATTACCATTTGGTTCTTGAACTCCGACATAAGCACAAGCCTGAGAGTTAGAACCAACATTTAAAGCGTGTTCCTGATATGTAACGATAGAGTAATGCATATCACTGTGTCTCTGTAAAGCATTACTTACAGCATCCAGACGACCATTTCCTTTTCCGTGGTAAAGTTTTGGAACACCAGATT
This sequence comes from Anaerostipes hadrus, assembly GCA_036312945.1. Lineage (GTDB taxonomy): Bacteria > Bacillota > Clostridia > Lachnospirales > Lachnospiraceae > Anaerostipes > Anaerostipes hadrus_C. The sequence continues at coordinate 55,488 of JAXJNA010000065.1, forward strand.
TCTCTAAAGAGATTTCTGCTTCGATTCCACCGTCTTTTTGTACAAAATGCACTTCTTTTAATTTGCATGGATCATCAATGTTTACATAAACTTCTTTGAACACTTTTAAGATATCTCTTGGAACTAATTCCTGATGGCGTTTGTCAGATACATCTTTGACTGTGTAACCTACATCTTCACGCATTTTTCCAGGAATATGGAATCCAAAGTTTTCTTCTAATACATAGCTGATACCGCCTTTACCAGACTGACTGTTGATACGGATGACATCACTTTCGTATTCACGTCCAACATCGTGTGGATCGATTGGAAGGTATGGGATATTCCAGTGCTCTGGATGTTTTTCGTCTCTCCAGTGCATACCTTTGGCAATCGCATCCTGATGAGATCCAGAGAATGCAGCAAATACCAGCTGTCCTGTGTATGGCTGACGCTCATAAACGGACATTCTTGTTAATCTTTCATAGACTTTTGTAAGTTCTGGCAAGTTAGAGAAGTCCAGTTTTGGATCAACGCCGTGTGTATACATATTTAATGCAAGAGTGATAACGTCAACATTACCTGTACGTTCACCATTTCCAAATAAAGTACCCTCGACACGATCAGCACCTGCAAGTAAGGCAAGTTCTGTATCAGCAACACCGCATCCACGGTCATTATGTGGATGAAGAGATAAAATTACGTTTTCACGGTATTTCATATGCTTGCTCATATATTCAATCTGGCTGGCATATACGTGAGGCATTGAAAGCTGTACAGTTACAGGAAGATTGATGATAACTTTCCAGTCTGGACGAGGCTGCCATACGTCAAGAACTGCATTACATACATCTAATGCATAGTCGATCTCTGTACCAGTAAAACTCTCTGGAGAGTATTCAAATAAGAAGTTACCGTCTGTCTCATCAGCCAGGCGTTTCAATAATTTTGCACCGTCTGTTGCAATTTTCATGATCTCTTCTTTGGATTTTTTAAATACCTGTTCACGCTGTGCAACAGAAGTAGAGTTATATACATGAACGATCGCTCTTTTTGCTCCTTTTAAAGCTTCGAAAGTCTTTTTGATGATATGTTCTCTGGCCTGTGTTAAAACCTGGATAGTAACATCATCAGGGATCAGATCATTTTCAATCAAAGTACGCAAAAATGTATATTCTGTTTCTGAAGCAGCAGGGAAACCAACTTCAATCTCTTTGAAACCAACCTTTACTAAAAGTTTAAAAAATTCAACTTTTTCATCAAGACTCATCGGAATGATCAGAGCCTGATTCCCATCACGAAGGTCAACGCTACACCATGTAGGTGCCTTTGTGATATATTCTTTCTTTGTCCAGTCAAGGGACGTTTCAGGTGGCATAAAATATTGTCTTTCATATTTGCTTGGGTTCATCATTGCTGTGAAGCTCCTTTCAAAAATTAATGATTGTTGTAGGTATGTTTTTAGTATTGAAAGGTGGATACGGGGTATCATGTATCGGATAAAATAAATGTACGATAACATAAAAAAAACTCCGAATCTGATCCTTATCAGGATAGAGACGAAGAAACTTCCGCGGTACCACTCTAATTCACGCTATAAAGAAACGTGCACTTCTTACTGATACGGGTTATAAAACCGATATCTCTCCATTGTAACGGTTGGACTCCGGCAATACCTACTGTAAGTTCAGCATGCTACTCAAAGGCGAGTTCAAATATCATCAACAATTGCTTCGCACCATCCAGCAACTCTCTGAATGTCTTAAATATTCTACTATTCCTTATCATTGTATTTAAATCATTTACAATAATGACAATCTAACATAAAAATTAGGAAGTGTCAACTGCTAAAGTGTAAAATATGAAGAGAACTTTCTTTACAATGAAGGCTTTCATATGAAAAGAAATTATGATAAAGTAGAACAGAGCAATGGAGGAAAGAACATGAGATTTTTTGAATATTTAAAAAAACAGGAACCTTCGAAAGAAAATGAAGAAGCAAGAAAACGAATTTATAGGCTGCATCAATTAGAAGGAAGTCTTACTTATATTGAACGAATGGAAATGATCGAAGAAGGGAAAGGCTCCATGGAAGTTGAGTTTGTCAGAGGAGAGTTGAGTGAGGGAATGACGCTTTGCTTTTATGACAATCAAGGAAAAGAATCTGGAAGAGGAGAGATTCTTGAAATTTATATTGGAAAGGGAGAAGACAAAGGAAGATTCTCAGAACAAGGGAATAAAGGGAAGATCATATTTGAATACTGGACTCCAGTAACAGAGCGTTTCTGGAACAGTCAGTATCTGAAAGAATTCACTCTTGAAAAATAAATTTAAAAAAATTTTAAAAAAAGTGTTGACAGTTGTCGGAAACATATGATAATATAAATGAGCTGTCGCATTGATGGGGTATCGCCAAGTGGTAAGGCACAGGATTCTGACTCCTGCACCGCTGGTTCGAGTCCAGCTACCCCAGTTTAAGGGTGTGTAGCTCAGGTGGTAGAGCACTTGACTTTTAATCAAGTTGTCCGGGGTTCGAATCCCCGCACGCTCACTATATTTTTTAAATAAATTTTAAAAAATATAAAAAAGTTCTTGACAAAGAACGACAGCTTATGTATAATAAAATAGTTGTTGCACTGATGGGGTATCGCCAAGTGGTAAGGCACAGGATTCTGACTCCTGCACCGCTGGTTCGAGTCCAGCTACCCCAGTTAAGGGTGTGTAGCTCAGGTGGTAGAGCACTTGACTTTTAATCAAGTTGTCCGGGGTTCGAATCCCCGCACGCTCAGTTGATAAGCATGATTTAAGAATGAACTTAGATCATGCTTTTTTCTTTTTTACTAAATAAAATTTATAAAATAAAAGAAGCCTCTAAAAACAGAGACTTCAAATGCTCGCAAGTAAACTTACTTTTTCAAGTATGGTGCAATTGCAGAGTTGATTTCTTCAAGTTCATCTTTACCATGTACGGTTAAAGTCAAAGGTCTTGTCAGATCAAGGCTGAAAATTCCCATGATAGATTTTGCATTTACAATATATCTTCCAGAAGAAAGATCGATCTCAGATTTAAAATGTGCGATCGTATTTGCAAATGCATTCACGTCTGCAATGGAATCAAGAGAAATGATAAAGTTGGTATCCATGTTTAAACCTCCTTAATGGTTAGATTTCTTTTATCCTACAATTTTTTTGATGGAAAGTCAAATTCGATAGATAACAGAAAAGAAGTATGATAAAATATAAGACACGGAGGGAAAAAGATGACGGAAAAACAAAAAATGTTGATGGGAATTTTATATAATGCAGAGGATCAAGCCCTGATAGAAGAGAGAAATCATGCAAAATCTCTGACCAGACAGTTTAATGAACATTGGGAAGATAAAGGACATCGGAATTATCTGATAGGACAGATATTTGGAAGTCTTGGGCAGAACGTTCATCTGGAAGCACCAATTTATCTGGATTATGGATACAGGACAACGATCGGAAGTGATTTTTTCTCAAACTTTAATCTGACGATTTTAGATGGTGGAGGAGTTGAAATTGGGAATCATGTTTTTATAGGCCCGAATGTAGGAATTTATACTGCGAACCACCCGGCAGATGTGAAGAGACGAGAAAAGGGATATGAATGGGCTCTCCCAGTTAAGATTGGAGATAAAGTATGGATTGGTGGAGGGGTTACGATTCTTCCAGGAGTTACGATCGGCGACAATAGTGTGATCGGTGCAGGAAGTGTTGTGACAAAGGATATTCCTGCCAATGTAATTGCTACAGGTAATCCATGCAGGATCATCAAAGAAGTGGAAGAAGGAGACAGATATGGGATTATTAACGAGAAAAACGGACAGTAATCCATTAAGTAAGAATATTGATGAATTGCTTGATGGAATGAATCAGGAGAAGGAAGAGACAAAAGAAGGAACTTATGAAGAATCTTTAAAGAAGATTGAGGAGCGGATCAAAGAACTTGGGATTTTAGAAGAAGAGAATGAAGATTAAGAAAAGGCATCATTGGTGCCTTTCTTTTTTTGAATGATCAGAAGATAACCCCCCCCTTTTTTTTTATTGTTAACTTTTTTAAAAAATAAAGTTGACAATCGATGATTGATAATTTATAATGGCAGTCAGTAAAGAAAATAATAAAAGTGAGGGAGAAATTTATTATGAAACAGCAAACAATGAAAATTCAGGATTTAACACTGATTGCATTAATGGCAGCATTAACTTGTATTTTAGGACCAATGTCGATCACATTGCCATTTACACCAGTACCTATTTCATTTACGAACTTGGTGATTTATTTTGCGGTAATGGTCATTGGAATGAAACGTGGAACGATCAGCTATCTTGTATACCTTCTGATTGGAGCAGTAGGGCTTCCAGTATTTTCAGGATTTAGTGGCGGGCTTGCAAAACTTGCAGGACCAACAGGAGGATATTTGGTTGGATTTATCTTTTTAGCATTGATCAGTGGATTCTTTGTAGAAAAATTCTCAGGGAATATAGTGATGGCAGTAATTGGTATGGTACTTGGAACAGCAGTAACATATGCATTTGGAACAATCTGGCTGTGTGCACAGATGCATTTAACATTTGTACAGGGATTATATGCAGGTGTGATTCCATATCTTCCAGGAGATGCGGCAAAAATCGTGATCGCGATCATTGTAGGAAGTGCAGTGAAGAAGGCTGTTGTGAAGGCGAGAGTTTTACCAGAATAAAATGATAAATGATGAGAGTGTCAAAAGTAAATTTTGCCACTCTCTGATGTACCCGGATTGCTCCATTGCTACGCAATTTTGCAATCCTCGAACACCTCGAACTCCCATAAAATGGCGTGTTCACACCATTTTATTCCGTTCTCGTTGTTCGGCGTGTCAAAAAGTATAAATTGCTTATTTGTGCAAGCACAAAAGCAATTTATACTTTTGACACTTACATCATAGCAAATACTTTGTATGAAAAATAAGAATCAGTTGACATTTTGGATGAAAAAGCATAAACTATTCGTAGTTAAATGCAATGAACAGAATTAGTACAGACAAATTGGAACTGTCAGAGAGAAGCTGTCATCGGCTGGAAGCGGCTTTGAGGGAAGATGTCTGGAATGCATCTGGGAGCAGACAAGATGAATAAAGTAGTTTTGTACGTTGCCGGCGTTAACGGATTCGAGTGAAAGTATCCTGATCAAGTGACATCAGTCAGACATATAATAAGAAGGTCAGGAACTTTTAAAAGAGTGGAACCGCGGATATACTCCGTCTCTTTATTTAGAGACGGAGTTTTTTGTATTATAGGAAATTTTGATGGAATCCCCTATGATATAAAAAGTCCTGCAAATTACATACTATATATTGGAGGTTTAGAAACTATGATGGGTTTTCGAGAATTTGCGAAAAGCCAATATGATACGATCAAACTAAGAGACCCTGCGTTAAGGGAAGAAAAAGAAGTTTTTTTGTATCCTTATGTAAAAGCACTGTATTGGCATCGTGTTGCACACGAATTATATAAGAAAGGAGAGTTTTACAAAGCTCGAAAGATTTCTCAGAAATGGGCGAGAAAAACTGGAATTGAGATTCATCCAGGTGCACAGATCGGAGAAGGATTCTTTATTGACCATGGGCATGGAGTGGTTATTGGAGAGACGACGATCATCGGAAATAATGTAACCTTATATCAAGGTGTTACATTAGGTGGAACTGGAAATGAAACTGGAAAACGTCATCCAACGATCGAAGATAATGTTATGATCAGTTCAGGTGCTAAGGTTTTGGGATCTATTACAATTGGAAAGAACTCAAAGATTGGTGCAGGAAGTGTTGTTGTATCTGATGTACCGCCGAATTCTACTGTTGTTGGAGTTCCAGGTAAGGTAGTTAAACAGGATGGAGAGAGAGTCAATCGTATTCAGAGTATTGTGCTTGATCAGATCGATCTTCCAAATCCAGTCGATATGGATATCGAAAAGCTCGCAAGAGAGAATGCTGAATTACGACAGGCACTGGAAACATTTATTATACATTATCAAAATTCAGAAGCAATCAGAAGGGAAAAAGAAAAATGAAAATTTACAATACACTGACAAGACAAAAAGAAGAATTTGTACCGGTGCATCCAGGAAAAGTTGGAATGTATGTTTGTGGGCCAACGGTGTATAACTACATTCATATTGGAAATGCAAGACCAATGATCATTTTTGATACGGTGCGCCGTTACTTTGAATATAAAGGATATGAAGTAAATTATGTTTCAAACTTCACAGATGTCGATGACAAGATTATTAAGAAGGCAAATGAAGAAGGTGTAACAGCAACAGAGATCGCAGAAAGATATATCAAAGAATGCAAACAAGATATGGAAGCGTTAAATATCAAACCTGCAACGCACCAGCCAAGAGCGACAGAAGAAATCGGTGGAATGATCAAAATGATTCAGACATTGATCGAAAAAGGGCATGCATATGAAGTAGATGGAACTGTATACTTCAAGACAAGATCTTTTAAAGATTATGGAAAACTCTCTAAGAAAAATATTGATGATCTGGAAGCGGGACATCGCGAGATCAAGGTAACAGGAGAAGAAGGAAAGAAAGATCCTCTGGATTTTGTGTTATGGAAACCAAAGAAAGAAGGAGAAATCGCATGGGATTCTCCATGGGGAGAAGGAAGACCAGGATGGCATATTGAGTGTTCTGAGATGTCTAAGAAATATATCGGAGATACCATTGATATTCATGCAGGTGGAGAAGACTTGATCTTCCCTCATCATGAAAATGAGATCGCACAGAGTGAAGCGTGTAATGGGGAGAAGTTTGCGAATTACTGGATGCATAATGGTTTCTTAAATATCAATAATAAGAAGATGTCTAAATCAGCAGGAAACTTCTTTACAGTTCGTGAAATTGGAGAAAAGTATCCGTTGCAGGTAATCCGTTTCTTTATGCTAAGTGCACACTATAGAACACCATTAAACTTCAGTGATACATTAGTAGATAGTGCCAAAACAGGATTAGACCGTATCTTAACAGCGATCGATCTGTGCAGAGAGATGGCAGCCAAAGAAGAAACAGGTTCTTTAAGCAAAGAAGAAACAGAACATTTTGCTAATATAGAAGTACTTGTAAAGAAATTTGAAGATGCAATGGAAGATGACTTTAACACAGCAGACGCAGTTTCAGCTATTTTTGAGATCGTGCGTGAATCAAACTCAACAGTAAAAGACTTCAGTGCAGACTATGCAAAGAAAGTATTAAAAGTATTAGAAGATCTTTGCAGCGTTCTTGGGATTGAAACAACAAAAGAAGAAGAGATCCTAGATGAAGAAATCGAAAAACTGATCGAAGAACGTCAGGCGGCAAGAAAGAACAAAGATTTTGCAAGAGCAGATGAGATCAGAGACCAGTTATTGGAACAGGGTATCGTATTAAAAGATACAAGAGAAGGTGTAAAATGGAGCAGAGCTTAATTCAAAAGATCAAAGAAGGATTGTATCTTGATGGACTGGATCCTAAAAGTTACTCTCCGCTATCTCTTGCTTACATTGGAGATGCGATCTATGAGATCGTGATCCGAACGATCGTTATGTCTGCAGGAAATATGAGTGTGAATAAATATCACAAAAAATCAAGCAGTATGGTCAAAGCTTCTGCACAAAAAGAAGTGTTTGAAAAGATTGAACCATTTTTGACAGAAGAAGAAATGGCTGTTTATAAACGTGGAAGAAATTCCAAATCAGGTTCTGTTGCAAAGAATGCATCTATGATGGATTACAGAAAAGCAACTGGAGTGGAAGCTTTGGTTGGATATTTATATCTGGCAGGAGATATGGACCGCATCATCGAATTGATCGGGATCGGTTTTGATTTGAATAAAAAAGAAGAAACAGGAGAAGAACATGAATCATAAAGAAGATCTGATCGCAGGACGCAATGCCGTGATCGAGGCTTTAAGAGCAAAGAAACCAATCGATAAGATTTTTGTATTGGATGGATGTCAGGATGGACCGATCCGTACGATCGTAAGAGAGGCAAAGAAAACAGATGCGATTCTTAAATTTGTAGATAAAGAACGCCTGAATCAATTGACAAATGAACATCATCAGGGAGTTGTTGCAATTGTTGCAGCATATGAATATGGAACGATTGAGGATCTGTTTAAAAGAGCAGAAGAAAAGGGTGAGGATCCTTTCTTTATCCTATTAGACGGGATTGAAGATCCACATAACCTTGGAGCAATCATTCGTACAGCAAATCTTGCAGGTGCACATGGAGTGATCATTCCAAAGCATCGTGCAGTTGGAATCACACCAACCGTAGCAAAAACATCTGCAGGTGCGATCAATTATACACCAGTTGTGAAAGTGACAAATATTGGAAAAACAATGGATGAATTAAAAGAACGTGGTATGTGGTTTGCATGTGCAGATATGGATGGAGAAGTAATCTACCGTCAGAATCTGACAGGATCGATCGGACTTGTCATTGGAAATGAAGGAAGCGGAGTGAGCCGTCTGGTAAAAGAGAAATGTGACTTTATCTCATCTATTCCAATGAAAGGAGATATTGATTCACTGAATGCTTCTGTAGCAGCAGGTGTTCTGGCATTTGAAGTTGTAAGACAACGACTGGGAAAATAAAGAATGAAAGAATTAAAAACAATTTCTGATGAGGAATTGCTCAGACAGATCAAAAGTGGCAATGATGACGCGATGGAATGTCTGTTAGAGAGATACAGGGATATGGTAAGGAAAGAGGCAAGAAGGTTCTTTCTTGCAGGTGGAGATGAAGAGGATCTGATCCAGGAAGGAATGATCGGGCTTTTTAAAGCAGTGACATCCTATCAGGAAGAAAAAAATACTTCGTTTTCAACGTTTGCTTATCTGTGTGTGCAAAGACAGATCTATACAACGATCACTGCATTTAACAGAAAAAAACATATTCCATTGAATACAGCAATCTCTCTGTTTGAACAAAAGAATCAGGAAGAAGAATTATCATTGGATGAAATCTTAGAAACTCCGGAGGAAACTCCGGAGGAGATGATGCTTCGAAAGGAAGAATTAAATGATTATCACAGAATGCTTGATCAGAATTTAAGTAAATTCGAAAAACAGGTGATGTATCATTATCTGAATGGGGAAACATATACAACGATTGCAAAAAATCTTGGGAAAAGTGATAAATCCATTGATAATGCGATTCAGCGGATTCGCAGGAAGATCAGGAATGATCAGGAAAGTTAAAGTAAAGATAAGAGAAATAAAAAGAAGACTTAAAACATCCGTTTTAAGTCTTCTTTATAAAGCTGCTGACGGGAGTTGAACCCGTGACCTCCTCACTACCAATGAGGTGCGCTACCTCCTGTGCCACAGCAGCAGAACTGATTAATAATTTATCATGAAAATGATATACTGTCAATAGAATTAACAAAATAAAAGGAAAATCAAATGACAAAACAATACAGGAAAAATAAGAGAAGGATCTGTGTGGTGATGTGCCTTGTTCTTTGCATGATCTCAGGTATCAAAATACAGGCAGCACAGCCAGGATATTTTGATAATCCCCAGACAATCTATGATGAATTTGCTGGGAAGGTTTATGATCGTTCATTCAAAAAGAGTTATGCATTTTTGAAAAAAAAGATGAATGTTTATGAAACATCTTCAGGAAGTAAAAAGATAGGGGTAGCACCAAGGTATTCCGGAGTGATCGTAGTTAGTAAAACATCTGATCATGTTCAGGTGATCTATGAGAAAAAGAAGGGATATGGAATAGGATGGATTGATAGAAGTTTGTATCATAAGGAAGCTATTTTATATAATGGAAATGAAAAACAGTTACTGGGAAATGGAACTTATTGGATACAAAATAAAGCTTCCGGAGAAGGAATTCGTGTACAGATCATGTTTCTGAAAGATCAGGAATATCAAGTTTCAATTTTGGATCAAAGCAAAGAAGATCACACATGGAAACTGATACGTGAGTACGATCATTTTTATATCAAGAATATGAAAAACGAGAAATATCTATCAATGGATGAAAATGGTACCTTGACTGACGGTAAGATAAAAGATATGAACAACTGTTTCACAAAACCACAGAAAGAAGCAGCACAGAAGTCTTATCAATGGCAGGTAACGCGCCTTAACAATAAAAATGTATATCCGTACCGTAATTTTATGCAGTTTGATCCTGCATGGGCCAGAAAAGATTATGGAAACGTTTCGGATTACAGCGGGAAAATGGCGGCAGCAGGCTGCGGAGTTGTGGCGATCACGAATGCAGTATATGCATTGAATGGACAATTTGTGGATCCAATGTTGTTTGCAGATTATGCGGTAGAGAAACATTACAGGATCATAGGTGCTGGAACACATGATGGGATTTTTAAGGCGGCAGCGAAGAAATTTGGAGGCACATATGGGTTCACTTATATTAAGACAACTTACAGTACATCAGAAGTAAGAGAATATCTGAAAAAAGGTTGTGTAGCAATCTCGCATGTACCAGGACATTATGTAACAGTTGCTGATTTTAATCCCAAGACAAAAAAATATCTGGTCTTAGATTCTCATCCGATCAAGAGCAGGCCAACCAGCTCTTTTGGAAACTGGTTTAAGAGAGAACGATTAGAGAGAGGAGGGCTGACATCATCTGCATATTATATTTATGGAGTGCCTGGACAGGCATGGAAATATGAAAGTGTAAAAGGAATACAATTTCAGAAGGATTTATTCACATTTATGATTTATATGCGTTAAAATGTAAGATAAGAAAAATAACAAAGGATAGGGAAGGAGAAGTTAAATGAACAAAGTTAAAAAGATATTGACAACATTGATGGCAGCAACATTAACTGTTTCGACAGGAGTAACATCCATGCCAATGCTTGCGCATAACGTAAAAGCAGAGTCAAAGGCAGAAACAATAAGCAGTGATACGAATGCTATGTCACAGTATAAGAAGATAAATGGAATCAGCAGCCAGACGGTTCTTGGGGCAGATTTTTCCCACTATCAACTACAGAAAAATGCGTGGAAAAAAGTCTGGAAAAATTATAAAGGAATCGAAGTTTCCAATGTGTTTGAATATGTAAGATCACAGGGGATCAATACGATTTCTGTGAAAGTTGCAGTGAATCCAACGAAAGATAAAGATGGTAATGAAAGTTATCTGTCTTTAGAAAACGCTAAGGAGACATTAAAAGAAGCCAAGAAAGCAGGATTAAAAACAAATGTTACATTGTTATATTCTGATGATATAACGTATGCAGGGGTGCAGAAATTACCAAATGGTTGGGATACTGACACAGCAGAAGAAAAGGCATTGGAGTATACAAAAAATGTCATCAAAGAATTGAAGGCAGCAGATGCGGTCCCAACGATGATCACGATCGGAAATGAAGTAAACTATAATTTCTTGACTCTGAGCAGCTGGGACGGATATTGCGCGATGGCAGAGATTTCAAAGATTGTAAGAGATGCTGGAATAAAAGCTGCATTCAGTTTTGCAGCACCAGAAAAGGCTTCTGATATCCAATATATTATAGAACAGCTTGGATATGCTTGTGAAAAATATGAGGGTGCAGGATATGATCATATTGGAGTAAATATCTACCCGAATACACAAAGTGGCAGTTATGTTAAGGAATTAAAGAATACAGTAGAAGAAAAGGCAGCAGGAAAGCAGATGATCATTTCCAGTGTCAAATGTCCATGGAAAGATTCAGAAGGAAAAGCCAGCATAACGACACAGACAAAGAGCATTTATGATTATCTTCAGGCAACGATCGATGAGAAAAATGCAGGTGGATTGATCTACGATGATGCAGATTTTGTCGGGGCATGGGATTCATTCTTTGATGGTAATGGACAAGCAATGTCTTCCCTTGCAATCTTTGCTTATGCACAAGGAAATCAGGTTGATGTAAGCAGCTACAAAGATCCATGGGAATACGGTGGAGATACAGGATTAAAAGATCAAAAAGTAACGATCAAAAAAATCAAAGGAATGTCTGAGAGTTCTATCCGAGGAATGGATATTTCATCTTATCTTGCATTAAAGAAAGCAGGAGTGAAATATTATGATTATGAAGGAAATGAGACCCCATTATTAAAAGTGCTTCATGATAATGGAATCAACTATATCAGGATCAGAATCTGGAATGATCCGTTTAATGCAGATGGGGAAACCTATGGCGGTGGTGGAAATGATGTTTCCACAGGCGTAGAGATCGCAAAAGAGGCAGCAAAATATGATATGAAAGTTCTGCTTGATTTTCATTATTCTGATTTCTGGGCAGAACCAGCGGTCCAGTTAGTTCCAAAAGCATGGAAAAAGGATGTAAATAATACAGAAAAGATGTGTTCAGATGTATATGATTTCACAAAAGAATCTATTCAGAAATTTAAAGATGCTGGGGCAAACATTGGAATGGTTCAGGTAGGAAATGAAATTACCAACGGACTTCTTGGAATATACTCTAACAGAGATAAAGGAGAATCTTTTAATGTCATCTGGGGAGATAAAAAGAAATCAACAGAAGTAAATAAATATTTAAAAGCCGGAATCAAAGCGGTCAGAGAATGTACACCACAGGCTTTGGTGGCATTACATCTTGAAACACCAAATGTATGGAAATACAAAACGATCATGAATACATGGAAGAGAGATAATGTGGACTATGATGTTTTAGGATCTTCGTATTATCCATTCTGGTCCATTGCAGCAAAAGCAAATACGCCAAAGACATTGAAAGATGTGCAGACACTGGCAGCTTCTTATGGAAAGATGTTTGCAGTATTTGAGACAAGCTGGGTTAACAGCTTAAATGATGGAGACGGTACACCAAACTCTATCGGAGATAGTACAAGTACAGGTGCATACGAAGTAGGACCACAAGGACAGGTGAATGAGCTTACAGATCTTTATGATACCGTGTTATCACAGGATAATGGATTGGGTACATTCTATTGGGAAGGTGCATGGATTCCGGTAAAAGCAGGATGGACAAACTGGGAATATAATAAGCAGATCGCAGATCAGTATGGTACAGGATGGGCATCAAAAGGTGCACTTGGATATTTCCCAGATTCTAAAATGTATTACAAAGGAAAAGCAGCATGGGGTGGAACAAGCTGGGATAATCAGGCACTGTTTGATATTAACGGATATCCATTGCAGTCATTGAAGTTCTACAAAGATTCTGTATCGAAAGGGAAAGAACAGATCATAGCATTAAAGATCGTTGATAAAAATGGAAAAGAAGTTTATGCAACACAATATGTAAAAGTGGAAATTGGAAAGAACCGAACGATCACATTACCAAAGTTTTCTGGATATTATCCAAGCAATAAGAATTACCAGCTGACCGTAAAAGGTGTGAAAGAAGAAAATACAACGCAAAGTGTTGTATATACAAGAACAGCAGCCGGGCCTGCGATCAGCTATAATTACCGAGTGAAAGTTACAAAGAAAAATTATAAACTGTATAAAAACTTTAAATGGAAGAAGTCAAAAACAAAAGTTTATAAGAAAACATATGTAGCAAAATACAGATATGACCATAAGAATGGAAAGAAATATCTTGCACTTTACACAAAGAGCGGTAAATTTGTAGGATATATTCAGACAAAAGCAGTCAAACGATTAGGATCAGCAACACAGCCAGAGCAGGGAAAAGCATACGCTTATGGAAAACGTGTAAAGATCAAGAGTAAAAAATATAAACTATATAAGAATTTCAAATGGAAGAAATCAAAAATGAAAGTTTATAAGAAAACATATATAGCAAAATATAGATATAAACATGAGAATGGAAATAAATATCTTGCATTGTATACCAAGTCAGGAAAATTCGTTGGATATATCAATACGAAGGCTGCAAAAGTTGTCAAATAACAGGAGGGTAGTTTATGCAAAAGGTAAGAAAACTGGTAACAACTATAATGATCGCAACGTTGATCACTGCGATGGAAGGAACAACAATTTCACAATTATCACATTACGTAAAAGCGGATACGAATACTGTCTCACAAACCAGTCAGACAGAGAATGATCTGACGCAATACAAAAAGATCAATGGAATTGGAGACAACACGGTTCTAGGAGCAGATTTTTCCCATTATCAACTACAGAAAAATGCGTGGAAAAATTACAAAGGAATCGAAGTTTCCAATGTGTTTGAATATGTAAGATCACAGGGGATCAATACGATTTCTGTGAAAGTTGCAGTGAATCCAGCAAAAGATAAGGATGGTAATGAAAGTTATCTATCTTTGGAAAACGCTAAGGAGACATTAAAAGAAGCCAAGAAAGCAGGGTTAAAAACAAATGTTACTTTGTTATATTCTGATGATATAACATATGCAGGGGTGCAGAAATTACCAGATGGTTGGGATACTGTCTCAGCAGAAGAAAAGGCATTGGAGTATACAAAAAATGTCATCAAAGAATTGAAGGCAGCAGATGCGGTCCCAACGATGATCACGATCGGAAATGAAGTTAACTATAACTTCTTAAATATGAGTAGTGGAAATGGATGGGAAGGCTTTGTTGCGATGAGCAAAATCTCAAAAATGATCAGAGGAGAAGGAATCAAACCGGCTGTTAGTGTATCGGCACCAACAACAGATGCTTCAGATATTCAGTGGATCATTAAAAAATTAGGAGATGCTGATGTTGATTATGATTATATTGGAGTAAATATCTACCCGAATACACAAAGTGGCAGTTATGTTAAGGAATTAAAGAATACAGTAGAAGAAAAGGCAGCAGGAAAGCAGATGATCATTTCCAATGTCAAATGTCCATGGAAAGATTCAGAAGGAAAAGCCCGCATAACGACACAGACAAAGAGCATTTATGATTATCTTCAGGCAACGATCGATGAGAAAAATGCAGGTGGATTGATCTACGATGATGCAGATTTTGTTGGGGCATGGGACTCATTCTTTGATGGTAATGGACAAGCAATGTCTTCCCTTGCAATCTTTGCTTATGCACAAGGAAATCAGGTTGATGTAAGCAGCTACAAAGATCCATGGGAATACGGTGGAGATACAGGACTTAAGAATCTAACAGCTTCTGTCAAAAAACTTAATAACATGTCACAAAGTTCCATTCGTGGAATGGATATTTCATCCTACACAGCACAAAAGAAAGCAGGTGTAAAATACTACGACTTTGATGGAAAAGAAACATCATTGTTAAAAGTATTACATGATAATGGAGTTAATTATATCAGAATCCGTATCTGGAATGATCCGACAAATGAAAAAGGAGAAACATACGGAGGTGGTGCGAATGATGTGGCAGCTGGCCTTGAAATCGCAAAAGAAGCTGCACAGTATGATATGAAACTTCTGCTAGATTTCCACTATTCTGATTTCTGGGCTGATCCAGCACTTCAAAAGGTGCCAAAAGCTTGGGAAAAAGATAAAAATGATACAGAAAAGATGAAACAAAATGTTTACGATTTTACAAAGGATACGATAAAGAAATTCCAGGAAGTTGGAGCAGATATCGGAATGGTACAGGTTGGAAATGAGATTACAAATGGAATGCTTGATATCATGCCAGATCGTTCAAAGGGAGAAACTTATAAAGATACATGGGGAAATGCAAAGAACGCCAAGATTTTATGTGGATATTTAAAAGCAGGGATCAAAGCAGTCAGAGAATGCACACCAAAAGCATTAGTCACACTGCATCTTGAGAGTATGGGCTATGGAAAATGTTCAGAAATTATGAATGCATGGGAACAAAATGGAGTGGATTATGATGTTTTCGGCAGTTCATTTTATCAATTCTGGCAAGGAAATTCCAGTAAAAATGCATTAGCTGGACTTCAGAAAATAGAAAATCTTGCCAAGTCAAGAGGAAAAATGTATGCGGTTATGGAAACAAGCTGGCTTAACAGTTTAAAAGATTCGGATGGTACACCAAATGTCATTGGTGAAGGACATGCAAATGCAAAAGTATATTCTGATGATCCACAGGGACAAGTGGATGCATTGACGGATATGTATCAGACATTGTTATCAAATGATAATGGACTTGGAGCTTTTTACTGGGAGGGAGCATGGATTCCTGTAAAAGCAGGATGGACCAATTGGAAGTACAATAAGGATATGTCTGATCGTTATGGAACAGGATGGGCAGCTCAGGGAGCAAAAGGATACTATCCAGATAACAAGATGTATTACAATGGACAGCCAGCATGGGGTGGAAGCAGCTGGGATAACCAGACATTATTTGATTCCAATGGATATCCATTACAGTCATTAAAGTTCTATAAAGATTCTGTATCCAAAGGAAAAGAACAGATCATAGCGTTGAAGATCGTTGATAAAAATGGAAAAGAAGTATATGCTACGCAGTATGTCAAAGTTGAAGTAGGAAAGACCCGCAAGATCACATTACCAAAATTCTCTGGATATTATCCAAAGAATAAAAATTATAACATGACATTAAAGGGAACACAGGAAGGTAATACAGTACAGAAAGTTGTATATACAAGAACAGCAGCGGGACCTGCGATCAGTTATAATTACCGAGTGAAAGTTACAAAGAAAAATTATAAACTATATAAGAATTTCAAATGGAAGAAATCAAAAACAAAAGTTTATAAAAAGACATATGTAGCAAAATATAGATATGACCATAAGAATGGAAATAAATACCTTGCTCTTTATACAAAAGGTGGTAAATTTGTTGGATACATTAACAAGAAAGCGGTAAAACGTTTAGGATCAGCAACACAGCCAGAGCAGGGAAAAGCATACGCTTATGGAAAACGTGTAAAGATCAAGAGTAAAAAATATAAACTATATAAGAATTTCAAATGGAAGAAATCAAAAACAAAAGTTTATAAAAAGACATATGTGGCAAAATACAGATATAAACATGAAAATGGAAACAAATATCTCGCATTGTATACAAAATCAGGGAAATTTGTTGGATATATCAATGCTAAAGCTGCGAAAGTTGTAAAATAATTTAGGTGAAAAAATAGAATTCTGTTGATGCAGGATTCTATTATTTTCATTAATGAAAATAAATAAAGTATTGACATTAAAAGTTGGTAGTACCATAATATTGTATACAAGAGAAAAGACTTAATATGAAAAACTGGAGGATTGTATGAAATTTCTTAGACAATTTATGATTATTTTACTACTCTCTTTTTTGGGAGAAGTGCTTAAGATGTTTATACCATTGCCAATTCCGGCAAGTGTGTATGGACTGGTGTTAATGTTGGTATGTCTGATGACTGGTGTTTTGAAGACGAGTCAAGTTAAAGATGCAGCATTTTTTCTGATTGAGATCATGCCTGTTATGTTTATTCCGGCAGCAGCTGGATTGATTGATTCGTGGAAAGTTTTACAGCCGTTATTACTGCCAATACTAGTCATTACTGTAGTGATCACAGTATTTGTTATGGTAGTCACAGGAAAAGTAGCACAAATGATAGCACAGAAGAGAGGAATCAAAAATGAATGAAATGTTCAGACAATCATTGTTTGCAGGAGTAACGATCAGTTTGATCGCATATGAGATCGGACTATTTTTAAAGAGAAAGTTGGGATTAGCGATATTAAATCCATTATTAGTATCTATAGTTATTGTGATCCTGGCATTGAAAGTATTTGGAATCAGTTATGAAGTATATAATGCAAGTGCGAAATACATATCTTATCTGTTGACGCCAGCAACCGTGTGTCTTGCTGTACCTTTATATGAGCAGTTAGAATTACTAAAGAAAAATAAGGTTGCAGTTGTTTGTGGAATATTATCAGGAACATTAGCAAGTTTAACAGGAATTTTTGTTCTTTGTATGTTATTTGGATTTAACCACCAACAGTATGTAACGATGCTTCCTAAATCGATCACAACAGCGATCGGAATTGGAATATCAGAAGAATTAGGTGGAATTGTGACAATTACAGTTGCGGTGATCATTATTACTGGAATTCTTGGAAATGTGATCGCAGATACAGTATTTCATATCTTTAAAATAAAAAATCCATTGGCGAAGGGTCTGGCACTTGGAACAGCATCTCATGCGATCGGAACGGCAAGAGCAATTGAGATGGGGCCAGTCGAAGGTGCAATGAGCAGTCTGGCAGTAGCAGTAGCAGGACTTTTGACTGTTGTATTTGTATCAGGATTTGCTCAGCTTATTTAAAAATAGGAGGAAGAGATCATGGCAGATGAGAAAATGATCATCACGATCGGAAGAGAACATGGAACAATGGGAGATAAAGTAGCAGAACAAATTCGGCGACAATTTGAACTGCCTCTTTATGACAAGGCACATCTTCTAAGAGTGGTAGAAGGAACGGATGATTATGATGAATTAAATGCATTTTTTAATGACAGAAAAGTAAATAGTCTGTTATATGCGATCGCAATGAGTGAGAATGTAAGTTCTAATGATGTACCTTTTGGGATTATCAAAAAGATTATTGGTAATACGGGAGGTGTCGTGATGGATAGCTGTGGAAATTATCTTTTCAGAGATCGTCCGAATACGGTAAGAATTTTTATGCATGCAGACAAGAACATTCGAGTTAAAAACCTTATGAAATATCTTGGAATAAGCAAAGAACAAGCTGAAAAAGAAATAGAAACAGAAGATTCAAAACGTTATGAATTTCATAAATATTACACAAATGAAATATGGGGAATGTCCAATGGATATGAATTATGTCTGGACGAAGGAATCCTTGGAATTGATGGATGTGTAAAAATAATTTTGGAATATCTGAAAATAAGAAATTTAATTTAAAAAAGTTCTTGACATTACAAAAATAATATGTATAATAGATAAAGGTGGTTGCAACAGACCACCTCGAATATAAATCTGGCTCCATGGTCAAGCGGTTAAGACGCGACCCTCTCAAGGTCGAATCACGAGTTCGATTCTCGTTGGAGTCATAAGCTACAAACCTAGTAAATATGCGGTTTGTAGCTTTTTTTATTTTTACAGAAAAAACTTCGCCAACAAACTTCGCCACCAAAATTTAAAATTTGTTCCCTGACTTAAAAATAATATCATCGAATGAGTTCAAAGAATTGTATAGAGTTGAGTTATAGTCATTGTCTCAATATTTTGTATTTGATATAATAAACCCATACTCAGGGGAGAGAACGGAGGAAATATGAAAAAAAGACATCTTACAGGAATTTTCAGTTGCGTGTTGTCAGCGATAATGTTGGCAACGCCTATATTACCAGTATCAGGTTCGCTTTTTTCAGCACAAAAATCACATGAAGTAAAAGCGGATACTGGCACAATAAGATCAGAAGACTGGGAATATAAAATTAATGATACAGGTGAGAACACGATCAGTATTGTCAAATATTATGGGAATGAAACAAATTTGAAAGTACCCGATGAGATTGATGGAAAAATAGTAACAGAGATTGCTCAGAAAGCGATCAATCAGACATCATTACGTACGATATCATTACCTAAGACATTAACTTATATCGGGGACAGTGATTTTAGCCATGCGAAGAATCTTACATCGATAGAGGTAAGAGATAGCGAATATGGGAAAACACACTTTTGGACAGATGAGAATGGTGTCTTATATGAGTATTTTGATCATTACACAGAGGTTGACCAGACGACATATGATAAATATTTAGAGTTGCTCTGCTATCCATCTGCTAAAATTGAAAAAAGTTATACAGTGGATAATAAAGTTACAGCAATCGGAAGCAGTGCATTTTCAAACTGCTTTTATTTGGAGAAAGTAAATCTTGGAGATGGTGTAAGAAAACTTGGCGTGGCTGCATTTAAGAACTGTATGAGTATTCAGTCAATTACTATTCCGAAAAATGTACAAAAAATTGGATATAATGTAGCTTATTTCTGTGATAAATTAGCTGCATATCATGTAGATGAACAAAATGAAAATTATTGTGATATTGATGGCGTGCTGTATACAAAAGACAAATCAAAATTAGTGATATATCCAAAAGCAAAAAAACTGACAGATCAGATTTATACAGTGGATCCAGCTTGTAAAGAGATTGAAGGAATGGCATTTGGATATGCAGCAGGATTAAAAGAGATTAAACTTCCAGATGGATTGACAACGATCGGAAGATACGTATTTTTATGCTGTGAACAATTAGAAAAACTTCAGATACCAGAAACTGTAACGACGATCGAAGAACAATTTCTGCATGGAAGCAACGTCAAAGAACTTATCATTCCTGCTTCTGTAAAGAATATGGGAAAATCAAAAACACAATATAATAATGGGGCTGATGGTGCGTTAGATTATATAGAAAATCTGCGATATTTATATTTATGTGGAGATGTTCCAGAAGATTTTGTTGAGAATGAAAGACTGAAAGAAACAGGATACAGCAATGGACTTGGAGACCAACGGATACTCACAGTTATGATCAATGAAGCATATTGGGATAATTATCAGACATATCGAGAATCATTTGATAAAGATGATGGAATCACATTTGAGAAATGGGATGGAAAGACGATTAAGCCAATCCCAAGCAAAGAACCAGAAAATAGTAATAACAGTAATAAAAAGCCATCAGATAATAATAACAGCAATACCAAACCAGCAGCTTCACCATCTGTTGGAAGCGTTATACAAACTTCAACAACAAAAATTACACAGCCAACAGCAGTGAAATTTCTGAGTGTAAAGAATCAGAAAGGGAAAAAAGCCCAGGTTAAATGGAAGAAAAATACAAAAGCAAGTGGATATCAAGTGCAGTATTCCATGAAGAAGAATTTTAAATCTGGTATAAAAAATATAACGATCAAGAAAAATAAGATAACAAGTACAGTATTAAAGAAATTAAAGAAGAAAAAAACATACTATGTACGAGTGCGGACATATAAAAAACTTGGAAATAAGACGTATTATTCTAAATGGAGCAATGTGAAGAAGGTTAAGATCAAGAAATAAGAAAGAATCCTGCTTTGCAGGATTCTCCGCCTGCGGCGGGTCGCTTCTGCGACATATTACCCTTCCGCCGCAGTGCGATCCTGCCCGGAGGGCTTTTTATTGCATAGGGGATTTCATCGAAATTTCCTATACAATAAAAAATCCCCCTGGCATATAAAATGCCAAAGAGGATTCAAACAAATGTCAAAGTGCTGATTAAAGCACAAAGATATTATATCACACAAAAAACAAAATGCAATAATCACTTGACAAAAAAATATCAATATGATAATCTACAACAAGAGTGAATCTGAACGATCGGGTCCACGAAGGGGCACACCACCTCGGGTGTGATGCTTCTTTGTGGACCCTTTTTTTTGTTCCTTTTAAAGATAAAAGGAAAGTCAGTCAAGGAGGAAAGCAGATGAGATTGAATGGAGAGACAAAAACATTAAAAGACCCTGTCGCATTATCTGATTTCTTAACACAGGAAGGGTTTTCAGATAAGAGAATCGCAGTGGAAAGAAACGGAGAGATCGTTCCCAAAGGGCAATATGCGAATGTGATCTTAAGTGACAGTGACACATTAGAGGTTGTAGCCTTTGTTGGTGGCGGATGATCTGAAGATAACAGGTACAAAGAGATAAGAAAATTATGCATATATAAAGGAGAATAACATGAAACAGGACAAGTTAATCATCGGTGGACATGAATTTGATTCAAGATTTATCTTAGGATCAGGAAAATATTCCTTAGATCTGATCAATGCAGCAGTGAAGAATGCAGGAGCACAGATCATTACATTAGCACTTCGAAGAACGAATACAAATGATACAGCCAATATTCTTGACTATATCCCAGAAGGTGTTACACTTCTTCCAAATACATCTGGAGCAAGAAATGCAGAAGAAGCAGTTCGTATTGCAAGACTTGCAAGAGAAGTTGGATGTGGGGATTTTGTTAAGATCGAAGTGATTCATGATTCTAAATACCTGCTTCCAGATAACTATGAAACGATCAAGGCAACAGAAATCCTTGCCAAAGAAGGATTTGTTGTTATGCCATATATGTATCCAGACTTAAATGCAGCCAGAGACCTTGTAAATGCGGGGGCAGCTGCAGTTATGCCACTTGGATCTCCAATTGGATCTAACAAAGGAATCTGTACAAAAGACTTTATCCAGATTTTGATCGATGAGATTGATCTTCCGATCATCGTAGATGCAGGAATCGGAAAACCATCTCAGGCATGTGAAGCAATGGAAATGGGTGCAGCTGCAGTGATGGCGAATACAGCGATTGCAACTGCAGGTGATATTCCGGCTATGGCAGAAGCATTTAAGAAAGCAATTGAGGCAGGAAGAAGCGCATATCTGGCAGGACTTGGAAGAGTTATTGAAAAAGGTTCTAGCGCATCATCACCATTAACAGGATTTTTGGAGGATTAATCATGAGTGTAAGAATTGATGAGAATACAGATCATATGAAATATACAGATGACATGGAAGCGATTGATTCAGATATCATGGACCGTGTCATCGAAGAGATGAACAGCTATGATGCAGACATTTATACAGCGAAAGATGTCAAAGAAGCATTGGCGGCAGAAACTTGTTCTGTTGATAATTTCAAAGCGCTATTATCACCAGCAGCATTGCCATTTTTGGAAGAAATCGCACAGAAAGCCCAGAAAGAGACAAGAAAACATTTTGGAAACTCTGTAGCGATCTTTACTCCGTTATATATTGCAAACTACTGTGAAAACTATTGCGTTTACTGTGGATTTAATTGTCACAACAAGATCAAACGTGCACAGCTTAATGCAGAAGAGATTGAAAAAGAAATGCAGGCGATCGCAGAGACAGGATTGGAAGAGGTTTTGATCCTGACTGGAGAAAGCCCAAACAAATCAAGTGTTGAATATATCGGAGAAGCATGTAAGATCGCGAAGAAATATTTTAAACTGATCGGTCTTGAAGTATATCCAATGGATTCTAAAGATTATGCATACCTGCATGAATGTGGAGCAGATTTTGTTACAGTCTTCCAGGAAACATATAATTCAGACAAATATAAGACACTGCATTTGGGTGGAAGAAAGAGAATCTTCCCATACCGTCTCAATGCTCAGGAACGTGCGATCATGGGTGGAATGAGAGGTGTCGGATTTGCTGCGCTCTTAGGATTGGATGATTTTAGAAAAGATGCACTGGCAACAGGAATGCATGCATATCTTCTACAGAAGAAATATCCACATGCAGAAATCGCATTCTCATGTCCTAGATTACGTCCGATCATTAATAACGATAAGATCAATCCAAAAGATGTTCATGAACCACAGCTTCTACAGATCATTTGTGCATATCGAATCTTTATGCCATTTGCAAGTATTACGATCTCAACGCGTGAATGTGAAAGATTCCGTGACAACATCATTCAGATCGCAGCGACAAAGATTTCAGCAGGAGTAAATGTTGGAATCGGTGGACACAGTCAGGAAGAAGAAAAAGGTGATGAACAGTTCGAGATCAGTGATGGAAGATCAGTTGATGAGATTTACCAAATGATCGAGAACAATGGCATGCAGCCAGTTATGACAGATTATATTTATGTATAAGACAATAAAAAGTATATAGTATACACAATCCCGGATCAAAATAAAAGATCCGGGATTTTTTTGATCCTAAAAAGAAGAATACAGAGAAAGATCAAGGATTTTTAAGAAATACACTAAGTGTATAAAAAATAAAATCAAAACATTTTATATAGATATAGTGTATAGAATTGCTACAAAAACACTAATAGTGTATAATACTTGTAAAGAAAATAGAAAAAACACATATACACTTCGGTAAAAAACACTCAATAGTGTATAAAAAACAAGCATTTTACGAATTTGTTTTTTATCTGGCAAAAGTGTACATTATGAGCACAGGAACCGAAGACGTAGGTTAGGAGTTTACGATGAAACTTAAGAAAGAACAGGTTTTAGAGTTTATAACAGAATATTCATCTGATCTTATTCATGATGAATTTCCCAAAATTACGACAAGGTTTCTATCAGAAAAACTGAAGATGCAGAGAACGAATATAAGCAGTATTTTAAATCAGCTTGTGAATGAGGGGAAGCTTGTAAAGTATAACGGGCGTCCGGTACTTTATCAGTTAGCAGATGAAAATACTTCTGGCAATGGGGATGTATTTGAACAGTTAGTAGGATATGATTCTTCATTAAAAGAAGCAATTGCATCGGCAAAAGCAGCGGTTCTTTATCCGGAAGGGAATCCAACGATCCTTATTACAGCAAAGCATGGAAGTGGAGTTTCTCATTTTGCAAAAACAGTTTTTCGATTTGCACAAGCGTCAGGAAAGTTAAAAACAAGAGCGCCATGGATCTTATGGGATTGTAAAACACTTTTTGATGATCAGGACAAATTTCAGGAAATCTTTCTGGGAGATCATGAAAAAGAAGGAATCCTTAAAAAGGCATCTGGTGGAATGCTGATCTTAGAAAATATCGATGTAGTATCAGAGAGAAATTTAGATTGGTTACTTGCGTTTTTACGAGGAGAAAAAATACAAGGTCAGGATGAATGGGCATGGCAGAAAGATTATCATTGCATTACGATCTTTAGTACTATGAAAGATACAAATGAAATGATGTTAAATCTTCTGCGGGGGCGAATGGATTTTAGAATTTCATTGCCATCGTTAGAAGAACGTTCTATAGAAGAACGATTCTTGATTTTGCAGAAGTTCTTCAAAGAAGAAGCAAAAGCCATGGACCGGATGATCGAGGTTGACACAAGTATTTTACACGCTTTGCTGCTGTATGAGGTGACGGATGATATCAAAGGACTTAAAAATGATATTCATACAGGTTGTGCAAACAGTTACGTACGTTCTTATAATACAGGGAACAAAACAATTGTCTTGCTGATGTCTGATTTTCCTAATTATGTAAGAAAAGGGATCATGTATTACCGGTCTTATAAAAATAAGATTGATGAGATGATCAAAAATGGATGTAAGTATACATTTTACAAAAATCAGATGCTTCGGGATAACAAAACAGCAAAGAAAGATATTTATCAATCGATCGATGCGAGGAAAAGAGATCTTGAGAGGCATGCACTGACCGAAGAAGAGATTAATATGGCAGTGTCAAATCAGCTGGAATCTGAATTTGAAGAGTATTTTGAACAATTATGTGAAAGAGCTGACAGCATGGACACTTTGAACAAAATGGTGTCAGAGAAATTGATCAGTTTAACGAGAAAATTTCTGGTGAAAGCGGCTGAACAATTATCTTGTGAATTTTCAAAAGAAATTTTTTGTGGGATTTGCCTTCATGTAAATAGCTGTCTTATAAAGGTTTCCAAGAAGCAGAGAATTTCAAATGAAGAGATCGCAAGACTGCTTTCAAAATATCCAATGCACTATGAATTGGTAAAAGAGTTTCAAGAAGAACTTGGGAAAGAATTTAACGTAAAGCTGAATGTAGATGATCTGATCTTTTTGATGATGTTTCTGTTAGAAGCAAAAAAAGATGTGGATGAAAGTAAAGTAGTTACTTTGATCGCAATGCATGGAAGTCATGCGGCGAGCTCGATTGCAGCGGTTGTTAATGTATTATCTGATGATTCTAAGGTGCAGGCGTTTGATATGGACCTAGATAAGAATGTACGAATTGTTTATGAAGAATTAAAAGAAAAAATCATAAAGATCGATCAGGGAAAAGGAATTTTATTGATCTATGATATGGGCTCAATTCACACGATGGCAGAATCAATCGCGCAAGAGACAAAGATTGCGATCCGGTGCGTGGAAGTACCGATTACTTTAGTGGGAATTGCAGGAAGCAGTAAAGCAGCAGAGATGAAAACTCTTGATGAAGTTGCGGATTACCTGCAGGATAATTTCAGTGGATTGCAGTATTTTAGAGCAAAACCTATGCCAGAGATGGAGCCTGAGATAGAAAAAAACGAAGAGATCATAGAACAGGTGATGGAGGAATCCAGTCAGGAAGAATCTATCAATGAAGTGTTTGAATATCTTGGAGATCAGTTCCCTCAGTTTGATATTGATCTTATGAAAAATTACCTGCTTGTGATCATAGGGCAGATTGAGCATGAGATGAATCTTGTGTTAGATGAAGATAAGAAGATCGGTCTGATCGTACATATCGTATGTCTGATCGATAAACTACAGCAACAGCATACACCATCTGTAAATTTTATGGCATACAGTGTGCTTGGGGACTTCGGAGATGGAAGATATGGCGGATTGTTTGAAAAAATGAAAACATTCTTAAAACCGCTTGAGGAAACTTTTGATGTAATGATTCAGGATAATGAGATCGCAACGATCATTTCGATTATCCGTAAATGATAGAAAGGGAAAAAAAAATGACAAAAGAAGAAACAACAATGACAGGATTTGAAATCGTATCTTATTCAGGAGATGCACGTTCTAAATTATTAACAGCACTTTCAAAAGCAAAAGAAAAGAAATTCGATGAATGTGATCAGCTGATCGAAGCTGCAGCAGAGTGCTTGAAGGAAGCACATGATTCACAGATGGATGTCATGCAGGCAGAAGCGACGGGAGATGATGTAGAACTTGGATTTATCATGGTTCATGCACAAGACCACCTGATGACAACACTATTATTAAAAGATATCATTGGAACACTGATCGACGTATATCGTGCGTAAACAAAAGGGGAGTCGTTTATGAAAAAACTAATTAAAGCAATTGAAAAAATGAAACCGTTTTTTGATGCGGTTGCAAGAAATGTCTACTTAAAATCGATTAAAGATGGATTTATTTCCTGTATGCCGATCGTTATTTTCTCAAGTATTTTCTTACTTGTGGCGTATGTACCGAATATTTTTGGTTTTCATTGGCCTGCAAACATTGAAACAATCCTTATGAAACCATATAACTATTCTATGGGAATCCTTGCTGTTGCAGTATCTGCAACAACAGCTAAGCATTTTACGGATAGTTTGAATCGAAATATGCCAGAAAACAATCAGATCAATAGTTTATCTACTATGGTATGCACGATCATTTGTTTCTTAATGCTGAGTGCTGACTCCATTAAAGATGGATTCGCAAATGGTTATATGGGATCTAAAGGATTATTAACAGCATTCCTAACAGCATTTGTTGTTGGTGGAATTTATCGCTTCTGTATCTCAAGAGATATTACGATCAAGATGCCAGAGCAGGTACCACCAAACCTTTCTCAGACATTTAAAGATATCATTCCATTTGGACTTGCGATCATCGTGATCTGGGTATTTGATTTATTATTTAGAACATATGTAGGAATTAATTTTGCAGAAGGTGTGATCACATTTTTCCAGCCAATCTTCCAGGCGGCAGATGGATATATCGGACTTGCGATCATTTACGGAGCAATGTCATTATTCTGGTTCGTCGGAGTCCATGGACCATCCATTGTAGAACCAGCGATTTCTGCAGCATTAGTATTAAATTTAACAACAAACATGGAAGCTTATCATGCGGGACAGCATGCAACAAAAATCTTAACATTAGGAGCACAGCATTTTGCAGTTACATTTGGTGGAACAGGAGCAACACTTGTTATCACATTAATGTTTGCATTTATGGCAAAATCAAAAGAATTACGTGCGGTAGGGCGCGCCAGCAGTATTCCTGTATTATTTAATGTAAATGAACCATTTCTGTTTGGAGCACCGATCGTATTAAATCCAGTATTTTTTGTACCATTTATCTTTGCACCAATTGCGAATATCTGGTTATTAAAGATCTTCGTTGATTATCTTGGAATGGACGGATTTATCTATGATCTTCCATGGACAACACCAGGACCGATCGGAGTTTTATTAGGACTTGGACTTAGACTGCTTCCAGTACTTTATCTTGTGGCGATCATTGCAGCGGACTTTATCATTTACTATCCATTCTTCAAAGTATATGATAATGAGAAACTTCAGGAAGAAGCCGAAAATCACTTAAATGATATCGAAAAAGAAGAGGAAGAGATCAAAGTTGACGGAAATGTTTTAAAATCAAAGAGAATCCTTGTACTTTGCGCAGGTGGAGGAACAAGTGGACTTCTTGCAAATGCATTAGATAAAGCGGCGAAAGAGAAGGATATTCCATTGATCACAGCAGCAGGATCTTATGGAGCGCATATGGATATCATGAAAGACTACGATCTTGTCATCTTAGCACCACAGGTAGCATCTTACTATGAAGATCTTAAGAAAGATACAGACCGTCTTGGAATCAAGAGCGTGGCATGTGAAGGAAAACAGTATATCAGTTTGACTAGAAATCCAGAAGAAGCATTAAAATTTGTATTTGGGATCATGGAGGAAAAATAAAAATGAAATTTAAAGATGATTTTATTTTTGGAGGAGCAACTGCAGCATATCAGTGCGAAGGAAGCATCGCAGATTACGGAAAAGGAAAGAATGAGTGGGATGTATTCTTAGAAGAAAAAGGCAGATTTAAAGCAGATCCAGCCAGTGACTTTTATCATCAGTATCCAGTGGATCTAAAGCTTTGTCATGATTTTGGAGTTAATGGAATCCGTATTTCTATTGCCTGGACAAGAATCTTTCCAGATGGAACAGGCAAGATCAACAAAGAAGGTGTAGAATTTTATCATAAATTATTTAAGAAATGTCACGAAGAAGGTGTGGAGCCGTTCGTAACACTGCATCATTTTGACTCCCCAGCTGGTTTATATGCTGATGGAGATTTTATGAATCCTGAAACGATCAATGCATTTGTGGAATATGCAAAATTCTGCTTTGAAGAGTACAAGGATGATGTTACATATTGGTTTACATTTAATGAGATCTGGGCGGTTGCAACCAATACATATATTGAAGGAACCTTCCCGAATGGTGTACAATATGATATGGCAAGTGCGATCCAGTTAATGCACAATATGATGGTGGCTCATGCAAAAGCTGTCATTGCATACAAAGAAGCAGGCTATGAAGGGAAGATTGGTATCGTTCATTCGTTGGAAAGTAAATATGCTTATGATGAAACGAAAGATGAAGATGTTAAAGCAGCAAAAAATGAAGATGTATTAAATAACCAGTTCTTGTTAGATGCAACATTCCTTGGGGAATACAGGGATGAAACAATGGAGATCATCAATCGTTTGGTAGAGTTAAACAACGGAAGCTTTCATGCAAGCAAAGATGATATGGAGACCTTAAAAAAAGCTGCATCTTACAATGATTATCTTGGAATTAACTATTATCAGAGCCGTTTTATCAGACATTATGATGGGGAAAATGATATATTCCATAATGGAACAGGAGAAAAAGGTACTTCAAGATTCTGCTTAAAAGGTGTAGGAGAACGTATGGATAAAGAAGGAATTCCAAAGACAGACTGGGATTGGCTGATCTATCCAGAAGGACTTTATGATATGATCATGAGGATCAAGAAAGATTATCCAAATTATAAAGCAATCTATATCACAGAAAATGGAATGGGATATAAGGATGATTTTGTAGATGGAGAGATTGATGATACACCAAGAATTGATTATATCAGGAAACATTTAGAATGGATCTTGCGTGCGATCTCATGCGGGGCAAATGTAAAAGGATATTTTGTATGGTCGCTGATGGATATGTTTTCATGGACGAATGGATATAATAAACGTTATGGATTATTTTATGTAGACTATGAGACACAGAAACGTTATCCAAAGAAATCTGCATACTGGTATCGCGAAGTAAGCAAGACAAAAGAGCTGTAAAATTGCAATGGAGGAATGAAAAATGGAATATCAGGGAATCGTTTTTGATTTCAATGGAACATTATTTTTTGACAATGATAAACATGTGAAAGCGTGGAATGAGATTTCTAAGATCTTACGAGGAAAAGAGATCACGTTAGAAGAATTACATACAAAATTAAACGGAACACCCAATATACAAAATATTTTATATTTTACAGATGGGAAGGCAACAAAAGAAGAATTAGAAAAATATTCTCAGAAAAAAGAAGAATATTATCGTCAATTCTGTAAAGAAGATACGAAAAATTTTCATCTGGTAGATGGTGTATGTGAGTTTTTTGATCATTTGAAAGAAAAAGATATTCCATTTACGATTGCAAGTGCATCAATCAAAGAAAATATTGATTTCTTTATTGAGTCCTTTGGACTGGACCGCTGGATCAAGCCAGAAGACATCGTTTATGATGATGGAACATATGAGAATAAGATCGCAATGTTTCATAAAGCAGCCGATGTGATCGGTATTGATATGAAAGACATCAGAATTTATGAAGATTCTAATTCTGGAATCCGAAATGCATATGATGCAGGATGTGAACAGATCGTAGTGATCTGTGACAAGGAAAATGAAGAAGAATTTTTAAAACGTCCAGGAGTTATAGAAGTTATGCAGGATTTTTCCTTTGCAAAAGAATTGTAATACAAATTTAAAATTGATTTTAGGGAGTTTCGTAGACGAAACTCCCTTTTTGTGATAAGATAAATTGAATATACCTTAATCAATAAATGAGAAAGGGTATAATCTTTTGAAATATAAGAAGAAAGATATAAAAGGAGAGTTCGATGATCAATCAGTTAGTAAACAATATTAAAAAATTAGATGCCCCTATTGTTGTTGGATTAGATCCAATGCTTGATTATGTACCAGAATATATTAAGAAAGCAGCATTTGCTGAATATGGTGAGACTTTAGAAGGAGCAGCAGAGGCAATCTGGCAGTATAACAAAGGAATCATTGATGCAACTTACGATCTGATTCCAGCAGTTAAGCCACAGATCGCTATGTATGAACAATTTGGAGTTCCAGGACTTGTTGCATTTAATAAGACATGTGAATATGCAAAGAGCAAAGGTCTTGTGATCATCGGAGATATCAAACGTGGAGATATTGGATCAACATCCAAAGCTTATGCGATCGGTCATGTAGGAAAGGTTGCAGTGGGAAGTAAGACATACAGCGGATTTTGTGAAGATTTTGTAACAGTCAACCCATATCTTGGAAGTGATGGAATCCGTCCATTTATGGAAGTATGTAAGGAAGAGAAGAAGGGAATGTTCATCTTAGTTAAGACATCAAACCCATCCAGCGGAGAATTCCAGGATCAGGAGATCAATGGAAAACCGTTATATGAGATGGTAGCTGAGAAAGTTGCTTCCTGGGGAGAAGAACTGATGGGAGATTCTTACAGTTATATCGGTGCCGTTGTCGGAGCAACTTATCCTAAGATGGGAGAAGTATTAAGAAAGATCATGCCAAAATCATACATCTTAGTTCCAGGATACGGAGCACAGGGTGGTCAGGCAAAAGATCTTGCACCATTCTTTAACGAAGATGGATTAGGTGCGATCATCAACTCTTCCAGAGGAATCATCTGTGCATATAAACAGGATGCCTATAGTCAGTTTGGAGAAGAAAATTACGCAGATGCATCAAGACAGGCTGTTCTCGATATGAAAGAAGACTTAAAACAGGCCTGGGTAAAATAAAAGATCACCTATTTTGTGGGTAAAGAAAACAGCCAGATAAAGGAGAATTGCAAGATGAGTAAGAAACAGGTAATGGCAGAGATCATTCGTCATACATCTTTATCAGACGGAATCTTTGATATGACATTGAAAGCAGAAGAGATTGCGAAAGAAGCAAAAGCAGGACAGTTTATTTCTGTTTATCTGAATAACAAGAGTAAGATCCTTCCAAGACCGATCAGTATCTGTGGGATCGATAAAGAAGCAGGGACATTAAGGATCGTATATCGTACCGTTGGAGATGGAACGAAGGAATTATCCGACTACAAAGAAGGCGATACAGTTAAAATCTTAGGACCTTTAGGAAACGGATTTACACAGAAAGACAAAAAAGCGATTTTAATCGGTGGCGGAATCGGAATCCCTCCGATGTTAGAATTAATGAAGCAGTTAGACTGCGACAAAACAGCAGTTTTAGGATACCGTGACAGTGATATGTTCTTAAAAGACGAATTTGAAGCAGTTGGAGATGTTGTGATCTCTACAGAAGATGGATCTTTTGGGACGAAGGGAAATGTCATTGATGCGATCAAAGAGCAGGGTGTGGAAGGAAGCATTATCTATGCATGTGGTCCAACACCAATGCTTCGAGGAATCAAAGCATATGCAGAAGAGATGGGAATCGAAGCACAGATTTCCATGGAAGAGAGAATGGCATGTGGAATCGGTGCATGCTTAGCCTGTGTGTGCAAGTCAAAAGACGTAGATTCCCATTCACATGTTCATAACAAACGTGTTTGCAAAGATGGACCAGTATTCGATGCCAGGGAGGTGGAACTATAATGAATTTATCAGTTGATATTGCCGGAGTAACAATGAAGAACCCTGTGACAACAGGATCAGGAACTTTTGGTTCCGGAGAAGAATTCAGTGAATTTGTTGACCTTTCCAAATTAGGAGCAGTGACGACCAAAGGAGTTGCCAATGTTCCATGGCCGGGGAATCCTGTGCCTAGAGTTGCAGAGGTATATGGTGGTATGTTAAATGCGATCGGACTGCAGAATCCTGGAATTGATGTGTTTGTTGAACGAGATATTCCATATCTTAAGAAATCCGGGGCAACGATCATTGTCAATGTTTGTGGAAAATCCGAAAAGGATTATCTCGAAGTTGTAGAAAGACTTGCTGACCAGCCAGTAGATTTATTAGAGATCAATGTATCTTGTCCGAATGTGAAAGAAGGCGGAATTGCTTTTGGACAGGATCCAAAGGCATTATACGATATTACGAAAGCAGTGAAAGCAAAAGCAAAACAGCCGATCATCATGAAGTTAAGCCCGAATGTCACAGATATCACAGAGATGGCAAAAGCAGCAGTTGATGCGGGAAGTGATGCGCTTTCTCTGATCAATACATTAACAGGAATGAAGATCGATATTGAAAGAAGAGATTTTGTACTTGCCAATAAGACCGGTGGAATGTCAGGACCAGCGATCAAACCAGTTGCTGTCCGTATGGTATATCAGGTTGCCAACGCTGTGGATGTACCGATTATTGGTATGGGTGGAATCTCAACAGCTGAGGATGCATTAGAGTTTATCATGGCTGGTGCAACAGCGGTATCAGTAGGAACAGCAAACTTTATCAATCCAGCAACGACACTTGAAGTTGTTGATGGAATCAAAACTTACATGGAAAGACATCAGATCGATGATATTAACGAATTGATCGGATGTGTCAAATAGATAATAAAAGGAGGATGAGGGTATGAATATTTTATTTTTCCTGACTCCGAAAAGTGAGGTTGCTTATATCCCTGCCGATGAAAGTTTAAGGCAGGCATTTGAAAAACTAAAATATCATGGATATTCAGCAGTGCCGACATTAACTGATGATGGGAAATACGCAGGAACGATCACAGAAGGTGATGTATTGCGTGCCATGGAATCCATGTGTCACTGGAATATATCAGAAGCTGAGAAAGTCAAACTTATGGATGTAAAGAGAAAGAGAAACATTCAGGCAGTGACGATCAGCACAGATATGGATGATCTTGTCGATGTGATCACAGATCAGAATTTCGTTCCGGTCATTGATGATCAGGAGAAATTTATCGGAATCGTGACAAGAAAAGATGTGATTCGTTTTTATTATGATGAATACCGCAAATTAGCAAAGAATGAATAAGATGGAGGTTTAGATAGAAGATGGAACAGTATAAGAGAGAGTTTATCGAATTTATGGTAGAAAGTGACGTATTAAAATTTGGAGAATTTACATTAAAGAGTGGAAGAAAATCTCCATTTTTCATGAATGCAGGAGCTTATGTGACAGGATCTCAGTTAAAGAGACTTGGAGAATATTATGCAAAAGCAATCCATAGTACTTATGGAGATGATTTTGATGTGTTATTCGGGCCTGCATACAAAGGAATTCCATTAGGAGTTGTAACAGCGATCGCATACAGCGAATTATATGGAAAAGAAGTTCGTTACTGTTCTGACCGTAAGGAAGCAAAAGATCATGGTGCAGATAAAGGAAACTTCCTTGGAAGTGAATTAAAAGACGGTGACCGCGTGATCATGATCGAAGATGTTACAACATCTGGTAAATCTATGGAAGAAACAGTTCCAAAAGTAAAAGGAGCAGCAAACGTAGAGATCGTTGGATTAATGGTATCCTTAAACCGTATGGAAATCGGTAAAGGTGGAGAAAAATGCGCACTGGATGAAGTGAAAGAATTATATGGATTTGATACAGCAGCGATCGTTGATATGGAAGAAGTTGTAGAATGTTTATATAACAAAGAGTGTAATGGCAAAGTTGTGATT
Source organism: Anaerostipes hadrus (assembly GCA_036312945.1). Lineage (GTDB taxonomy): Bacteria > Bacillota > Clostridia > Lachnospirales > Lachnospiraceae > Anaerostipes > Anaerostipes hadrus_C. The sequence goes on from JAXJNA010000065.1 coordinate 89,748, forward strand.
GATGATACATTAAAAGCAGCAATTGATGCATACTATGAACAGTATGGTGCAAAACATTAAGGATGGTTCTTGTGACGGTTGAGAAAAAGAAGTTAGCCAGACGAGGAGTAAAAATTATATTTTATCTTTATATCATAGTTATATTTTATTTTGTATTATTGAGTGAACGATATGGGAGGGATACAGGATATGACACCTCCCACGTGAACTTAGTTTTATTCAAGGAAATCAACCGGTTCTGGACATACAGACATCTTTTGTCCACCGAAGCAGTGGTCACAAACCTGTTTGGAAATATTTTTGCATTCAGTCCATTTGGTTTTATGATCCCGATCGTGATCAATAAGAAAAAGGCGTTTTTTCGTGCAGTGTTTGCAACCTTCTTTCTTAGTTTGTTGATCGAGACAAGTCAGTTGATCATGAAAGTAGGGGTATTTGATGTAGATGATCTTCTGATGAATACGGTTGGTGGATTGATCGGGTATATGATATACAGGATCGTAGTAGCAGTATATGATGTATATAACAGGAAGAGGGCGGCAAAATGAAGAGAAACAAAAGAAAAACATTTGCATATCGTCCATCTGACAAGATTATTTCACGGGAATCGATTGTTTCTGTGATTTTGGGAGCAGCAGGGATCATTGGATATTACCTGCTGCTTTTCGGTTCCATAAAGACAGGCGGAACAAGCAGTCCATTAAGTGGAGCTGGCGGATGGATCTTGCTGGTAGTATCAGCGATAGGATTATATTTTGGAATCCAAAGTATGAAAGATACCGCAGCAGTGATGAAATGGAAGATCATTGGATGTACCTGCAACGGAATTGTGCTAGCAGTATCTGTGATCATTTTTGTGATTGGAATAATTGTAATGATCTAAGCAAAGAAAGGAAGAGATGACTTGAATACAATGTTATCAGAAAGACATGAATTAAATAAGATCGCACTGTTGGAATTAAAGAAAGATGTAGAAGAAACAAGAGAATTTTCTTCATTTTTTTCTAAAATGGCAGATCTTTTATTATATGTAAATGAGATTTACGATACCAAAGAGAGAAACTTAGAACAGTTAAAACAGTGGAATAGAATATGGTATGAGGAGATCAGCCAGGAACAATATGCACATAGTTTTGGAAATCCAGAATTTTGTACAGAAAAGTTTGGAAAAGAATATGGTCAGATCTTCGCATTTTTATATGCAGAGATGCGCAGCGGATTTATCTATGCGATCGAAGGAAGACTGTTTGACCTTGTGATCAACAATGAATTGTTCTTGGAAATCAGCAATTTATTTTTATCAGGAGAACAACATCCACAGAAGATCAGGCATATTATTTTTGATCATATGAGAGATTACAGTGAGGATGTTTTTGAGTACAGAGTCAGGGAACAGTTAGATCCGGGACTTGATTTTGCAACAAAGATCGTGATGGAATCCGATCTCAGTAATCCAGATGTTTTGTATCAATATGGAGAATATATTTCCGAAAATGAAATTGATACTTTAAAGTTTTTAAATAAATTGCCACAAGAAGAGATCACAGCAATGGCCAAAACATATGTTGATGGATTCCATGAAGGATTTATCATCAATAACATTGATATGAGTCCAAAACGAAGTGTCAATATCCGTTATACGATCGGATTTGAACCAGTTGTCAGAGAGGCAGTTCGTTTATTCTCAGAAATTGGGCTTGCACCGATCATCTATAGAAGTGGTGTATCTGTTTTAACACGAGGACTTCATAAGATCGGTTATGTTTCATCTTCTCCAAACCCACAGTATGAATATGACCACAGATACGATCAGGCAATATTCTTTGACAATCGTTTCATGAAACATAAATTAGAGTGTTATCACAATGCATACGAACATTATAAAGAAGAAGCGTATGTGTTTGCAGGACCAGCTTGCATGGAAACATTTGGGGAAATACCTTTTTTACCAAAGAATAAGGAAGAGAATTTAAAATTAAGCAAGAAGCAGCAAGAGCTTTCTGTAGAATTCCAGATTAAAGCATCTGAGATCATGAATCAGTATATCAAACCAGAGCAGAGGAGCTTTACGATCATTGCATATCCAATTCCTGAGATCGGGGATAACTTTGAAGAGATTTTTAAAGAAGTCGTGAAAGTTAATACATTAGATAAAGACAAATACAGACAGATTCAGCAGCATTTGATCGATGCTCTGGATCAGGCAGTGGAAGTTCATGTCAAAGGAAAAGGAAAGAATAAGACTGATCTATATGTAGCAATGCATGAGATGAAGGATGCATCCAAAGAAACGAATTTTGAAAACTGTCTTGCGGATGTGAATATTCCAGTTGGAGAAGTATTTACATCACCAAAATTAACAGGGACCAATGGGGTACTGCATGTTGGAGAAGTTTATTTAAATGATCTGAAATTCATTGATCTTGAAATTACTTTTAAAGATGGAATGATTTCTGAATATACTTGCAAAAACTTTAAAACAGAGGAAGAAAACAAGGCATTTATCAAAGAGAATCTCTTATATAACAGAGATACGCTCCCAATGGGCGAGTTTGCGATCGGAACAAATACGACAGCATATGTAATGGCGAAGACATATGATATCTTATATCAGCTTCCAATCCTCATCGTTGAGAAGATGGGACCTCATTTTGCAGTGGGAGATACTTGCTACAGTCATTGTGAAGAAACTGAAGTTCACAATCCGGACGGCAAAGAAATCGTTGCAAAATATAACGAACGTTCCAAAGAAGGCGAGTATTTCCAGTGTCACACAGATATTACGATTCCGTACGAAGAATTAGATTCTATTTGTGCGATCACCCTTGGCGGAGATGAGATTTTACTGATCAAAGATGGCAAATTTGTACTTTCTGGTACAGAAACATTAAATGAACCATTGACGGAAATCAGTTAAATCAGTACAATGATAAGAAAGATAAAATCCTGAAAGGGAAGTTTTTGTTAATTTCATAAGATAAGGAGAAAGAACATGGCAAAAGTAGCAATTGTAATGGGCAGCGATTCTGATATGCCTATCATGAAAAAAGCAGCAGAGTTTTTAGATCAGATGGGGATCGATTTTGAGATGACGATCATTTCCGCACACAGAGAACCAGATATTTTCTTTGAGTGGGCAAAAGGTGCGAAGGACCGTGGAGTGAAAGTGATCATTGCAGGTGCTGGAAAGGCAGCACATCTTCCAGGTATGTGTGCAGCTTTATTCCCAATGCCAGTTATCGGTATTCCGATGAAGACTTCCGACCTCGGTGGTGTTGATTCTTTATATTCTATCGTACAGATGCCATCTGGAATCCCAGTAGCGACTGTAGCGATCAATGGAGGACTTAATGCAGGAATCCTTGCAGCGAAGATCCTTGCAACATCAGACGAGAAATTACTTGAGAAATTAGAAGCTTACAGCGAAGAGATGAAACAGTCAGTTGTAGAGAAAGCAGAGAAACTTGACAAAGTTGGATATAAAGATTATGAATAAGAAGGTTCTTGCAGCGTTTTTGTGTGTATGTATGGTTATAGTTACAGGAAGTTTGCCAGTAAGTGCGGCAAAAACGAAGAAGACATATAAGATCGCAATCGATGCAGGACATCAGGGAAAGGGAAACAGCAAGACAGAACCGATCGGGCCGGGTGCGAAGATGCGTAAACCCAAAGTAGCATACGGAACACAGGGAGTCAAAACGAAAGTACCAGAATCCAAATTAACTCTGCAGATTGCATTAAAGCTTGAAAAAGAGTTAAAGAAACGTGGCTATGATGTGTATATGATAAGAAGAAAACAGAATGTAAACATTAGCAATAAGCAAAGAGCGATCCGTGCAAATAAAAGTGGTGCTGATATTTGTATCAGACTACACGCGGATGCAGCATCAGCGAATGTTCGAGGTGTTTCTGTGCTATACCCATCACAGCAGAATCATTATGTAGCAAAATTAAGCAAGAAGAGTAAAAAACTCTCAAAGAATATACTGGACAGTTATTGTAAGTCAACCAGATTCAAGAAACGTGGTTTATCAAAACGTGACGATCTTACAGGAACGAACTGGAGTAAGATTCCAGTGGCGCTGATCGAGATGGGATTTATGACCAATAAGACCGAAGATAAACAGATGCAGAAGAAGCAGACACAGAAGAAGATGGTAGACGGCATTGCAAATGGTATTGATCAATATTTTAAATAATCAGGAGGAGAAGTAACAATGGATTACAAGAAAGCAGGCGTGGATATTGAAGCAGGATACAAATCTGTAGAACTGATGAAAGAGCACGTAAAGAGAACCATGAGAGAAGAGGTACTTGGTGGATTAGGAGGATTTTCTGGAGCATTTTCTTTAAAGAAGATCAAAGATATGGACGATCCTGTCTTACTTTCAGGAACTGACGGATGTGGAACAAAAGTAAAACTTGCAATGATCCTTGATAAACATGATACGATTGGTATCGATGCAGTTGCTATGTGTGTAAATGATATTGCATGTGCAGGAGGAGAACCACTGTTCTTCTTAGACTATATTGCCTGCGGTAAAAACTATCCTGAAAAGATCGCTGAGATCGTAAGCGGTGTAGCAGAAGGATGTGTACAGTCAGATGCAGCCTTGATCGGTGGAGAGACAGCAGAACATCCAGGACTTATGCCGGAAGAAGACTATGACCTTGCAGGATTTGCAGTTGGTGTATGTGACAGAAAGGATCTGATCACAGGAGAGAACTTAAAAGATGGAGATGTCTTGATCGGTATGGCATCTACAGGAGTTCACAGCAATGGATTCTCTTTAGTAAGAAAAGTATTTGATATGAGTAAAGAATCTTTAAATACATATTATGATGAATTAGGAAAAACATTAGGAGAAGCGTTACTTGCTCCAACAAGAATCTACGTAAAAGCATTAAAGAGTGTGAAAGATGCAGGAGTTACAGTCAAAGCATGTAGTCATATCACAGGTGGTGGATTCTATGAGAATATTCCACGTATGCTTCCAGAAGGAATGAAAGCAGTTGTGAAGAAAGACAGCTATGAAGTACCAGCAATCTTTAAACTTCTTGCCAAAGAAGGAGATATCGCAGAAGAGATGATGTACAACACATTCAACATGGGACTTGGAATGGTTGTTGCAGTTGATAAAGAAGATGTTGACAAAACAATGGAAGCGATCAAAGCAGCAGGAGATACACCATATATCGTAGGGCATATGGAAGCTGGAGAAAAAGGAGTTACTTTATGCTAAAAGTGGCAGTACTTGTTTCCGGAGGAGGAACAAACCTTCAGGCCATTATCGATGGAATCGAGAATGGAAGCATCACAAATGCGAAGATTGATGTTGTGATCAGCAATAATAAGAATGCATATGCACTTGAGCGTGCGAAGAAACATGATATCGAAGCAGTTGCACTTTCTCCCAAAGATTTTGAGACAAGAGATTTATTTAACGAAGCATTGTATAACGAGCTTGTAGACCGTAAGATCGATCTGATCGTTCTTGCGGGATGCTTGGTTGTGATCCCAGAGAAGATCATTCATGAATTTGAAAACAGGATCATCAATATTCACCCATCATTGATCCCATCATTTTGTGGAACAGGGTATTATGGATTGAAAGTTCATGAGAAAGCCTTAGCAAGGGGAGTTAAAGTTTCTGGAGCAACCGTTCATTTTGTCGATGAAGGAACGGATACAGGTCCGATCATTGCCCAGAAGGCAGTGGAGATCAAACAGGGAGATACCCCGGAAGTTCTTCAGCGAAGGATCATGGAGCAGGCAGAATGGGTTATTATGCCGAAAGCCATTGATGACATTGCTAATGGAAGAATCAAAGTCGAAGAAGGAAAAGTCATTTATCTATAAATCATTCAGATCACGAAAGAAAGGAAATGAAAGATGAAAGTTTTAATCGTAGGAAGCGGTGGAAGAGAACACGCGATCGCATGGTCTGTCGCCAAAAGCCCAAAAGTAGACAAGATTTATTGTGCACCAGGAAATGCAGGAATTGCTGAATTTGCGGAATGTGTAAATATCGGAGCAATGGAATTCGATAAACTGGTTACATTTGCGAAAGAAAATGCAATTGATCTTACGATCATTGGAATGGATGATCCATTAGTTGGTGGTGTTGTTGATGCGTTTGAAGCAGAAGGACTTCGTGTCTTCGGACCAAGAAAGAATGCAGCGATCATCGAAGGTTCCAAAGCATTTTCCAAAGATCTGATGAAGAAATATAAGATTCCAACGGCTGCATATGAGAATTTTACAGATCCAGATGAAGCTATCAAATATTTAGAAACAGCCAAGATGCCAATCGTATTAAAAGCGGATGGTTTAGCACTTGGAAAAGGTGTATTGATCTGTAACACATTAGAAGAAGCTAAAGAAGGTGTTAAGACATTAATGCTTGACAAACAGTTTGGCGATGCTGGAAATGAGATCGTTATTGAAGAGTTTATGACAGGAAGAGAAGTATCTGTTCTGGCATTCTGTGATGGAAAAACAATCAAATGTATGACATCCGCACAGGATCATAAACGTGCCAAAGATGGAGATCAGGGACTTAACACAGGAGGAATGGGAACATTCTCCCCAAGTCCATTCTACAATGATGAGGTAGAAGCATTCTGTGAAAAATATGTCTATCAGTCAACGATGGATGCGATGGCTTCTGAGGGAAGACCATTTACAGGAATCTTATTTACAGGATTGATGATCACAGAAGACGGACCAAAAGTCTTAGAATACAATGCACGTTTTGGAGATCCAGAAGCACAGGTTGTTCTTCCAAGAATGAAGAATGATATCATCGACGTGATGGAAGCCTGCATTGATGGAAAATTATCTGATATAGAATTGGAATTTGAAGATAATGCAGCAGTATGCGTTGTTTTAGCATCTGACGGATATCCAGAGAAATATGATAAAGGATTCGAGATCAAAGGATTAGATACATTCAAAGACAAAGATGGATATTATGTATTCCACGCTGGAACAAAGTTTGATGGCGATAAGATCGTGACAAACGGAGGACGTGTCTTAGGTGTCGTAGCAAAAGGAGAAGATCTAAAGGCTGCAAGAGCAAATGCTTATAAAGCAACAGAATGGATTGATTTTGCGAATAAATATAAGAGAAATGACATCGGAAAAGCAATTGATGAAGCATAATCTTTAAAGGATGATCATATAAAAAGGATGACTGAGAAATCAGCCATCCTTTTTATAGTACACATATATGAAATTACATTGTGATAATTCCAAAAGCATTTGCAACTGAGCTGATCAAAATGATCGCTGCAAAAAGCGGGCACAGATATTTGATCATAAAACAGAAGATCTTCTTGCGGCGAAATGCCTGTCCATCTTTCGTGATTTCTTCTTCTATTTTATCAACTCCAACAACTTTTGACACCAGAAGGCAGGTTGCGATTGCGGCAATCGGCATCATCACAGAGTTTGTTATGAAATCGAAGAAATCAAGAAATTGCATTCCAAGAATCTTAAAATTCGCAAGAGGTCCATACCCAAGGCAGGAAAGGGTTCCAAGAAGTAACATAACCATTCCCATGAACACAGTTGATTTTTTACGGCTCCAGTGTAGTTCATCTTCGAACGTTGAAACAGCACTTTCTGTCAGTGCGATCGAACTTGTCACAGCAGCAAACAGTACTAATAAGAAAAATACAATACCGATCGCAGTTCCAAATCCCATGTTTGCGAAAACTTTCGGGATCGTGATAAACATTAAGGCAGGTCCAGACTTTAATGTTGCGGCATTACCGCCAGAGAAAGCGAAAACAGCAGGAATGATCATAAGTCCAGCCATGATCGCGATCGCAGTATCAAAAATCTCAACATTCTCTGTAGACTTTTCAATGGAAGTATCTTTCTTCATATAAGAACCAAATGTGATCAATATTCCCATTGCAATGGATAAAGAATAAAACATCTGTCCCATCGCAGATACAACGGTCATCCATGAAAAATGTTCAAAGTTTGGTACAAGAAAGTATTTTACTCCTTCAATAGCCCCTGGTCTGGTCACAGAATACACAGCGATGATCAGTGATAAAACGATCAGGATCGGCATCATAAATCTTGATACACGCTCAATTCCATTTCGTACACCGGCGTAAATGATACCAAGTGTAAATAATGTAAAAATGATAAAACAGATTTCTGTAGACCACCCATTGGAAATAAATGTCGTAAAATAAGCATCGCCCGCTAAAGTTTTACTATGTCCAGCAAAATATTCGATCAGGTATTTGATCACCCATCCACCGATCACAGAATAATAAGGAACGATGAGGATCGGAATGATCGCATTGATCCAACCGCCGATGGATATAAAACGTGAGTTTCCAAAGCTTTCAAATGCTCCAACAGGGCTTTTTCTCGTCATGCGTCCAAGAGAAGTCTCAGCCATGATCAAGGTGTAACCGAAGGTCAGTGCAAGTATGATATAAACAAGTAAAAAGATTCCACCGCCATATTTAGCAGCAAGATATGGAAATCTCCAGATATTTCCAAGCCCTACGGAAGCACCAGCAGCTGATAATACAAAGCCAAGCTTTCCAGAGAAAGTGCTTCGTTTGTGTTTGTTCATTATAAATTGTCTCCTTTAACTAATGTTTCCATACGCATTGAGCGTATCTAAATCAGTTTAACACAGCAGCAGGAAAAAAGCAAAGAAACTGATAAAAATAATGTATGGAAAATATTACATATGTATGCCAAGGAAAGACAAATGTTTTTGTACAGTGTGCCAAAAGTGACAGATTATTAAAAAAAATACTTGCAAATATCAGAATCATCATATAAAGTAAGTATTGCGGATAAGAAAAATAAACATAGGCATTTCTTTCTGATGAACAAAAAGAAATGAACTCTGGAGAGTCTCATAAGTGAGCGCCGAAGGTGTACAGTTTCTATTAGGAAACTAATCTCTCAGGCAAAAGGACAGAGCTTTATAAGCAATGTATTCGATACTCTTTAGAGCTGATTTAATCAGCTCTTTTTTGTATACTTAGATATACAAAAATCAAGCTGTTCAAGGTTACATTCGCAAAGATTTATTTTTGGAGGAATGAAAAATGTTAAACACGCTAAACGATGTACTAAACAACGTCGACAATTTTATCTGGGGGATGCCCCTCATCATCTTGATTCTTTTTACAGGAATCTTATTGACAGTCAGACTTCGAGGACTACAGGTCAGACATCTTGGAAAGGCACTACATTATGTATTTCATAATGAAGATGATGGAGAAGGAGAAGTTACAAGTTTTGGTGCATTATGTACGGCACTTTCAGCAACGATCGGAACTGGTAATATCGTAGGATGTGCGACAGCAATCGTTGCAGGTGGACCAGGAGCATTATTCTGGATGTGGCTTGCAGCATTTTTTGGAATGGCAACAAAATATGCTGAAGGAATGCTGGCGGTTAAGTATAGAGTGATCGCAGAAGATGGTCACGCACTTGGCGGACCATTCTATTACATTGAAAAAGGAATGGGTAAGAATTTTAAATGGCTTGCAAAATTATTCTGTGTATTTGGAACAATGGTAGGTTTATTTGGAATCGGAACATTTACACAGGTAAATGGAATCACGTCAGCAGTGAATAATTTCTTTGATCCATCCAATGTACATACGATCAGCTTATTTGGAATGAATTATTCTATTAGTGTCGTTGTAGCAGGAATTATCGTAACAATCTGTGCAGGACTTGTTATCATTGGAGGAATCAAGAGAATCTCTAAGGTATCAGAGGTTATCGTGCCATTTATGGCAGTGACATATATTGGTGTCTGTCTGATCATTGTATTCACACATTTACCACAGGTACCAGCAGCATTTGCTGAGATCGTACAATCAGCATTTGGATTAAAAGCAGTTGCAGGTGGAGCAATCGGAGCTATGACAGTTGCAATGCAGAAAGGTATTGCAAGAGGAATCTTCTCTAACGAAGCAGGACTTGGATCAGCACCGATCGCAGCGGCAGCAGCTCAGACAAATGAACCAGTACGTCAGGGACTTGTATCTATGACAGGAACATTTATTGATACGATCATCGTATGTACAATGACAGGACTTGCGATCGTCATGACAGGTGCATGGGATATGGGACTTGAAGGAGTTGCAGTTACAACAAAGGCATTTGCATTAGGACTTCCATTCCCTGCAAAAGCATCAGCATTCATATTAATGCTGTGTCTGGTATTCTTCGCATTTACAACAATTCTTGGATGGGCATATTACAGTGAAAGATGTCTGGAATACCTGGTAAATGGAAAGAAATTCGTTATCACAGCGTTCAAATGGCTTTATATTTTAGCGGTATTTATCGGACCATTTATGACAGTTAGTGCTGTATGGACTATCGCTGATATCTGTAATGGATTAATGGCATTCCCAAACCTTGTAGCACTGCTTGCGTTGAACGGAGATGTTGTATCTGAGACAAGAGGATATCTTGAAAGAGTTGGTATCGTGAAAACAACAGTAGGAGAAGCATAAAGAAAATATTGCTTTACTTTAACACTCTGATATAGTATAGTGGAACTATAAGATCAGAAAGGGAGTAAATGCTAATGAGCAAGAAAATCAAGACAGAAGCGGCAAAAAGATTATTTCAGGCAGTACTGACATTAGAAACAGAAGAAGAATGTTTTACATTTTTTGAAGATCTTTGTACAGTAAATGAATTAGAATCGTTAGCTCAGAGATTTGAAGTGGCTTCGATGTTATATGATAAGCATACATACTTAGAAGTTGCAGATAAGACAGGTGCTTCCACGGCAACCATCAGCCGAGTGAATCGTTCATTGAATTATGGAAGTGATGGCTATGATATGGTATTTAAACGAATGAAGAAATAGGCAGACGCCTATTTCTTCTTTTTCTTTTCTTTTTTATTGTTTAGCTCTGGCTGATAGAGTTCATCGATCATTTTCTCGATCACCTGTTTCCTTAGATAGATATCATATCCAAGGAGTGTAATAAAAGCAAATTGCTGCAGCTGTTCTTTCTCTTTCGACTCCTTTAATTCAGCGAAAGTAGCCTCAGATTTATGAAATACATCTGCGATCGAATCTCGGATTGCTGTATTATGATCGTGCTCCAGCTTGAAAATCTCATTATAAATCTTATAAAAAGAATTCTTCGCGTTCTGATCATCAAAATGTTCATTCAAAGGATCTAACAGATTCTTAATATCTGAAATTGATAAAAAATTCTTCAGATAATAAATATAAATTAAAAGAATCATGTGATTCCTGGAATATTTCTTCTTATTAGAAGGTGGAAGAAGATGGTTTTTGGTATAGTTGTTGATCATGGTTTTTGTAAATATCTTATCTTCTTCGAAACGCTTCGTATTCTTTAGCTGTTCTTCTAAAAAAGTGGTGACCTGATCCATATACAATTCGATGTTTGGAAGGTCTTCTGGAAGTACATAATCGAGTTTCATCCATTCTTCGAGTTGTTTTTCAAATTCCATAATGATTTCTCCTTATCTTATGACTATATTATACGGTTATTCAAACCATATGACAAGAGAAAAAACATCAGGTGTAACGGACTGGACTCACTTCGTTCGATAAGGTATACCCGCAGGGCACGCGTGAATGCATAGTCCTTCGGACTGGACTCACTTCGTTCGATAAGGTATAATAGCAGTTAAGCTTTAAGAAAGGAATTTATCTATGGGAATTTATGATACATTAAATGAACAGCAGCAGGAAGCCGTTTTTTGTACGGAGGGGCCTCTTTTGCTTCTTGCTGGTGCTGGGTCTGGAAAGACTCGTGTGTTGACGCACAGGATTGCTTATCTGATGGATCAGGGTGTGAATCCTTATCATATCATGGCGATCACATTTACGAATAAAGCAGCGAAGGAAATGAGAGAGAGGGTCGATGATCTGGTCGGGTTTGGAGCAGAGCATATCTGGGTCAGTACTTTCCATTCAACTTGTGTGAGAATCTTAAGAAGGCATATTGATAAGCTTGGTTATGGAAACAGTTTCACGATTTATGATGCAGATGATCAGAAATCCCTGATCAAACAGATCTGCAAGCAGTATAAGATCGATACAAAGATGATGCCGGAGAGAAGGATCATCAATGAGATTTCTTCTGCTAAAGATGAATTTATGACACCTTCCGAGTATGAAACAAGACATCAGTATGATTTTAAGAAGAAAAAGATCGCACAGATCTATAAAGAGTATCAGAAGCAATTAAAGGCAAATAATGCACTGGATTTTGATGATCTGATCTTTAAGACCGTGGAATTATTCCAGTTCCATCCAGAAGTGCTTGATTATTATCAAGAGAGATTTCGTTATATCATGGTTGACGAGTATCAGGATACGAATACGATTCAGTTCCAGTTAGTCAGTATGCTTGCAAGAAAATATAAGAATCTTTGTGTTGTAGGTGATGATGACCAGTCTATTTACAAATTCAGAGGGGCAAATGTAAAGAATATCTTAAACTTTGAAAATGTATTTCCGGAAGCAGTTACGATTAAACTTGAGCAGAATTATCGTTCCACAAAGAATATCTTAAATGCAGCGAATGATGTGATCAAACACAATAAAGGAAGAAAAGCAAAGAAGCTTTGGACTGAGAACGAAGAGGGAGATCTGATCGAATTCCATCAATACGGAACAGAATATGAAGAAGCAAGAAAGATCATTCATGAGATTGAAGCTCTATCCAAAGAAGGCTATGATTATAAAAATATGGCGATCCTTTATCGTACAAATGCACAGTCTCGTGTATTTGAAGAAAGTTTTATGATCAAAAATATTCCATATCGTATTGTTGGAGGCACAAACTTCTATCAGAGAAAAGAAGTGAAAGATATTTTAAGCTACTTAAAAGTTGTTGATAATGGGCTGGATGATCTGGCAGTGCGAAGGATCATCAATGTTCCAAGACGAGGGATCGGTGCAGCAACGATCGAGAAGATTAATGTGTATGCAGTTGAGCATAATATCAGTTTCCTAGATGCATGTTTTTCTGCGGACAGCATTGACACATTGGGAAATGCAAAGAAAAAGATCAATGGATTTGCTGATCTGATCCGTGATTTCAGACGCAAGATGGAAGAAGGGTCGCTGGAAGAGTTATTTAAGTATATTACAGATGAAACAGGATATATTGCAGATCTGAAAGCTGAAGAAACAGAAGAAGCTGAAGGAAGAATTGAAAATATCAATGAGCTTTTAAATAAAGTTGTAACTTATGAACAGGAAGCAGAAGAAGCGAGTCTGTCAGAATTATTAGAAGACATCGCATTAGTTGCAGATATTGATAATCTAGAAGATTCAGATAACAGGGTGGTATTAATGACACTACATAGCGCAAAAGGTCTGGAATTCCCATACGTATTTATTTGTGGTATGGAAGATGGAATCTTCCCAAGCTATATGACAGTGATGTCTGAAGATGATGACGATATGGAAGAGGAAAGACGTCTTTGCTATGTAGGAATCACAAGGGCGAAGAAAAAGCTTTATTTAAGTGCGGCAAAACGAAGAATGATGCAAGGAAGAACCCAGTTTAATAAAGTTTCACGATTTATCGATGAGATTCCGGAACAGCTATTACAGTTAGACACAGGGATCAACCTCAAAGAAAAACGTCCAGACAAAGCATTATTTTCATCAAATCGCAGCAATCGGTTTAGAAAGCCATATCAAGCAAAATCATTTACTTCAACGAAAATGGATACTTTACCTTATGATGTTGGAGATATGGTAAAGCATATAAAATTTGGAAAAGGAAAAGTGCTTGAAATCGTCTCTGGAGGCCGCGATTATGAGGTGACGGTAGACTTCGAAAAAGCAGGAGTGAAAAAAATGTTCGCATCCTTTGCAAAGCTAAAAAAAGTCGAATAAAATGAACGAAAAAGTTAGTAAAATATAGTCAGAAGTGATATAATAAAGAAAACGCATAAGAAAGGAATGAACGGCATGGAAAAATTAAGTGATCTTTTAGAAATGGCAAAAGTTTCAGACATCATTGCAACAAAAAAAGAAAAAGAAGATAACAAAATCGTCTGGGCATTAGCGATCATCGGAGCGATCGCAGCAGTTGCAGGAATCGCATTTGCGGTATACAAATACCTGACACCAGATTATATGGATGATTTTGATGAAGACTTTGATGATGATTTTGACGATGATTTCTTCGATGAAGAAGACGATACGGATGTGAAAGAAGAAGACATCGAGGAAGTGGAATAAGAAAGCTTCATACAGAAAATTGAAACGAAGAAAGAACGCCTGCTTTTGGTGTTCTTTTTTTTATACAATCATTGGGCTTTTTTCTATGATTTTGTTAGCAAGTCTGAGAAAAATAAAAGGGATGATGAAAAAATATAAGATCAGAAACCGCATAAACAGGGGATTTACGACAAGATGTTCAAGAAAAATAAAAAAAGTTGAAAAAAGTTGTTGACATTTAAAGGACGATTCTATATAATAAATCTTGCTGTTGAGGAAATAGAGAAACAGCAAAGCACTTACGGGGTGTGGCTCAGCTTGGCTAGAGCGCTTGATTTGGGATCAAGAGGTCGCAGGTTCGAATCCTGTCACCCCGACTGTAAGCGGGTGTAGTTCAATGGTAGAACTCCAGCCTTCCAAGCTGATCACGTGGGTTCGATTCCCATCACCCGCTTTTATGAGTCTGTAGCTCAGTTGGATAGAGCAACGGCCTTCTAAGCCGTGGGTCGGGGGTTCGAATCCCTTCAGGCTCGTTTTTTATATATGGTGGGTATAGCGCAGCTGGTTAGCGCGCCAGATTGTGGCTCTGGAGGCCGTGGGTTCGAATCCCATTACCCACCCTATTATTTTGCCTAATAGATATGTGGTGAAGTAATGTAACTATATAAGGGTGTGTAGCTCAGGTGGTAGAGCACTTGACTTTTAATCAAGTTGTCCGGGGTTCGAATCCCCGCACGCTCACTATGCGGATGTGGCGGAATTGGCAGACGCACTAGATTTAGGTTCTAGTGTCTACGACGTGCAGGTTCAACTCCTGTCATCCGCAGTTCTTTTAAGGATTGACAAGCATAGCAAGATATGATAGAATATTTTTGTTATGAGTTACAAAATCATATAACACTTACGGGGTGTGGCTCAGCTTGGCTAGAGCGCTTGATTTGGGATCAAGAGGTCGCAGGTTCGAATCCTGTCACCCCGACT
>JAXJNA010000066.1:0-50024 GCA_036312945.1 Anaerostipes hadrus
CTGTGTTAACAGGATTTCAACAGCTGAAAGAGAAAGCCAGCGCCTTGAGACGCTGGCCTAGTAGTCATAAGGGCTTATAGCCCTAGAGCAAACCACCCGTTGGACGGGTGGTCCTGATTAAAAAGGAGAGTATTATATGCTACTATGGTATATCATGCCAGCGATCATCTGGATTCCACTTGGAACTTATTTGTTTCATGTGATTCGGAGAATTCTGACATTATTTCATCTTGACAAGAAGGGGAAATTAAGTAACATTATTTCATTGGCCCTGACACTTGGCTGTGTCGCATGGGGATGGAGGGTATATGGACTTGGAGCCGTTTTGATTCTTCATTTCCTTGCAGCATGCGGGGTGATGGAAATTGTATGGCAGATTGGAAAGAGGGTCTGTAAAGGTGAAAAGTCTGGGAAGGTTTTAAGACTTTTATATCAAAGCTGTATCATTGGATTTTTAACAGTTGCAGTGGCAGCAGGATATGGAAGTTATAATATCAAAAATGTAAGACAGACAGATTACAATCTTACAACAAAAAAACAGGTCAAAAACGGATTAAAAATTGTCCAGATTTCAGATCTTCATACACCAACAACGATGACAACTGATAAGTTTAAGACATACTGTCAAAAGATTCAGGCGCAGCATCCAGATATTCTGGCACTCACAGGAGATATTTTTGATGAGAATACGACCAAAGAGGAGATGCAGACAGTAGCGAAAGCTTTAGGACAGATCAAGACAACCTATGGAACATTCTATGTATTTGGAAATCATGATTATAATTACTATACAAACAAACCATTTTATACGCCAGACGTATTAAGAGATACATTAAAAGAAAATGGAATTCATGTATTAGAAGACCAGTCTTATCAGATTAGCAAGAACTTCCGAATCGTTGGAAGAAAAGATGCATCAGTTGATCGAAAAGATATCAAAGAAGTTGTTGGAGATAAAAAGAAAGATGAATTTGTGTTATTGTTAGATCATCAGCCAAGAGGTTTAAAAGAAAATAAAAAGGTAGGTGTAGATCTTTCTTTATCCGGACATACTCACGCCGGACAGATCTGGCCGACAGGACAGCTTGGAGAATTGATCGGGGTCACAGAGTTAAATTATGGATACCGTCAGGATCATAATTATCAGGTAATCGTAAGTTCAGGAATTGGCGGCTGGGGATATCCAATCCGCACAGGTGGACATTCTGAATATGTTGTGATCACCCTAAACACAAAGAAATAAAGAGGAAAAAATATGGCAGGAAAATTTTATGCAGTAAAAAAAGGAAGAAAGCCAGGAATCTATATGTCGTGGGATGCATGCAAAGCACAGGTGACGGGTTTTCCAAACGCAAGATACAAAGGATTTAAGACAAAAGCAGAAGCGCAAGAGTTTTTAAATCCCGATGCAAATGAATTAATGCAGATCGATGAAGATACATTAGTTGCCTATGTGGATGGAAGCTATGATCATTCCCAGAAACGATTTTCTTATGGAATGGTCTTAATGCATGGCGGAGAAGAACGTTATTTTGCATATCCATATACAGACGAAGAACTTGCAACGATGCGTAATGTAGCAGGCGAGATCAAAGGTTCCGAAGCAGCCATGCGTTTTGCAAAAGAAAATGGCTATAAAAAGCTTGCAATTCATTATGATTATGAAGGAATCCAGAAATGGTGTACCGGTGAATGGGCAGCGAAAAAAGAAGGAACACAAGCTTATCAGCGAATTTATGAAGAAATGAAACAGCATGTACAGATCAAGTTCGTGAAAGTGAAAGGACATTCTAATGATAAATATAATGATTATGCCGATATGTTAGCAAAATCTGCATTAGGAATCGGGGATGGCAGCTTTGAGAAGAAAGAAGATCAGGAATGGATCAAGGTTAGATAATGAGGAATGATATCTTCATAAGTGCCATCTTTTAACAAGAATCCTTTTGGAATGATACCTAGCTGGATAAATCCAAGTTTTTTGTATAGATGCAAAGCTGCTTTATTACTTGCAACAACTGCATTAAACTGAAGGATCTTAAAATCAAATTCAGGAGCACGTTTTATACAGTCAGTGACAAGAAATTCACCGATCTGTTTTCCTCTGTGAGCAGAAGAAACCGCATAACTTGCATTGCAGATATGGCCGCATCTTCCAACATTATTTGGATGTAAAATATAAAGCCCAACAATCTCATTTGTATCAGAATCAACAGCAATCCCGGTATATGTCTGTTCTTCAAAGAAAGCAAGGCCACTTTCATGATCTAAGTCATCTAACTGAGGAAAGGCAACACCATCGTCAACAACTTCATTCCAGATTTTGATTGCTGCATCTGTATCATCGGGTTCAAATTTTCGGATTTCAATCATTGTTAGTTACCTCGTTTAATAATTTTATTATTTCAATTCTAGTACATAAAAGTGTTTTTTGCAATAAGGTATCTATTACAGATGAAAAGAGGGTTCTTGTCATTGTATGGGTGTAGTTTGATGGGTTTATGGAAATGTGCTACACTTTTATGTAAGATGAGAAAATTATATTGTAAATGTCAAAATTGTATGATATGATTCGAAACATATTTATATAGTATTAAGTATATTTTTAATGAATGATGATAGGAGAAGTTATATTGAAAAATAAATTGTTTTCAGGAGAGTCAATAAATATTGAATATAAAGTTGAAATGCCCAAAAAAAGTGAAAAATATATGAAAACAGTAATAGCTTTTGCAAATGGCAGAGGAGGACGTATTGTTTTTGGTGTTGATGACAAGACATTAAATATCGTTGGTATGAATCCTGATACGATTTTTCAGACAATGGATGCGATTACAAATGCTATTTCAGATAGCTGTGAGCCTAAAATTTATCCAGATGTAACGTTGCAATCAATTGATGACAAGACGATTATAGTAGTAGAGATTCATCCGGGACCGATGCGTCCATATTATATAAAAAATAAAGGACTTGTAGATGGAACCTATGTACGTGTAGCTGGTACATCAAGACATGCGGAAGGATATATGCTGAAAGAATTAATTCTGGAAGGTCAAAATAGATATTTTGATAATGAGCCATGTGAATATCTTGAAATTAATGAAGATGATATAAAAGATTTATGTGACAAGATGAAAAAAATAGCAATTGAAAATACATGGAATGATGAAGAGAAAGCAGCAATACGTGATGTTACAAAGAATATATTGATTACGTGGGGAATTTTGAAAGAAGATAATGGGAAAATTATTCCTACCAATGCTTATGCATTATTGACAGGAAAAATGCAAATTCAACCAACAATTCAATGTGCAGTATTTAAAGGGAAAACAAGAGCTTATTTTGTGGATCGCAGAGAGTTCAGTGGACCGATTCAAGATCAGGTACAATTAGCTTTTCAGTATGTGTTAGAAAAGATTAATATGGGTATGCAGATTAAAGGAATATATCGGCAAGATGTTTATGAACTTCCGATAAATAGTGTAAGGGAGCTAATAGCCAATGCAGTTGCTCATCGTAATTATCTGGAACCAGGTAATATACAGGTAGCGATATTTGATGATCGGTTAGAGGTAACATCACCTGGTATGCTTTTAAATACGGTATCGATAAAGAAAATGATTGAAGGATATTCAAGACTAAGAAATCCAGCGATAGCCAATGCATTTGCGTATATGAAAATTATCGAAAAATGGGGAACCGGAATACCAAGAATTCTTAGGGAGTGTAAAGAATATGGTCTAAAAAAACCAGAATTAATTGATTTTGATGGTGATTTTAGAGTGAATATGTATCGAAGAGAAGAAAAATCAAAAACTACCCAAACTACTACCCAAACTACTACCCAAACTACTACCCAAACTACTACCCAAACTACTACCCAAACTACGATAAAATTAACCAAAAATGATCACGAAATTTTACAAGTGATTCAAAATAATCCAGAATTAAGTCAGAAAGAAATAGCAATGGAATTAGGATGGACAGTAGATAGAGTAAAATATTATTTAAATAAGATGAAAAAACAAGAGGTAATTAGACGAATTGGTAGCAGTCATAAAGGCTATTGGGAATTGCTGATTAAGTTATAAAGAAAGGTATCGAAACACATGAAAATCCAAATGATCTGCGTCGGAAAAATCAAAGAAACATATTTAAGAGAACTGATCGATCATTACACAAAGATCATCCGTAAAAAATATAATTTTGAAATCATAGAACTCCCTGATGAGAAAACACCAGATAATGCCAGTGACAAAGAGGAGTCAAAGATTAAAGAAATCGAAGGTCAAAGGATTCTTGATAAGATTCCAGAAGGATCTTTCGTAATTCCTCTCTGTATAGAAGGAACTCCTTACTCCACCGAACAATTCCAGAAGAAATGGGATCAGTGGAACAAGGAGTCCATAAATAATATCACATTTATTATTGGTGGTTCCCTCGGATTATCACCAAAGGTTGTATCCAAAGGAAAATTAAAATTAAGTTTCAGTAGAATGACATTCCCACATCAACTAATGCGGTTAATCCTAATTGAACAGCTAAGTTATCTTTGATCCAACGCATTTTCGAACATTCGGTAAATTTCCGGATGTTCTTTTTTTACATTGATCGGTTTTAAATCTTTTGTCACCATACCATGTGTTGTTTTTCCTGTAGCGATCAGATCACCATCTCTTGTAACCTTATAAGAAAATTCCAGACGAACCGGAGACAGCTTTGTAAGGCTTGCATGAATCTGTAACTGGTCTTCATAGAAAGCTGCTTTTTTATATTTGCATTCAAGACTTGTTAATGGAGTGATGATTCCTTCTTTTTCTACATCTGTATAAGAAATTCCAGCAGCCTTGATAAAATCAGTTCTGGCAACTTCAAACCAGACGGCATAGTTGCTGTGATGAGCAATTCCCATCTGATCTGTTTCTGCATAACGAACTTCAACGGTTGATATATGTCCCATAAATTTTACTCTCCTTTTTTCTTTTTGTTTTGTTTATTGTAAGTGTTTCTTTACAATCTGTCAAAATTTAGTCAATTTTTTCTTTTCCTGATTTTCCGATCAACTGATAATATAGAATAAAAGCTATTACAGCTGTAATGATTTCAGCAATCCAGAAAGAATGCCATACGCCATGCACTCCAACTGCTTTGCTTAATACAAATGCAGCAGGAATGATCACTACAACATAACGTAAAAGTGAAATCAGAAAAGACTGGATACCTTTTCCTAATGCTTCAAATGCACCTGCAGAAACAACAGAAACGGAAGAAGCTATAAATCCTGCACAAATAATACGAAGTGCGATCGCACCTTCTGTCAATGTTTCAGGATTGCTTGTAAACATACTCATCAGTGTCTGTGGCATCACAAAACAAATAACCGTTCCAACAGCCATGATTCCAACAACGATCTCAAACGTCATAAGATAAATCTTACGGACACGAGCTGATTCCTTTGCTCCATAATTATAACTCATGATCGGACGCATTCCCTGGATCATTCCATTTGCTGTTAGATATAAGAATGTTTGTAATTTGTAATAAACACCAAGCACAACAACATATGTTTGTGAAAATGATGCTAAGATCGCATTTAAAGCAGATACTAAGAAAGATGGCAGTGCCATATTTAAAGTTGCTGGAATTCCGATTGCATATAAACGCTTAATATAAACAGCTTCTAACTTTAAGTAATCTTTTCTGATTTTTACATGAATTGGGCGTAATACATATACAATCAGATAAATGATCAATGTACTGCTTTGTCCGATACCTGTTGCAAGTGCTGCACCCTGAATTCCAAGTTTCGGAAAGAATCCAATTCCAAAGATTAAAAGCGGATCTAACACAATATTTACAATGCAGCCAGTCATTAAAGCAATCATAGTGATCACCATATTTCCAACTGCCTGAAAAATCTTTTCAAAGGAAATACTTGCCATAATGATCGTTGAAAACATTAATGCAATTGTCGAATACTGTAATCCCATCCCAATAACAGTTTGATCATTCGTAAACATTGCAAGAAATGATGGCATGATCATTAATCCCACGATCGTAAGCAGAATTCCATGAATGACATTTAAAAATAATCCCTGAGTTGCAGTTTTATCGGCTTCCTTTGCTTTTCCTGCACCAAGAAACATGGCAATGACTGCATTAATTCCAACACCGAATCCAACCGCAATTGAGTTGATCAGATTCTGTACTGGATATACAAGAGATAATGCGGTCATTGCATCTTCACTGATCTTGGCAACGAAAATACTGTCAATGATGTTATACAATGAGTTTACAAACATTGAGATTACCATTGGCAGAGCCATTGATAGTAATAATGGTAAAATTGGTTTTTCTTTCATATACGTCTGATCCATAAAATGATTCCTCCTTAATAACAAAAAAAGAGACAATAGACCTTGCTGTTTAGTAATCAGAAACAGTAAAATCTATAGTCTCTTATAAGACGATATTAAATTGTATTCGTTGATTTTATCTAGATAAAGCATGCACCAGGCGGGAGTCGAACCCGCGGCCAACAGCTTCGGAGGCTGCCACTCTATCCACTGAGTTACTGGTACATAAGCTATATTATATTACAACATATTCAAAAAAATAGCAAGAGATATTTTGGGTCGGACTGGACTCACTCCGCTCGATAAGGTATACCCGCAGGGCATTCGTGAATGCATAGTCCTTCGGACTGGACTTGCTTCGCAAGGTAAGGTATAATATACTGTAAATTTGCTGTAGGTGGATTGGAGGGATGTGCGTGAAGCTAAGAAAATCTACAGTTGTTGTTATCATTACAAGTTGGATCTTATTTTTTATTGCAGCTTTTTTGGCGTATGGGAAATTAGACCAGAT
This sequence comes from Anaerostipes hadrus, assembly GCA_036312945.1. GTDB lineage: Bacteria > Bacillota > Clostridia > Lachnospirales > Lachnospiraceae > Anaerostipes > Anaerostipes hadrus_C. The sequence continues at coordinate 6,868 of JAXJNA010000066.1, forward strand.
GAAACAAGAACGGCTTACGAATAAAAAGATTTTTCAACAAACAATACAAAAGAATACCTCACAAGGCGTGATCAGAGAAACAAATGAAGCAGCGGAAACGAAAAAGGAAGATTCAGAGGCTGAGAAAAAGGCAGTTGAGGATTTTATGAAAACATATTATGAGAGAGTTCAGAAAAATGATCTGGAAAATCTTAAGAATATGGTAGAAGACACGAATGAATTAACCGAGAATCAAAAAGCGATCCATCAGTATGTGAAGAAATATAAGAATCTTACATATCTGATCAAACAAGGTGCAGACGATGAATCCTATATCGTTTACGTAACATATGAGATGAAGATCCGCAAGATCAAAACACTTGCACCCGGAATGACATCGTATTATGTGATGAAGAAAGGGGATACTTTCTGTATCTATAATAATCAAAAACATGATACGGATGAGATCACAGATGCAAAAAAAGAAAGCCAGAACAGCAAAGAAATTAAAAAACTTACAAAACAGATCAACAAAAGATACGATCAGGCTTTAAAACAAGATAAAAAATTAAAACAATTTTTTGAAGGAAATTAAAATATGATGAAGTTTGAAATCTATATTCTGCAGAAGAAATCACAGGACCCTAAGATGTATCAGGAAGCAATGGGTGAGTATCTAAAACGTCTTGGTGCATATGCGAAAGTTTCTGTAGTATATAAGAAGAATGCAAAACAAATAGAGAAAATATTAAAAGAACCGGGAGAACATTATCATATCTTGCCAGGAAGAGACAGTATGACAAGTCCGGGGCTTGCACAACTAATTAATGAAAGTTCTGTACAGGGAATTTCAAAGTTTCATTTTTATATTGGAGATTTAGGATCAGAGGAAGCAAAGCCATTTCATGTATCGTCATTTACACAAAGTGGTTCGCTGACAGGCACGATCATATTAGAACAGATTTATCGTGCATATCGGATTTTGAATCATCAGCCATATCACAAATAAAAATATTACAAGAAAACACTAGAATGGAGTTGACAAAGATGGAGTTTAAAACACCAACGATCGAAGATAAGGAAGAAATTGACCGATGTATTTTAGCAGATGATACAAGAAGTTGTGATTATGCAACAGCGAATATTATTTTATGGAGTCCTTTTTATCAAGTAAAGTATGTGATCATAGATGGATTATTTGTATCTCATACTGATGAGGAGGGAGGTTCTTTTTGCTACCCGCTTGGAAAAGGAGATAAAAAGAAAGTGTTGCAATATTTCATGGACGATTGCAAAGAAAAACAGATTCCGTTTGTATTACATGGTGTAACTCATGAGATGGAAGAAGAGTTTCGTGAGATGTTTGGGGATATCTATGAGATTGAATATGACAGAGATATCTCAGAATATATTTATGACAGAGAAAAACTCGCAACATTATCTGGAAAGAAACTTCATGGAAAGAGAAACCACATCAATCGTTTTAAAGAAAATCATGAATGGTCCTATGAACCGCTTTCTGATGAAAATCAGCTAGAAGTACTGGCAATGCTGATGGAATGGAAGATGCAAAACTGTGATCCGGAAGATATAGAGAAACATGACGAGATCTGTGTTTCTAAAAATTGTGTGATCAATTATAAAGAATTAGGACTTGTCGGAGGTGTTCTGCGTGCGGAAGGAAAGGTCGTAGGATTTTCAATCGGAGAACGTGCATCAAATGAGGATACATTTATTGTGCATATTGAAAAAGCTTTTGCAGATATTCAAGGAGCCTATCCGATGATCAACCAACAGTTTGTGATCCATGAGATGGAAGATTTTAAATATGTAAATAGAGAAGATGATGCTGGAGAAGAGGGGCTTAGAAAGTCAAAATTATCGTATCGACCGGTATTTATGGTAGACAAGGGCGTTCTTCGTCTAAAATCAGAAGTAAAGAATTGACACTAGGTGCCTAAAAATGTAGAATTGAAGGTAGGACAAACCATTAGGAGGAATATGTAATGAAACATTTGATCGATCCGATGGATTTAAGCGTGGAAGATATTGATAGATTATTAGACCGCGCTGATGACATCGCAAAGAATCCTGAGAAGTATCAGGAAGTATGCAAACACAAGAAATTAGCAACTCTGTTCTTTGAACCAAGTACAAGAACAAGATTAAGCTTTGAAGCAGCAATGCTTGAATTAGGAGGAAGTGTTCTTGGATTTTCTTCTGCTGATTCATCATCTGCATCTAAAGGAGAAAGTGTTGCAGATACAGCAAGAGTCATTGAATGTTACGCAGATATCATTGCGATGCGTCATCCAAAGGAAGGAGCACCATATGTAGCATCACAGTATGTAAATATCCCTGTGATCAATGCAGGAGACGGTGGTCATAATCATCCAACACAGACATTGACAGACCTTTTAACAATTCGAAGAGAAAAGGGACGTTTAAGTAATCTAACGATCGGATTTTGCGGAGATTTAAAATTTGGACGAACAGTTCATTCTCTGATCAAAGCATTATCAAGATATGAAGGAATCAATTATATTTTAATTTCTCCAGAAGAACTCCAGATTCCAGAGTATCTGAAGAAAGATGTTTTTGAGAAGAAAGGAATCTCATTTACAGAAGTTAACAAGATGGAAGATGTGATGCCACAGCTTGATATTCTTTATATGACACGAGTACAGAGAGAACGTTTCTTTAATGAAGCCGATTATGTAAGATTGAAGGATAGCTATATCTTAGATATGGATAAATTAAAAATCGCCAAGAAGGATCTTTCTATTTTACATCCATTACCTCGTGTGAATGAGATTTCTGTAAAAGTTGATAACGATCCAAGAGCCTGCTATTTTAAACAGGTATTGAATGGAAAACATGTAAGAATGGCATTGATCATGGAATTACTGGGGGTAAGCGCAGATGAACATTGATAGCATTAAGAATGGAATCGTATTAGATCATATCCGTGCGGGACGCGGAATGCAGATTTATAATAGTCTTGGATTAGATCAGTTAGATTGCAGTGTTGCGATCATTAAGAATGTAAAAAGCAGCAAAATGGGCAAGAAAGATATCATTAAGATTTCAGATGCATTTGAAGTGAACTTTGATGTTTTAGGTTACATAGATCCAGAAGTTACGGTATGTGTCATTGAAAATGGCAGTGTAAAGTCCAAACACAAAGTAGAACTTCCAGAGAAGATCGTGAATATCGCAAAATGCAAGAATCCAAGATGTATTACATCTGTAGAACAAGAGATCGATCACGTGTTTAAATTGACAGACAGAGAACACCAAGTATATCGCTGTATTTACTGCGAATCAAAGCTTAAAAAATAATCAAAAGAAACAAGAGGTATCCGTGCATGAAACAAGAAAGCAGAACAAACATTAATCGTGTAAAGAAGGATATCAGCAGTCCAGATAGTTTCACACCGCCTGAGGAACTGAAACGACAGCTGATCACAACCATGCAAAGCATTTATGATGAAGAAGATATTGAGGCTGTAGAACGTGCCTATAAAGTAGCATATAAGGCACATGAGAAACAGAAACGAAAGTCTGGAGAGCCGTATATCATTCATCCTATTTGTGTTGCGATCATATTGGCAGAATTAGAACTTGATAAAGAAACGATTATGGCAGGACTGCTTCATGATGTAGTAGAAGACACGGAAACAACCCATGAAGATATTGTAAGAGATTTTGGGGAAGAAGTTGCCCAGTTAGTTGATGGTGTAACAAAGTTAGGACAATTAAGTTATTCCAAAGACAAGATTGAAGTTCAGGCGGAGAACTTACGAAAGATGTTTCTTGCAATGGCAAAAGATATCCGAGTGATCCTGATCAAACTTGCTGACCGTTTGCATAATATGCGTACCATGCAGTTTATGCGTCCAGAGAAGCAAAAAGAGAAATCCAGAGAGACAATGGATATTTATGCACCGATCGCACATCGTCTTGGTATTTCCAAGATCAAAGTTGAATTGGATGATCTGGCACTTCGATATTTAAAACCAGATGTCTATGAGGATTTAGAACGTTCTCTTGATTCCGCAAAAGAAGAAAGAGAGGCATTTATTCAGGAAATCGTTGACGAAGTGAAAGGACATATTGATCACGCCGGAATCAAGGCAGAGATCGATGGACGTGTGAAACACATGTTCAGTATCTATAAGAAGATGGTCAATCAGCATAAGACGATCGATCAGATTTATGATTTATTTGCAGTCCGGATCAAGGTTGATACGGTTAAGGATTGTTATGCGGCACTTGGGATCATTCATGAGATGTATAAACCAATCCCTGGAAGATTCAAGGATTATATTGCGATGCCAAAACCGAATATGTATCAGTCACTTCACACTACATTGATCGGACCAGAAGGACATCCATTTGAGATTCAGATCCGTACATTTGAGATGCATCGTGTTGCTGAATATGGTATTGCAGCCCATTGGAAATATAAAGAGAATAATAATACCAAGGGACTTAACAAAGAAGAAGAGAAATTAAGCTGGTTAAGAGAAGTGCTGGAATGGCAGCGTGATATGGATGATAACAAAGAGTTTTTAAGTTTGCTGAAGACGAACTTGGATCTCTTTGCAGAACAGGTATATTGTTTTACACCGAATGGAGATGTCAAAAACCTTGCGAATGGTTCGACACCGATCGACTTTGCGTATTCAATCCATAGTGCAGTCGGTAATAAGATGGTTGGAGCCAGAGTCAATGGCAGACAGGTACCATTTGATTATCATTTGCAGAATGGTGACCGTGTAGAGATCATTACATCACAGAATTCAAAAGGACCAAGCAGAGACTGGTTAGGGATCGTAAAATCAGCACAGGCAAGAAGTAAGATCAATCAGTGGTTTAAACGACAGTTCAAGGAAGAGAATATCGTCCGAGGTAAGGAACTGTTAGAAAAATATTGTAAGAGTAAGAGTATCAGGCTTCCAGAGTTGATGAAACCTGAATACATTAAGAAGGTCGAACTAAAATACGGATTTAAAGACTGGGATTCTGTATGTGCAGCTGTTGGACATGGTGGCTTAAAAGAAGGCCAGGTTATCAATAAGATGCAGGAAGAAGATCGTAAGATCCAGAAACAGAAGATCACGGATGAACAGATCTTACAGAAAACAACAGAAGCAGCACAGGCGGCAGCAACGAATTCAGAGAAGAAAAAGGATGAGAAATCCAAAGGAGGGATTGTTGTACGTGGAGCGAATGATGTTGCTGTTCGTTTTTCAAAGTGTTGTAATCCAGTACCAGGAGATGAGATCGTTGGATTTATTACAAGAGGACGAGGAATCTCAATCCACAGAACAGATTGTGTGAATCTCCTGAATATGCCAGAATCTGACAGAGCAAGACTTATTGAAGCTGAGTGGCAGGTAAGTGAAGCAGATACAACACAGACTTATACGACAGAGATCAATATTTATGCCAATAATCGAAAGGGATTGTTAGCAGAAGTATCAAAGATCTTCTTAGAGTTAGATATTGATATTATTACGATCAACGTATCAAACAATAAGAAAGGAAGAGCAACACTTAGTATGTCCTTCGATATTACAGGCGTAGAGCAGTTGAACCGTATTATTGCGAAGATCAGGAATGTAGAAGGCGTGATCGACATAGAAAGAACAGCAGGATAGGTGAAAATATGAGTGAAACAACATTAAGACTTGACAGACCACTTAAGATGGTAACGATCTGTCTTGGACAGATGCAGACAAACTGCTATATTGTTGAGAATACAAAAACAAATCAGGCATTCGTCTTTGATCCGGGAGATCAGGGAGAACGCATTATGAATACATTAGAAGAAGACGGAATGGAACTTGCAGGTGTATGTCTGACACATGGACATTTTGATCATGTAATGGCCCTTCCATATCTGATGGAACAAAAACCAGATCTTGATATCTATCTTTATGAAGATGAAGCAGAAGTTCTGGCAGATCCACAGCTCAATCTCGGAGCGATGATGGGAATGAATCTCTCATTAAAAGCGAACCATCTGGTGAAAGATGGAGAGATCATAGATGTATTAGGAACAAAGGTAAAATGTATCCATGTTCCAGGACATACAAAAGGTGGAGTATGTTATTATTTTGCAGATTATGGATGGCTGATCTCTGGAGATACACTGTTCCAGATGAGCATTGGAAGAACAGACTTTCCGACAGGCAATCTGAATGACCTGCTGACAGCGATCAGAGAGAAATTATTCGTACTCCCACCATGGACAAAGGTACTATCCGGTCATACACCACCAACGACGATCGAGGAGGAAAGCAGATGCAATCCGTTTCTGCAGTAGATTATGATTGGATTAATTCAGAACAAGACTATTTATGAATATGACATTCGAAGTTTAATATTGGCATTTATGCTTGGAGAGAAGATAGAATTGACGGATCACGTTGATTCTATCTATGATTTTATACTGGACGTGGATTATAAAGATCAGGAAATCGCCATGAACCTATACAAAAAGGGCGAGTTAGAAGATGAGATTCAGTTATTTGGCGATTATGAAAATAAAAAGATTTTTAAAAACCAGATGAAGCGAGGAATCTATCAGTTATTTTCCAAAGCATTAGACAAACAGCTTCCATGGGGAACGTTGACTGGGATCCGTCCGACAAAGATTGCTTTTGATGGATATGAAAAGGGCGAGAGTAGTGAAGAGATCATTCACAGATTTCAAAAAGATTATCTGGCATCCGAAGAAAAAGCAAGATTGTGTACAGAAACCGTTCAGAAAGAAAAAGAACTGCTAAAAGCATTTCCATACAAAGAGGGATACAGTCTATACATAGGAATTCCATTTTGTCCAAGCACATGTTTGTACTGTTCTTTTACATCGTATTCGATCGATCAATTTGAGAATATTGTACAAGACTATCTGGAAGCTTTATTGAAAGAACTGGATTTTGTGGCGAAGACTTATGCGAACAAAGAACTTCAGACGATGTATATTGGTGGTGGAACACCAACGTCTTTAAAAGAAGAAGATCTGGAATATCTGTTATGTGAGGTTAACAAAAGATTCTCATTTTCAAAGATCCAGGAGATCACTGTGGAAGCAGGACGGCCAGACAGCTTGAATCTTGAGAAATTAAAGATTCTAAAGAAATATGGTGTAACAAGGATCAGTATCAATCCACAGTCAATGAACGATAAGACATTAAAACTCATTGGAAGGAATCATTTTTCAGAAGATATCAAAGAGAAATTTAATCTTGCAAGACAGGCAGGAATTGATAACATTAATATGGATATGATCTGTGGGCTTCCAGAAGAAGGAATGGAGGAACTTTCTTATACCTTAGATGAGATCAAAAAGCTTGATCCAGAGAGTTTAACGGTTCATGCACTTGCAGTTAAGCGTTCATCGAGATTAAATCGAATGAAAGATACATATCACTTTGGAGCGAGCGAAGAGATGGTATCTTATGCTGCTTCATGTGCAAGAGATATGGATATGGAACCATATTATTTATATCGGCAGAAAAACATTCCAGGAAACCTTGAGAATGTCGGTTTTTCAAAAAAAGGGAAAGAATGTCTCTATAATATTTTGATTATGGAGGAATTACATGATATTATAGCAGTTGGTGCTGGTACATCTTCAAAGGTCGTCCATCAGGAAGATCATCAGGTGGACCGCATCGAAAATCTTAAAGATATAAAGCAATACATTACACGAATTGATGAGATCATTCATAGAAAAGAATTAAAGATGATATAAACAGGAGTTTGATTATGGCAATCAGTTATGGACGAACAGACATTGAGACACCAATCCATGCGGATATAAAAGAAACGATCAGTCATGGTATTATTGTCAGTAATTTGGCTTATCTTGTTGGCAAGGAATTAGGATTACAAGAAGAAGTGTGTTATGATCTTGCAGTTGCCGGAATGTTACATGATCTTGGAAAAGTAAGACTTAATTTCTATATGAATGAGAAAGTAGAAGATGAGATTCTGGCTGTTGACGAAACAAGATATATGAGAATGCATCCATCCATTGGATATGCGATCCTTGCAGATTACGATTATAACCAGACGGTTTTAGACGCAGTTCTATATCATCATGAGCATTATGATGGCACCGGTTATCCACATAATCTGGTAGGAAAACAGATTCCATTAGTTGGAAGGATCATGCATGTATGTGATATTTTCGGAGCATTGATCTCAAACAGGGATTATAGAGAAGGATTTGATGTTGAGACTGCACTTGATATCATGATCGATGAAGTAAAGAATTTTGATATGAAAGTATTTTTAGCATTCCAGAGAGTCGCATTTTCAGACGGAGTTATGGAAACTGTGATGGAAAAAGGCAATCTGGATGAATTATTTGAGGAGGAACAAGAATGATTACACAGGCACCAAGAGGAACAAAAGACTGGTTTGGAAAAGATATGGACCAGCGCACATATTTAGAGAATGTTTTTAAAGATTTATGCGCATCCTATAATATTCACGAGATCATCACACCAGTATTTGAGCATACAGAGCTTTTTCAGAGAGGTGTTGGAGAAACAACAGACGTTGTCCAGAAAGAGATGTATACATTTGAAGATAAAGGACACAGAAGTATTTCATTAAAACCAGAAGGAACAGCAGGAGCGATCCGTGCATATTTACAGAATGGTCTGGCAAATGAGCCACAGCCGATCAAGATGTTCTATATCACACCAGCATTCCGCTATGAAAAACCACAGAGTGGAAGATTAAGACAGCACCACCAGTTCGGAGTTGAATTTGTTGGAGCGGAAAGTCCATTAGCAGAAGTAGAGCTGATCACATTAGTATCCACTTTCATTAAGAAAATTGGATTAAAAGATGCAAAATTACATATCAACAGCATTGGATGTGAAAACTGTAGAAAAGAATACAATAAAGCATTATTAGCATATTTGAAAGAACATGAAGATCATTTATGCCCTACATGCAGAGAACGTATGGAAAAGAATCCATTACGTGTCATTGACTGTAAAGTGCCAGAATGCAAAGAGATCGTCAAAGATGCACCAAGAACGATCGACTATTTAGATGATGAATGTAAAGCACATTTTGAAGAATTAAAGAGTCTGTTAGATGCATTAAATATTCCATATGAAGTTGATACAGAGATCGTTCGTGGATTAGACTACTATACAAAGACCGTATTCGAATTTGTAAATGAAGATGGATTTACTTTATGTGGTGGTGGACGTTACGACAATCTTGTTCATGAGATCGATGGAAAAGTTTCTATGCCATCCGTTGGATTTGGTATGGGTGTAGAGAGAATCCTTTATTTCTTGGAAGAAGAGAAAGTAGATCTTCCATGCACAAGAGATATCGACCTTTATGTAGGAATTCTTGGACAGGAAGCAAAAGCAAAAGCTTATCAGATCGTTGTAGATCTTCGTCATCAGGGATTTGTCGTAGAAACAGATTATCTTGGAAGAAGCGTAAAAGCACAGATGAAATACGCAAATAAGCTCAATGCCAAGAATACGATCATCATTGGTGATGACGAATTAGCGAAGAATGAAGGAAATGTCAAAAATATGGAAACAAGAGAAGTTACGACCATTTCGCTTGATAAGATCGCAGATTGTTTAAAATAAAATCATGCTTTCTTATACTAGTTCGTGACATTTTTGACAAAATCATATATAATGAGTAATAATTACAAGAAAGGAGGTAACATGCATGAGTGAATATGCGATCGTGGCACCAGAAGATTTCGACCAGAGCGTATTTCGCCTGATCGGTAAGGAATGGATGCTTGTTACTGCAAAGAATCAAGAAGGAAAAGTCAACACAATGACTGCCTCATGGGGTGGTTTAGGTGTTATGTGGGGTAAGAATGTCGCTGTGACAGTTCTAAGACCACAAAGATATACAAAAGAATTCATTGACCAGTCAGAATCATTTACATTATCTTTCTATGATGATACTTTTAAGAAGGATTTAAGCTATCTTGGAAGTGTATCTGGAAGAGATGAAGACAAGATCGCGAAGACACGTCTGACACCAACAGATGCGAATGGAATTCCATTTTTTGAGGAAGCAAAGATTGTACTGATCTGTAAGAAGTTATATTCTCAGCCAATGGATCCAGAAGGATTTGTTGATAAATCTTTAGATGAACAGTGGTATCCGGAGAAGGATTATCACGTACTTTACGCTGCAGAGATCGAACAGATCCTTGTAAGAAAAGATTCATAAAAGAATATATAAGGCAGAACCGAAGATACGGGCTCTGCCTTTCGTACAAAGTGAAAAGGATGAAGGAGGAAATATCATGGCAGAATCAATGTCAGGTTTAGCCAGATCCCACCGATGTACAGAGGTAAGCAACAAACTTATCGGAACAGAAGTCACTGTCATGGGATGGGTACAGAAACGAAGAAATTTAGGAAGTCTTATATTTGTAGACTTAAGAGACCGTTCAGGAATCTTACAGTTAGTTTTTGATCAGGAAGTATTATCTGAGGAAGACTATAATAAGGCAAACTCTTTAAGAAGCGAGTATGTCGTTGCAGCAGTAGGTACTGTAGAGAAGAGAAGTGCAGCGATCAACGAGAACTTGAAGACAGGAGATATCGAGATCAAGGTACATACATTACGTATCTTATCAGAATCAGAAACTCCTCCATTTCCAATTGACGAGAATCAGACAGTCAAAGATGAACTTCGTTTAAAATACCGTTATCTTGATCTTCGAAGACCAAATCTTCAGAGAAATTTACGTATTCGTAATAATGTAACAAGAATGGTACGTAACTTCTTAGGAGATGAAGGATTCTTAGAGATCGAGACACCAGTTTTAGGAAAGAGTACACCAGAAGGAGCAAGAGATTATCTTGTACCAAGCCGTGTACACCCAGGAGAATTTTACGGACTTCCACAGTCACCACAGCTGTTTAAACAGCTTTTAATGTGCTCTGGATTTGACCGTTACTATCAGATCGCAAAATGTTTCCGTGACGAAGATCTACGTGCAGACCGCCAGCCAGAGTTTACACAGATCGATATGGAACTTTCATTTGTTGATGTTGATGATGTCATCGATGTAAATGAACGTTTATTAAAGAAGATCTTCAAAGAAGTATTAGATATCGATGTGCAGCTTCCTATGCTTCGCATGACTTATAAAGAAGCAATGGACCGTTTCGGATCTGATAAACCAGATATGCGTTTTGGAATGGAACTTACGAATGTATCTGATACAGTTGCCGGATGTGACTTTATGGTATTTAAAGGAGCATTAGAGAATGGTGGATCTGTAAGAGGATTAAACGCCAAAGGTTTAGGAGATCTTGGACGTAAGAAGATCGATGGATTCGTTGACTACGCCAAAGACTTCGGAGCGAAAGGTCTTGCATATATTCAGTTAAAGAGCGATGGAACAGTGAAATCATCTTTCGCTAAATTCATGAAAGAAGAAGAGATGGATGCACTGATCAAAGCAATGGATGGACAGGCAGGAGACTTATTACTATTTGCTGCAGACAAAGACAAAGTAGTCTTTGATGTGCTTGGTAACTTAAGACTTCACATTGCGAAACAGTACGATATGATCGACAAATCCCAGTATAAGTTCTTATGGGTTACAGAATTCCCATTACTTGAGTGGAGCGACGAACAGAATCGTTACACAGCAATGCATCATCCATTTACAATGCCATTTGAAGAAGATCTGGAATTCATCGATGAAAGACCAGGAGATGTCCGTGCGAAAGCATACGATATCGTATTAAATGGTACAGAACTTGGTGGTGGATCTATCCGTATCCATCAGGATGATATTCAGGAGAAGATGTTTGAAGCTCTTGGATTTACAAAAGAAGATGCTCACAACCGTTTTGGATTCTTATTAGATGCATTCAAATTCGGAGTACCACCACATGCTGGTTTAGCTTATGGTCTTGACCGTCTTGTCATGTGGTTAACAGGAGAAGACAGCATTCGTGATGTCATCGCCTTCCCGAAAGTAAAAGATGCTTCCTGCCTGATGACACAGGCTCCAGGACCGGTTGATACATTACAGCTAGAAGAACTTGGAATTGAACTTTCAACACCAGAGGAGGAATAATCAGATGGAGAAAATGTTATTTAGCGGTGTTCAGTCTAACTCTGAAGTTGCACTGATCGCAATCAAAGGAATCAAAAACCAGCCAGGAATCGCAGCAAAAGTTTTTGGTGCCATTGCAGAAGAAAAAATCAACGTGGAACTGATCCTTCAGTCCATTGGACGTGGAGAGAATAAAGACATCTCCTTCGTTGTAGCACAGGATGAAGCAGATCATGCCGTTGAAACATTAAAGAAAGCATTTGATGAAGCAGATTACGAAGAGATCATCAGTGATAAAGAAGTCGGAATCGTATCTATCGTTGGAGCTGGAATGATGTCTAACAGCGGAGCAGCTTCTAAGATGTTTGAAGCACTGTATAATCGTGGAATCAACATCCACTTAATCTACACATCAGAGATCAAGATCACTGTTCTGATCAAAGAAAGCCGTGTAGAACGTGCAGTAGAAGCATTAAAAGAACAGTTCCAGGAATAATCAGATAGATCAAGTGATCGAATGATCATAAGAATAAGACACAACATACGAGACACAATATTATTTTACATAAATATATAAAGGAGAAAACTATGTTTGATTTTAGCGAAGTAAAGAACTACGATCCAGAATTAGCAGAAGCAATGGAAAACGAATTAACAAGACAGAGAACGAATCTTGAGTTGATCGCGTCAGAGAACCTTGTTTCCAAAGCTGTTATGGCTGCAATGGGAAGTCATTTAACAAATAAATATGCAGAGGGATATCCAGGAAAACGTTACTATGGTGGATGCCAGTATGTAGACGTGGTAGAAGATCTTGCAAGAGAACGTGCCAAAGAATTATTTGGATGCGAATATGTAAATGTACAGCCACACTCTGGAGCACAGGCAAACATGGCAGTATTCTTCGCAGTATTGAATGTCGGAGATACATACATGGGAATGAGCTTAGACCACGGTGGACATTTAACACACGGAAGCCCAGTCAACATGTCTGGTAAGAACTATCACTGCGTACCATACGGAGTTAATGATGAAGGATTCATCGATTATGATGAAGTAGAAAGAATCGCATTAGAATGCAAACCAAAGATGATCATTGCTGGTGCAAGTGCATACGCAAGAGCGATCGACTTCAAACGTTTCCGTGAGATCGCTGACAAAGTTGGAGCAGTTTTAATGGTAGATATGGCTCATATCGCAGGATTAGTGGCTGCAGGATTACATCAGAGCCCAATCCCTTATGCTCATGTAACAACAACAACAACACATAAGACATTAAGAGGACCTCGTGGTGGAATGATCATGTGCAGCAATGAAGTGAATGAAAAATACAACTTTAACAAAGCAATCTTCCCAGGAATCCAGGGTGGACCATTAATGCATGTGATCGCTGGTAAAGCTGTAGCATTCAAAGAAGCATTAGACCCAGCATTCAAAGAATATATGACACAGGTTGTGAAGAATGCAGATACTCTTGCAAATGCACTGATCGAAGAAGGATTCGATATCGTATCTGGAGGAACAGACAACCACTTAATGTTAGTAGACCTTAAGAAATATGATCTGACAGGAAAAGAAGCTGAAAAAGTACTGGATTCTGTACATATCACATGTAATAAGAATACGGTACCAAACGATCCAAAATCTCCATTCGTAACATCAGGACTTCGTCTTGGAACACCAGCTGTTACAACTCGTGGACTGAAAGAAGACGATATGAAAGTGATTGCAAAAGCTATTCGTCTGACATTATTAGACAAGAAACTTGATGAAGCAAACGAATTAGTATTAGGATTAACAGAAAAATATCCACTCTATGAATAATCCATCACAGAGTCGGATTTGGAGGCAGAAATCAATATGAGGATTACAAAGAAACAAGGGGGAATCATAGGAGGTGCCGTAGCGGTTGTTTTAATAGCAGCCGCTATCGGTGTCCATGCCCATTATCAGAACCGTTGGTATCCGGGGAGTACATTTAACAAAGTTGATGTGTCAGGAATGACATACGAAGAATCAGTGAAGAAGGTAAAGAAATCCATTGATTCTTACAAGTTAAAGATCAAGGGAAGAAATAATGGGAAGGAAGTGATTTCCGGTAAGGAGATCGATCTTGCATTTAAGACAGAATCATACGTAAAGGACGCTTACAAGAAGCAGCACAGCCAAAGTGTATTCTCAACGATCTTTGGTGGCAAAAAGACCAAAGTGACAGCAGTTGCATTATCAGAGCAGAAATTAAAGGCCAAATTAAAACAATCCGTTCTGATCAAAGGCAGTGATACATATAAGATCACAAAACCAGTGGATGCAACGATCGTATATTCTGCAGATAAGAAATACGGTGTAATCCAGAAAGAAGATGAAGGAAATTACTTAAACCGTAAAGCATTTTATGACGCAGTAGAGAAATCCATAGAGTCTTTAAGTAACACACTGAATCTGACAGATGAAAAGAAGAATCCGGACGTCTATAAAAAGCCTGGTCTGTATCATGATGATGAAGAATTAAAACAGATGCAGACAACCTACAATGAGTACTTATTACATTTCATTCAGTGGGATATGGGTAATAATGTCAAAGAGACATTAGGTCCAGATGCGTTAAAAGACTGCATCAAAGTAAACACAAAGAAACATACTGTAAAATTAGACCAACCGGCAGTTGAGAAATGGCTGGAGAGTTTTTGCTTAAAATACAAGACACAGGGAATCGCAAGAACATTTAAGACACATTCTGGCAAGAAGATCAAAGTCAGTGGTGGAGACTATGGATGGCGTATCGATTATGATAAAGTTATCGCACAGACAATGAAAGCGTTGAAGAACGCACCAGATGAATCTGCGATCAAAGCTTATGAGAAAGACCCTTCCAAGGAGAATGAACAGGCTTTACTTACAAGTTTAAAACCGGTTTACAGCCATAAAGGATATCGTATGGATTATACGAATAAACAAAATGACTGGGATACACAAAACTACAGTGAAGTTGACCTGTCAGCGCAGGAAGTTTTCGTCTACAAGAAGGGAAAACTTGTGTTCAGCACAACCTGTATCACTGGAAAAGCAACACCAGATCGTATCACAAGAACCGGTGTTTATGACATTAAAGAGAAGAAACTGACGAAGACATTAACAGGTGCGGATTACAGTGTTCCAACAAGATACTGGACAAGGATCATGTGGACAGGAACAGGATATCATTACAGTAGCAGAGGAGACTGGGGAAGCTGGTCACCAACGTATTATAAGACGAATGGATCTCATGGATGTGTTAACTTAACATTATCAGATGCAAGATCTGTATATAACCTGACGAAGATCGGAGATCCTGTATTTATTCATTATTAAAAGAAAGAAAAAGAGGTTTCAATCGATGAGAAATCAATATGAAAAACAGGAAAAAGTATTATGGTATGCACAGATCATGATCTTTCTAGGAGTTTTGGCAACCTGGTTTAATCATATGGATATGCATACATTTTATACGATCAATATCATTTTATCAGTGATTTCGATCATTTCTCTGACACTGGATCGCTTTTACTTTAGTGAGAAGATCGGGCAGAAAGTACATAATTCTTATTCTGTTGCATATGGACTACTAGTGATCTTTACATTACTACTGGTAATTCAGTATGCAGGGATATTAAAGATCGATCTGATCATGCAAGAAGAGACAAAGATGATCTGGGCATTAACCCCAGCATTGAGCCTTCTTTGGAAGACGAAATTCATCGCCTTCCGTGAATGGGATCAGCGTTAGAAGAAAGAGTTTGTTGCTCAAGAACAGATTTATAAAAGGCTCTTGGCGTTATGCCGAGGGTCTTTTTAAACATTTCAGAGAAATAACTGCTGCCAGAGAAACCATACATCTTAGCAATGTCTGTCATCTTTTTCTCATGTTTGATGATCTCAGACAGACTCATATGAATACGAAGCTGATTCAGATAATCCACAGGACTTAGATGAACATTTCTTTGAAAGAGTCGGCAGCATTCACTGTTGCTTAGATGGCAGTAAGAAGCAATATCAGCGAGTGTATGCTTTTGGTCGATCGTTTTATTGAGATAGATCATTACATCTTTCATACGTTCTAAGTCTCTTGATTCTTTTAAGGATAGTTCTTTGGAGAGATTCACATTATGAAAGATATAATAAAAGATCTCATTTACAAAATGATTGATCTTCAATTCATACCCATCAACAGGACGGTCACAGATCTCATTCATTTTGCGGATCATTTCAAGGATGTATTTCTGCCAAGGGACTTTTGGAACAAGCGTTAAAAATCCAAAGGAAGGATGATCGACCAGAGGTTTGATATATTTTTGATATAAAGGATTATCTTCTGTCTGAAAAAGAACAGAAGGGCAGATCCGGTAGATAACAAAGCGGCAGTCATAAGACTGATATGCACAAGCAGAATGAATCTCGCCAGTATTTAAAAAGAAACCTTCCCCAGAAGAAACTAGAAAAGCCTTCTGCCGCACACGAAACTCCATCATGCCAGAGAGAACATATATGAACTCAAACTCATCATCCCAATGAGGAAACAAAACCTGAGCAGGCATCTGTCGGATATCCAATACCTTGCGCTCAAAGGAAGCCGTTTTAGAAAGCGGAAGCAGTGGAAAATAAGTGATAGATGAATGGTAAATATCATAATTCATAGAAAAACCCCATAATATCAATATTGTTATAAAATATGTCGAATTGTGTCATAATATAGTTTGATTTTACTATGATTGTTATAAAAATTCAAGAATAGAAAAGGCATTTTCACTGGAATGGCGATAAAATATCCAGTAAAAATGCCTAATAAAATGTCTGTGATATTTGATAGAAAGACTGAGTGTTTAATAACCTAGGGATTCACCAACAAGGATCACTTTCACACGATCTTTCATCATTGCACTCTGACGTCTTGTCACAACGATCTGACTGCAGATGCAGGTATCACCATAACAGTCTCCACAACGTCCAGTCATAGAACAAGGAGTTTTCAGTCCGAGACGAAGAGTGTTTGGAGGGCTGGCAAAATTGCGAACTCTCTTAATTCCGTCTTCCACATCATTGACAACTTTGTTCATACCAACGATCATGATCACATGTTTAGGACCATAACTTAAGCACGCAACACGGTTACCAGTTCCATCGATATTGATCAGTTCTCCGTCTAAAGTGATCGCGTTAGAGCTCATCAGGAAATAATCAGATAAGACAGCCTTAGCAAAGATCTCACGCTGCTCATCATAATTCTTTGCGACAGAACGATCGATCAGCTGATAGTTTCCTTCCTTTAAGGCATCCATCAGCCCAATCTCAGAAACGCTCATAGAACCACCCCAAGAAACAGAAGAACCCTCTTTGATATAACTAAGAGCCTGTTTTAGGGCGTCTTCCTTGGTTGCACAGAAAACACCATGCATATTTCTTTTTTCAAGTCCCTTGATAATTGTCTGTGCACGAAGTTTGGTTGCTTCATTTAAAAACATACTCATCATCCTTTCAGTATAAATTTTATGTGGAATCATATTTTTACAGATATGAATTCCACAAGAACCAGATTTAATTATATCATGTTTTCAATGGTTATGTTATAATATATCGTAAAACTTTTAGAAAGAGGTAATTTTTTGAAAGCACTATTTATCACAGAGAAACCAAGTGTCGCAAGAGAATTCGCATCGGCACTGAATATAAATGCAAAAAACAGAGACGGATACATGGAAGGAGACAAGGCAGTCATCACATGGTGTGTCGGACATTTAGTTACCATGTCCTACCCGGACCAGTACGACCCTGCACTGAAGAAATGGGACTTAGAAACCATTCCATTTATCCCAGATACATTCAAATATGAAACGATTCCAGGAGTACAAAAACAGTTTGATATCGTATCTTCACTCCTGAATCGAGAAGACATTGATACGATCTACGTCTGCACTGACTCCGGACGAGAGGGAGAATACATTTACCGTCTGGTAGATCAGCAGGCCAATGTCAGCAAAGATAAGAAGAAAAAACGTGTCTGGATCGACTCTCAGACAAAAGAAGAAGTGATCCGCGGGGTAAAAGAAGCGAAAGATTTAAGTGAATATGACAACCTAGCAGCAGCCGCATACCTGCGAGCCAAAGAAGACTATCTGATGGGGATCAACTTCTCCAGAGTCCTGACACTCAAATATGGCTGGACACTCGGTAACTATTTAAATCAGAAACGAAGCTTAGTGGTAGCAGTCGGACGAGTGATGACCTGTGTTCTCGGAATGATCGTCAAGAGAGAACGAGAGATCCGTACCTTTGTGCCAACACCATTTTACAGAATCTTAGGGCACTTTGACTGTCAGGGATTTGAAGTCGAAGCCGAATGGAAAGCAGTGAAAGGATCGAAGTACTTTGAGTCCAAGAAACTATATAAAGATAACGGATTCCTGGACAAGAAAGATGCACAGGAATTCATCAAATATTTAGAAGATGGAAGCAACAATGAGACGATCGTAGTATCCTCATCCAAACGACAGGAAAAGAAGAATCCACCGTTATTATACAATCTGGCAGAACTTCAGAATGAATGTTCCAAAAGATTTAAGCTAAGCCCTGATGAGACATTAAAAGTGGTCCAGGACCTATATGAAAAGAAACTGGTTACATACCCAAGAACCGACGCCAGAGTCTTATCCAGTGCGGTCGCCAAAGAGATTTATAAAAATATCGGGGGATTAAACAACTACACGCCATTAGCAGGCTTTGCAAATGAGATCATGCAAGGCAAGAAGTATCAGGGGATCATCAAGTCAAAATACGTGGATGACAAGAAGATCACCGATCACTATGCGATCATTCCAACCGGGCAGGCAGTAGGCAGTTTATCAAGGATCTCAGAGATGGGACAGAAAGTCTATGATGTGATCGCTAGAAGATTCCTAAGCATCTTTATGCCGCCAGCCGTGTACTTAAAGATCAAATTAGAGACACAGACCAAGGGCGAAGCATTCTTTGCAAACTTTAAGATGCTAAAAGACCCAGGATATTTAAAAGTCACAGGAATGGGCGGACAGAAGAAAGAAGCCCAATTAACAGAAGAACAGATCCAGGCGATCTCATCTTTGAAGAAAGGTATGCCTCTTCCAGTGAAAGACTATACGATCAAAGATGGAACAACATCCGCACCAAAACGATACAATTCAGGTTCCCTGATCCTTGCGATGGAGAATGCAGGACAGCTGATCGAAGACGAAGATTTAAGGGAACAGATCAAAGGAAGCGGGATCGGAACGAGTGCGACAAGAGCAGAGATCGTAAAGAAATTAGTGGCCAATAAATACATTGCATTAAATAAAAAGACACAGATCGTAACTCCGACTTTAACCGGAGAGATGATCGTCAATGTTGTCAGTGCATCCATTGGATCCCTCTTAAACCCAACCCTGACCGCAAGCTGGGAAAAAGGTCTTACTTACGTGGCAGAAGGAAGTGTCACAGAAGAAGAGTATATGCAGAAGTTAGACAAGTTTGTCACTCAGAAGACAAATATCGTCAAGCAAAATAACTTCCAGTATCAGCTCAGACAATCCTTTGACCAGATCGCACCATATTATCAGAAGAAAAAATAAAACAACATTCATAAAAACACCTTCCATCACATATATTTGGATTATACCAAAATGGGGAGGTGTTTTTTAATTTATGAAAGAGGAAGAAATCTTAGGAATCCTTCCATTACATATCAGAACGATCATAAAGCAGGCAGATATCAACTGGGACGAACTTCAGGAAATCCGCCTGCGTATTCAAAAGCCAGTCATTTTAAAATACAATGCAAAAACCTGTTACCTATCCGAACAGGGAAAGATCACAACAAGAAAAGAACAATTACATATTGTAACTTCACAAGAGATCAGACAAGCCATGGAATATATCAGCAGCTATTCGATGTATGCTTATATCGAACAGTTAAAGCAAGGATTTTTAACAATCCGAGGTGGACACCGGGTTGGAATCTGCGGAACCGTTGTCATGGATCATGATAAAGTCAAAACGATCCGACATATTTCCGGATTAAATATCCGAGTCGCACATGAAGTGAAAGGATGTGCGGACACTTTATATTCACGCTGCACCAGAATGGGAAAACTCATTCCAACGCTGATCATCTCACCACCCGGCTGTGGAAAAACAACCCTGCTTCGGGATATGATCCGAAAAATCTCTGATGAAGGACAGACCGTCGGAGTCGTTGATGAACGAAGTGAGATCGGAGCATGCTACCAAGGCGTTGCCCAAAATGACCTCGGGATCCAGACAGATGTCATGGATGCATGTGAAAAAGGACAGGGTATGAATATGCTGATCCGATCCATGGCACCCGATGTGATCGCAGTGGACGAGATCGGAAGCAAAGAAGATGTGGAAGCCTTATTTTTCTGCGCCTACCGTGGCTGCAGCATTCTTGCAACGGCCCATGGAAAGAACAAAGAATCGTTATCCAAGAATCCCTATATGCGGGAGATCATCAACAAAAAGATGTTTCAGCGCTACGTGATCTTAGAACAGCGAAACCAGCCTGGTTATATTGCACAGATCATGGATGAAAACGGGGTGGTCCTAAATTGATCAAGATATTAGGATCATTGATCGTGATCTTCGCAGGGATCGGATTTGGATTTCACAAAGCCGCAAAAGAACAAAAACGATTGGAACAGGGAATAGCGATCAAACGAATGCTATATCTTCTGCAAGGAGAGATCCGCTATGGATTTACTCCACTTCCAGAAGCCGTTTTAAAGATATCGACAAAGACAGAGAAGGAATATCAGCCATTTCTAAAAAAGGTGGCAAAGCAGTTAGAGACACACAGCGAAGAATCCTTTGCCAAAGTATGGCAGCAAACTGCTGATCAGAAATTAAAACAAGTGATCTATGAACCGAAGTTTTATGAAATCTTAAAAAACATGGGTGAAACGATCGGATATCTTGACCAGCAGATGCAGGAGAAAACGATCCTGCTGACGATCGAACAACTCGACGACCAGATCTTTCTTATGAAAGATCAAGTAGTAAAGAACTGCAAGATGTATCGAAGTCTCGGTATATCACTAAGCGTTCTGATCGTGATCATCTTACTATAAAGCAACTACCAGACATTTTTTATGACAAGGAGGGGTTATGAGTGTCAATATCATTTTTCGGATCGCAGCTGTTGGAATTCTTGTAACGATCCTTGTGCAGGTCTTAAAACATTCCGGAAGAGACGAACAGGCATTTTTGATCACACTTGCCGGATTGATCCTTGTCCTTGGCTGGGTGATCCCGTATATCTATGATCTGTTTGAAAGCGTCCAGACACTTTTTACGATATCCTAGAGATTGGAGGCGGATACTAAGATGATAAAAGTCGCAGTCTTTGGGATCGTTGCAAGTCTGATCGCCATGAAGATCAAAACGATCCGTCCAGAGATCGCAGTCGTGATCGCAGTGATCTCAAGCATTCTTCTGGCAATGTATGGACTAAAACAAATGGAGGAAATACTAACCGTGTTTGAGATGATCCGGTCCTATTCAAAAATCCCACAAAGCTACTTCCAGATCCTTTTAAAACTGATCGGTATCTCCTTCATCTGCGAGTTTGCATCCAACATCTGCAAAGATGCAGGACAGGCATCGATCGCAAAGCAGATCGAGTTTGCAGGGAAATTAGCAATCCTGATCGTTGGACTTCCAGTCTTTGAATCGCTGCTTGGAACAATCCAGAAACTACTAGGAAATGGCACATGAAACAAAGAATATTCCTGCTAACCTTGCTGTTTTTACTGATCCTTACAAGAACAAATGATATCTCAGCCAAAGAAACAAAACTAAACGAAGATATGTTTACCAATGTGGAAAACACCTTAAAAGACAAAGAGATCGATCTATCTTATACACAATTAGTAAAACAGCTGATCCACGGAAATGTAAAAGGTGTTCTGCATACGATCAAAGCCAAACTGAAAGAGGTCTTTTTTAACCGTATGTTGATCCAAAAAGACCTGATCAGAGAAATCCTGCTGATCGCATTTACCGCAGCCATCTTTAAAAATCTGTCTGATTCCTTTTTCCAGCAAAGCACAGCCAATAGTGCATTTTATATTACTTATGTGATCCTATGCGGTGTCATGGTACATTCCTTTTTTTATTTAAACAAAACAGTGACGCAGCTCGTTACCTTAATGGCAGATTATATGAAAGGAATGATCATGGCATATTCACTGGCTGTTGTCTCAACTTCCGGGATCACAACATCAACGACAGTTTATGAATTTTATCTGCTGCTGATCTATGCAATGACAACCCTTACAAATGTTGTATTACTTCCGATGATCAAGATCTTATTTGTCTTAAAGATCATCAACCATATATCAAAAGAAGAACATTTTTCAAGACTATGTAAAACGCTCGAAGGTGTGATCAAGTTCCTACTCAAAGGATTCTTAAGTGTCTTGTTAGGAGTTCAGCTGATCCAGTCGATGATCCTTCCAGCCGTTGATTCCATGAAAAATACAGTTCTCCAAAAAGGAATGAGTGCCATTCCAGGAATCGGAAGTGGTTTGAATTCAGCAATGACCATGGTCATCGGTTCGGCAGTTGTGATCAAAAACAGCATCGGAGCCGTTGGAATCCTTGTACTGATCGTGATCATCGTCCCACCAGTTATAGAGATCACAGCAGTTGTTCTTACCTATCTGCTGGCAGGGATCATGATTCAGCCCATATCCGACAAAAGGATCACCGGAGCGATGGATGCAGTCATTCAAAGCGGAAAATTAATGCTTTCGATGATCTTTACGATGGCACTGTTATTTATCCTGTCCGTGGCATTGATCGCATTCTCAACCAACGTTAATTATTATGCGGGGTAAGGATTATGGATTATCTGAAAATGATCATATTTTTCCTGATCTTAACAACACTGATCGATCAGCTCTGTAACAAAAGTATCTATCGGCCATACCTTCGGTTAATGACAGGATTTATGCTCATCTCCCTGATGATGCAGCCAATATCCTATTATTTATCCAACGAAGATATCGTGACACAGGCAATCTCCACCGCAGTCAAAGGAGAAAATAACCCTGCATTTTTAGATGGTGCAAAAGAAGAAAAACAAAATCAGATCAAAGAACAGATCACAACATTATTTTCACAGTACGATCTCAAAGTATTAGAGGTTGATCCAAAGGTAAATGAAAAAGGAACTATCGAGAAGATCGACATCAAAACAGACAAGCTTCGTCATACAAAGAAACTAAAAACCGCAATTTCAAACTTCTATAATATGAAGGAATCTAATATAAATATAAGTGAGTAGAAGAAATATGATAGAGAGGGAAAAACTACAACATCTGATCGAAAATATCGGCATTCCAAAACTTTGCCTGATCTTACTTCTTGGCATCAGCCTGATCATCGTAAGCATCCCATCTGGGAAGACAAAGAAGAACACACAAAGTAGTGAAACCACAGCAAAAGAAGATTCTACCGATCTCTATGTGAAAAAGCAGGAGAGGCGATTGGTCAATGCATTAAAACATGTAGAAGGAGTCGGAAAAGTAAAAGTGATGATCACCGTTAATTCATCCAAAGAAGCCGTCGTAAATAAAGACAGTCCCTATGAACAAAGCAGCAGTGAAAAAGAAAAAACGGTCAAAGAAGATGAACAGACTGTCTTAGTCGAAGAAGATGGAAAGAAAGTCCCATATGTGATCAAAGAAGTAGAACCAGTTGTTGAAGGAGTGGTCGTTGTCGCCCAGGGCGGTGGGAATGATATTATAAAGAATCAGATCGTTGAAGCAGTTTCTGTGTTATTTCATATTTCATCTTATAAAGTGAAAGTCTTAAAAATGGAGGATTCCTAACAATGAAAAAAGTATTTCAGAAAAATCAGATGATCATCATGACCTTAGCGGTTGTGATCGCTGTGGCAGGGTATGTAAATTATAGTCAGAAATACGAATCGGCTGGGACGAAGAATGGCAAGACGAAGACAGTTTCAAAGAATGTGGCAAAAGAAAGTGCGGCAGCAGTAACCGATGATGTGACTGACGTTGGGGAAGCGGTGCTTACAAATGCACAGGTTAGTAATTATGTGGCGAAAGCGAAATTAGAGAGGGAGCAGGTGCATAGTAAGGCGAAGGATACGTTGGAAGATATTATTAAGGATCAGACAGTGAAAGATAGTGTGAAACAGGATGCAGTGGATAAATTGGCAATGTTGTCAGAACAGATGGAGATGGAGACGGCAGCGGAGAATCTGCTGGGGGCTAAGGGATTTTTGAATAGTATTGTTACGATTACGAATGGGAAGGTGGATGTGTTGGTGAATAAGAAGGATCTGTCGAAGGTTGAGAGGAGTCAGATTGAGGATATTGTTGTTAGGAAGGTGGGGTGCCAGTTGGGGGATGTGGTGATTAGTTCGATTAAGACGGAGGAGTAGGTGGAAAAGAAGAATAGAGAAATTGAATGATTTTGGTTGAATGGGAAAGGCATATCTTTGAGAGTAGGGTATGTCTTTTTTGTTTTGCTTCGAATCCAAGAATGTGATAATCCTCTAAAGGTAGAGAATTAAGGTATGCTAACTCTCGAGGTTCGAGGTGTTTTATGCTAAAAAGATTAGATATAATTTGGATAGGAAGAACGTAACAAGTTAATGTTGATTAAGCTTTACAGAAAGGAAGATGAATATGGGAGAAAGGTTTCCAGGAGTTGATTGGTATTGTGACAGATGTAATGCATATTTGAATGATCAGATTGGTTTTGATGATCATCATTATGTATGGAAATGTACGGAATGCGGGCATAAAAATAGTATATCATCAGATGATATTTATGAGTCGGAAGAAGATTTTAGAAATTATGATGTTTATGCAATATAGGTAATAGAGAAACTGATTTCGTGTGAAATGTAGGAAGGAGTTTGACTATGACAAAAATCACTAGAGATATTGTGGTTGATTATATAAAGCAAGGTGGTAACGAGTTACTAAATATGGTTAGAGATGCATATGCAAATGAAGCAAATCGAGCGTTTTATGATGCAATAGAAATTGGAATTGAAAATACTG
Organism: Anaerostipes hadrus; assembly: GCA_036312945.1. Taxonomy (GTDB): domain Bacteria; phylum Bacillota; class Clostridia; order Lachnospirales; family Lachnospiraceae; genus Anaerostipes; species Anaerostipes hadrus_C. The sequence goes on from JAXJNA010000066.1 coordinate 32,053, forward strand.
TATCTGCACTGTATGAAGCAAATTTGACAGATGATCAAATTATAAATCTTCTAGTTAAACATTGGGGAATTACAATGGAGGATGCTGAAAATAAACTTATATTGGAAAAAAGTCAAAGTGTTATTCGTAATCTTAAACATTTTTTGAAAATGCAGGGGTATACAGAAAGGGAGATACAAGATTTTATGATTAGGACTGCAGCATCTTGTAAAATCCGACATGAGAAAGAACTGTGGAAAATGAAAAATAATCCTGAAGAACTATTTAAAGTAGTACAAAATAACAAGAAAATATCATATATAGGAACTGAAAAATAAAGAGATAGAAAGCTAGTAATAAAGGCATATCCCAATCAATGGAGATATGCCTTTTACAAAATAAATCACAAGATGGGCGGCGTATCCATCATCTCAGGTACTTTGTTTTATAGGCAGAGTGTGTCGGGAGCCTTTCCGACCTTTGCAATCTAATTATATGTTTATTTTAACATATATTGTGCAAAAGTATACGTCTTCCGATGGAATAGAGCTTATATATAAGAATCTCACAATAGAAGATAACTAGATAAGGTGTACATTGTTGAAAATCAACAAAATTATGGTATAATTACAGATATAATTTATTATAATTTTACACAAATCAAAATTGATTAAAACGGGGAATATTTTATGAATTTAGTAAGGGAAAAAGTAATCCATAAGAAATATGGAACAGGAGAAATAACAAAGCTTGATAATGATCACGTATATGTAAAGTTCCAAAATGTAGATCAAGTAAAAATGTTTAAATATCCATCATGTTTTGATGTTGATGGATATCTAACTTTAGAAAATCAAGATATTAAAACAACAAAAACAAGTACTACAAGAAATCAAGCAAATAAAAATAACAAAAAACAATGGAATCAATCCTACAAAACAATGGATGTTTTCTACGAAAAATACAAAGATGCTTTACAAGGAGAGATTTCTTATCTACGCAAAAATGGAGGCAAAAAACAAAGCCTCTTTGACGGAAAGTTAATTGAATTCAAGAAAGGGAAATACATATATTCATTTGAATCAGACGATGAATTATCCTATCCAGAAGGAACGCCGATCACCATATGGCATCGACAAGAAAAAGAAGAAGGAAGTATTGTAGGATGCGAAGAATTCACGATCATTATTGAAACAAAAGCAAAATTAGGAAAAGACATACCATCCATTGATATCTCAGCCGAACCATGGAGATTGCTAAATTCATTAATTGAACGACTAACAATTATGAAAAGTGAACCATCACAAATCGTAAAAAGTCTGATTTGTGATGGAACAAATTCCATTGATTATTCAGATACGGAGATTAGTAGAGGTCAAGATACAGCAGTTAAGATGTCATTTGAACAACCGATTACTTTTGTATGGGGACCTCCAGGAACAGGAAAAACACAGACATTAGCAAAGATTGCATTAAAACATATAGAAAATAAGGAAAAAGTTTTGATGTTATCATATAGCAATGTTTCCGTAGATGGTGCAGTAAAAAGAGTAGCAAAGCTAGCAGGCGACACGATAAAACCTGGAATATTCGTTCGGTATGGATATCCAAAAGATAAGGAGTTATTAAATCATGAATATTTAACTTCATATAATCTGTCAATTCATAGACATCCATTTCTACTTAGAAAACGTCAAGAATTATTAGATCGAAGAAAATATATCAGTAAAAGATCTTCAGAATATGCAACAATTGAAGGGGAATTAAAAAGTATCCGCCTTCGACTGATGACAGAAGAGAAGGAATGTGTAAAGGATGCAAGATTTGTTGCGACAACTGTATCAAAAGCAGTGGTAGATCATACCATATTTGATTCGAAATTTGATGTAGTTATTTTTGATGAAGCGAGCATGGCATATATTCCACAGATTATATTCTCAGCAAGCCTTGCGGAAAAGCATTTTGTATGTATGGGAGATTTTAGACAATTACCACCAATCGTTCAAAGTAACAAAAATTCAGTACTAAATACAGATATTTTTCAACATTGCGGAATTACAAAAGCAGTGAATGAACATAAAAAACATGAGTGGCTATGCCTGTTGGATACACAATATCGAATGCATCCAAAGATTGCAGAGTTTGTTAGTCATAGAATGTATAATGATTTATTAAAATCTGCAGGGTCTATAAAAAATAAAATATCAGATATTACAAAACAAGAGCCTCTTTGTGATCAAGCAATGGTTTTAGCAGATTTATCTGGGTTATTAACTACTTGTACGAAAGTAAGTGATAATTCCAGAGTTAATATTCTAAGTGCCTTTTTATCTTTTTATTTAGCGTTAAATATTGAGAAAAAATACAAGATAGGAATCATAACGCCATATCATGCACAATCTCGTTTATTACATGCAATGATAAGAGATACAGCCAGTATTAATCCAGAAGCTAAAACAATTTCATCAGCAACTGTACATCAGTTTCAAGGTTCAGAAAAAGATGTGATCATATATGATGCAGTCGATTGTTATCGAATGAAAGCTCCAGGAATATTACTGACATCTATGCAAAATGATTATGCCAATCGATTATTTAATGTAGCACTTACAAGAAGTCGAGGTAAATTTATAGGTCTAGCAAATGTAGATTATATGAAAAATAAAAAACTATCACAAAATCTTATATTTAAAAAGATGATCGACAAAGAAATTCGCGAATCAAATGACATTACAGGAACTTATTTTGAAGAGGGTTATAATAAAAACCTTGGAAATACAATGAAGTTTTATAAAGAGAAAGAAGGGGAGTGGGCGTTTATCAATGATATCATAACGGCAAAAAGAGAAATCAGGATTGATATTCCAGATAAACCTAAGACAAGCCTTTTTATAACAAAATTGGTAAAAGCTTTAAAAGAAGCCAAACAAAGAGGTATTAAAGTTTGCATACGAGCAGAAAATCGAAAGTCTCTGCCAAGAGAATTGAGGTCATTGGCAATTGAAAATACATTTGTAAGTAATCCATTAGCAATCATTGATAAAAAAATCGTTTGGTACGGCATTCCAAGTACACAAGCAGGGTTTAAAGAAGAACGGGTGAAATATCGTCCGATCATCCGATTTAAAGGTGCCAATACAGCATCTGCAATTTATGGATTTATGGAGATGAATAAGACGATAGATGAGAGTAATGCAGAAACAGATTCGGAAGAGGAAGAAACGGATGAAAATACGTTTGCAGCATATATAAGACTACATAGGAAATGCCCGAAATGTGGAAAACCAATGCAATTAAAGAAAAGTCCGAAGGGAAAATTCTTTATAAGTTGTATTGGATACCCTGGATGTAAAACAACAGAATTTGTGAAAGCTGAATTTGTAGAAGAATATTTTAACCGAAATGGTGGGACTGGGCAGAAATGTGTTAGATGTAAGTATTCTTTGACGGCGGAGAAATCACGGTATGGTGGAGGACTGTATATACATTGTTGTGGGTATCCGGTGCATAGTTATCGGTTGGATGAGATATAGAGTGGAAGCTATATCTTGATTAGATAATTAAGGATATAATTCGTGGCGTAATTGTGCATATTTTGAATTGGATGAGAGTGTAAGCCATTATAATGAGAAAAAGAAACAGTATGAACATAAATCAACAAAAACAAAAAGACAACAAGTTCATCAATATCAAACAAAAAAAGTAGAGGTAATGGAACGAAGAAAAGACGAAATATTATTAAGAAAAACGGGTTCCATACATCGTGATACAACAAAAGGTAAAGTATTGAGAAGATGAAGTTTATAAGATTTTAAATGGAAAATGGAAATAATAAAAGGGATTAAGTGGTAAAAGAGATTATGATAAATGATATATGGATAAGAAATTATGAAATTGCAAAAGAATACTATTTAGAACATGGCGATTTAAACGTTCCTTCAAAAACAAAATTGTACTCATGGATTTCAGCTCAAAAATATGCTTATAGAGGAAAGAGAGGGAATATATCAAAAGAGCAAATTTCATTACTAGAATCTATCGGAATTGAATGGAAGAGCCAAAGAGATAAAAAATGGCAGTGGTATTATGAACATGCAAAAGAATACTATTTGATTCATAATCAGTTAAATATTCCATCTTCGTTTGTTGCAGAAGATGGGTGCAAAATAGGGGCTTGGATTACAAGACAAAGAAAGGCATATAGATATAAAGCAGAAAATTTAACTATGAAGCATAAACCGTTAATTACGGATGAAGAGATTTTGTTGTTAGAAGATATAGGAATGATATGGGATGTAACGTGGTTAGGAAGAGCAGTATCGATACCGGAAATAATTGTGTATTATTATATTAAAAAATTTTTTTCAGATGCAATAAAACTTTCGCAAGCGGATTTTTTGAAATGTGAAATTGATATTTATATTCCATCGAAAAAAATAGGCATCGAATATGATGGACAAACATGGCATAAAAATAAAAAGAATGAAGATGAAAAAAAGGGATTATTGTGCAAAAGAAATGATATCAAATTGTTAAGAATTCGAGAAAATGAATTACCTAAAATAAAAAATTGTGAGAAGTCATATTTTGTTAAAGCTAGAGACTATAAAGGGTTAGGGGATGTAATAGAAGAGATTATTTATGATATCAGTGGCAAAGAGTATAAATGTAACCTATCAGATGATATGGGAAATATTATAGAAATGCATAATAATTATAATGATCACAGGTGGGATTATGTATATAGTATTTTGTTAAAAAAATATAGCAAATATGGCTATGTTAATATTAAAACAAATGATGCTACAAAAGAAGGAATTAATTTGTATCAATGGATTAGCAAGCAAAGAGAATTATATAAAGAAGGATTATTGACAAAAGAGCATGAGGAAAAATTATTGGCGTTAATGATTAATTTAAAGCCTCATGAGGATGCATGGAATGAATGGATAAAATTACTTGAAGAGTATAAGAATACATATGGAAACATCAATGTGCCTATTGAATATAAGACAGATGATGGTAAGGCACTTGGCAAGTTAATTGCGCATGTAAGAGAAAAATATAGAAATGGTAGTCTCGATAATGAAAAAAAGAAAATATTAAATGAGATGAATATAACATGGAATCCACTTAAAGAAGATGAGAAAAATAAAAGAAAGTTATTAATTGAATATTATGAAAAATATGGAACGGTTAATATGCCAATGCATACACGGTATCAAGATGTTCCACTATGGGAATGGTTGCAAGGAAAGAAAAAGAAATATAGAAAAGGACAACTTAGTCAAGATGATATCCATTTCTTTGAAAAATATAATATAATTTGGAATGTGCATGATAAGAAGTGGGAAATTGGATTTCTAGCGGCAAAAGAATTTTTTGAAGAAAATGGTAATTTATTTGTACCATCAAATTATATTTCAAATAATGGAATTAAACTGGCAAATTGGTTATATCGTCAAAGAGATAGAAAAAGAAAAGGTAAAATGAAAGAAGAACAGATTAAAAAACTGAAAAGTATAGGAATGTGTTGGGATCCATTTGATTATAACTGGAAAGAAAATTATTGGCATTAAAAAAAATATCATGAGCTGTATGGGAACATAGATCTTCCGACTGATTACATATATGAAGATATAAAATTAGGAATGTGGTTATCAACCCAAAGACAAGCATATAGAGGAAATCCTAATTATAAGATAACAGAAGAACGTATTAGATTATTAGAGGAATTGGGAATGGATTGGAAAGGAAAAATAAAAAGTGCTTCAAAATGATTTTAATCATAGAAAGTGAAGTTAAAATGAATATAGAAGTTTTTGATACAGACACCCTATGCCAACTTGCCAGATAATCTGATAAAACATGATCATAAAACAGATAGTAAACTTCCTAACTGTAAAGCAGCGACAGAGCAGGTAAAAATCAAAAGTCCACAGTATCTGAATGTATTAAACTACAAATCAAAAAAGAAAGGAAATATGATGTTTTTGTTTCTATAAACATCATACAAGGGTAAATAGTGCAACATATTAATATTTCAGTATCAAACGATGAAAAAAATTTTTATGGAAAAGATGAGTATGGAAACAATAATTGCAATAAAGAAGATTATTTTAATGATATTTGGAATAATTTGAAAAAAATTGAGGAAAAATATTTAGACAAAATATTTAATCATAACGACTATTTTATAACGGATGATGAATCAGAATTATTTTATGAACAAGGAATATATCTGGAAAATATAGAGTGGACGGATGATGATATTAATGATATTCCACCAATTAAAATTTATTATGTTACATATAGAAAATTAAATAAGGAGCAATTAAAATATTATATATATTGGAGAACTTGCTTTAAGAAGGGAAAATATATTGTTACTGGATATAAATCATACTATTATTTATATGCGTATGAACTAATGGCTGAATTGGGCGATTTTTCAATACAAGAACGATGGGAACAATTTAGGACATTATATGAGCAATTTGAAAAAGAAGGATTATCCTATTCGTATTGGCTTTTGGATTATTGTCATTTATATGGGTTACCAATTAAGAAGGAAATTCCGGTAGAAGAAAGCTATAATAATAATTTGACTATTGTAAAAGAAATTATATCTTCTAATTATGATAATGTATTCGAATTTATCCAAAGAAAATCTGCCTGGAAAGTAAAGGGAAGCGCATTTGTGAAAAGAGCTGATTGTTTGGAAGATATTAAGATTATAATTAAGAATATGATGCCTGAATTAGAAAAATTATTCTTAGAAAAAGGATTAGTCTTTTCTGATTTTCTTATTGGGAAATATGGAATGGTGGAATATGATGCATGGCCATATAGAAGAAGTGTTTGGACAGCAAAAGTACTTGGACAGATAATAGGGAAACCACCGATTAAAAAAATATTTGATGAGATATTGCCGGATCAAACAATATATATAACGGATAGATATGGGGAAATTAAACGTGCGACATCTACTAAATTATATTATTACGACCCATATTTATCAGAATATATATTAAAGTATACAGAAATGATGTTTAGAGAATATTTTGGATATGAGTATTTAGCATGGCCAGAAGCACTAATAGGTGCACTTAAAATGAGAATTGGGGGATGTGTTGAATATATATTATCTACTAATAAGGAATATCAAAAAAAGCAAAAGAAATACATATCCTTGTATCCAAATATTACAAAAATAATAAGATTTAGTGTGAAAGACTATATGGATAAAAATGAAAAACGATTGAATACATTGAAAAAAGTATTTGAAGATTCAAGACCCAAAATTAGTAACAAAGGTATCGTAGTGTCTAAAAGTCCAGAAATAGAAGAAATAGTGTCTTTCATTAATACATCTTCTATGAAATTGGATATGAAAGAATTGCTGCAATTTTATGAAACAATGACAATGACAACAAAAAAAACAAAAGCAAAAATATTAACTCAAATAATATGGAATTTTTGGATTTTACATGGATGTGCTGAATATAGTTATGAAGAATTGAAAGAAAAAATAATTGGGAATCATTGGGATATAGAATATAAAAAATTTATAGCTGATAAGAATTATAGAAGAGGTTTATCTTACTTAACTAGCAGACATGATCCTAGAAAAGGAGTTCTAAAGAGCTATTATTCAGAAGAGATAATAGTAGATTGTATATTATTGGCATTAAAAGCATTTAATAAGGTATGTGATTTTTATAATGTGGATAGTACAGAAATATTGTTAGGAGAATGGACTACAAAAAAGATAGAAAAAAAGAATGAGGGAATTGATGTATATACTGATGTCGAACATGAAATAACAATTAATTTAGATGATATAGAAATATATCAATATTCGCCATCTTTGGGTTTAATTCTTCATACGTATAACACGAATGGAGCAATATTAGACTTTGTTCAAAATTTTATGAAACTAATTGATATGGAACTCAGAAAACATGTGAATTATAGATCGGCTCTTAAGATTGATACAGACCATGGAATATTTTCAACAAGTAAATATAGGCAATGCATAGAGGCTATTCCGAAAATTATAAGTAAGATAGTGCGATTTGTTTTAGAATATAATAATCCAAAGAAAGCAAAGGCTTATGAAAAACATTTTGTTGAAATTAACAAAAACAATTCAAGAAAATTAGAAATATTAGAAATAGAAACGGGTCAATATTTATCTGTAACCGAATGTATAGGCGAAGCAATAAAAGACTATTATCCCATTTCTGAAATTACGAAATTAAAAATAGATTCATTGGATAAATATTCAAAAGCAATTGATACTAATGATTGGATTACTGCTATAAATGCATTGGAGAGAGCTGTCAATTTAGGATATAAAAAAGATTATTCTATTATATATCAATCATATTTGTTTGGAAAAGGAAATTTAGAGGCAGATTATAAGAAGGGAACTGAATGGCTAAGTAGGTTCTATAAGGATTATCATGATGGTGAAATAGATTCTGATATAAGTGCAAAAACAATGTTAGAGGTATGTTATAATTTAGGAATTTCTCATGCAAAGGAATTAGAAAGAAAAAATATTTCTAATGGAATTGAATATACAGAACAATTATTTTATGAAGCTATTAATTATGGAATACAAATAGAGAAATCTGATAAGAATACGATAGACTATTTATTGGAAATAGGATGTTGCTTTTATTATGGTGAGATAAAGTTTTTTGGATACAGGAAAATATCTGTTGAAAAAAATTTTTCGAAAGCGTATAAAGCCTTTTCTATAGCTGAAAAACTTGGAAATACTACAGCAATGTTTATGATTGCAAAAATGTATGAAAATGGAGCATATGTGTTTAAAAATAAAGAATATGCAAAAAGGTTATATTTAGAAGCTGCAATATCTAAAGAAACAAATGCTGTGATATGGTGTCAAAATAATTTTATAGATTTTATGCAATGGGATAAATTAGACATATGGGATAAAGTATCTTTGCCTAGTGATAGTTTAGAATATGTGAAAGAAACGGAACTTTATAAAATTAAAAGATATTCTGAATTTAAACAGTTAAAGATAAGGGACATTATTGAACATTATTCAGAAATGGATATTCCTGATTTATGTAATTATTTTTCTACAACCAAGAAATACATGGACGATCTTGTTTTATACTTAGATATAAGTAGTAATCCGAAGATAAAAGATTTATATTTGTTAAGAAATAATTACATTGATGATTATCATTATGAGGAAGAAACTATATATAATAATTTTATTAAATCTTCATTTTTGCCAAACGCGTTTATAAATTATATTAACAGTATGTCAGAAGCACAAAGAATTATAATAGACAAAGTAAATTCTAAGGAATATGACGTAAAAACAAAGAAAAATCTTATAATAAAATTGCTTTTAAAAAGAACAGTATGTCTAGCTTATGAAATTTCAATAATCTATAATTTGGATATTCAAGATGTTATATCAGAAGCATGGTGCGGATTAGTGGAAGCTGTGAATAAACATAGTTTAAGAAAAAATAAGAATTTGGTATCAGATATAATGAAATATGTTTTGGAATATATTTCGGTAAATAATTACAAGAATCAAATATCTCGATTGACAGAAATCAAATGTCTTGTATATGATTTTGCTGAAATAGATGAAGTAGATGGTACAGTAATATTTAATTCAAGAGATTTTTATAATATTAATGAGAGTGAACCTGACAGTATTATATACGAAGAAAATTGGGACATGATCTGTAATATAGCTGACCTAAAAAAATTTTTAAATATACTTACGAAAAAAGAACAAAAAATTATATGTCTCTATTATGGAATAGAATGTGATAGAAGAAAAATAGGAGAAATTGCTAATGTTTATGGAATCTCAGGACAGAGAGTTAGTCAAATTATAAAACGAGTTCTTGAGAAAATAAAAAAATATTTACGACAATAAAAAACTTGAAACTAAAAAAACAAAAAGCACAAGGATGAGGTCAGCTACTATCATCGTCATAAATTTGATATGGAGTATGATTCCATCATCAAAACTGCATATGAGGAAAATCCACTTCCTAAAACTCCTGCTAGAAAGCGTGGTCGCAAGAAAAAGAGTAAGGTATTAAATTTGATTTGCAGACTAGATGATTACAAGGAATCAGTCTGCCTATTTATAAAGAATCTCTGTGTACCTTTTGATAACAACCAAGCGGAACGTGATCTGAGAATGGTGAAAGTAAAAACCAAGGTTTCTGGATGTTTCCGAAGTGAAAAAGGCACAGGTATATCTTGCAATCATGAGCTATATCGGATCAGCTCGCAAGCAAGGAATAAACGCTTTCACAGCGATCCGCAAAGTACTGAACGGAACCTCAGATATCATTTTTAACTAATGGGGTTCTGAACAGTTACAAAAGTTATAAAAAAAGAGGAAGATTTTGTTTGTATAATAAAATTAAAAAATGATAATGTATTTGGTGAGGAAATATTGGGGAGTCCACGTAAAGATATTGGGGAAAGTTTGATACTTTAAGAATAAATTTTAACAGAATAGCCTATGAACTGTTATAAATTTCATTTATTATGAAAATAGAAAGAATATGGAATTATTATGATTGATAGAAGATCCGAGGAAAGGAAGGTTGAAAAAGAAGTTACTGGATATGGAAGTAATTATTTAGGCAAAAAATCTAATCAGGTTTTAAACATTAAAGGTGAAATACAAAATGAATATAGAAGCTTTTAACACAGATACTTTACGAAAACTAGTCCGCAATCTACAAGATGAAAATAAAAAATTAAAGGAAAAGCTGGATGAAGCCAATATACCATACGAAGAAATAAATCTTTTTGAACAACCAATCAATAAATCATCAGAATACGATCCAGATCAAGGTGGTCGTATTATTCATCCAGGATATATCACAGAAAATATGGCAAAACGTTTTTTCGCTATGTTTTGGGGAAGAGAAGATGTCTATGCCAAAAGAGCAAGAAATGGTGGCTATTTTCCTCAATGTGATAACCGCTGGAATAGTTATTTATGTCCTAAACAACAAAAGAAGAAAGTATATTGTGATGAATGTAGCAATAGGAAATGGACAAGGCTTGATGTAAAAAAGATCATTACACATTTGTTAGGATACAAAGAAGATGGATCAGATGTCATAGGAGTATATCCACTTTTACCAGATGGTACTTGCAGATTTCTTGTATTTGACTTTGATAATCATGAAAAAGATGCGGAGAAAACAGATTTTGCAAATCAGAATAATGAATGGAAAGATGAAGTCGATGCATTACGAAAGATGTGTGAACAAAATGGAATTCATCCATTAGTGGAAAGATCAAGATCAGGAAGAGGGGCACATGTATGGATTTTCTTTAAACGAGCGATTCCAGCTTCTAAGGCAAGAAATTTTGGATTTATGTTGTTAGATAAGGGTGCATCATCTGTCAATTTAAAATCATTTCATTATTATGATCGTATGTATCCATCACAAGATATGGCAAATAGTATTGGAAATCTAGTAGCATTACCACTTCAGGGATTAGCGTTAAAAAATGGAAATAGTGTGTTTGTAGATGATAACTGGAATGCATATCCTGATCAATGGGATATCCTTTTAAATAAAACGAAAAAGTTAGCAGTTGAAGAAGTTGATATGTATATAGAAAAATGGAAGCAAGAATTAATACAATATCAAGGAATTGCTAACAATGATAATTTAAAAGACAGACCCAAACCATGGAAGAAAAAACAAACGTTTTCAAAGGCAGATGTTACAGGGAATTTACATATTGTTTTAAGTGATGGAGTTTATATTGACACATTAAATATTATGCCAAGATTACAAAATCAGATCCGAAGTATGGCAGCATTTGATAACCCAGAGTTTTATAAAAATAAACGTATGGGATATTCCAATTATTATAATTACAGTGTTATTTATCTGGGAAAAGATATCAACGGATATATTCAAATTCCAAGAGGATTACGAGAAGCAGTAATAGAACAATGTAAAACGGCTAGTATTGATTATGATGTTTCTGATGAAAGAGAAAAAGGACATCCGATCAGAGTTAAATTTAAAGGAAAGCTGAAAGAAGAACAAAATGAGGCAGCAGAAAAATTATTACATCATTCGGATGGGATTTTAAATGCAGCGACAGCTTTTGGTAAAACAGTTGTATGCAGTTATTTGATTGCAAAAAGAAAAGTAAATACATTGATTTTGTTGCAGAGTAAAGATTTATTACTTCAATGGGTAGAAGAGCTGAATAAGTTTTTGGATATTGATGAGAAACCACCAATTTATGAAACGAAGAGTGGAAGAAAGAGACAGAGAAAAAGTGTGATTGGTATTTTACATGGAAGCAAAAACACACTGACAGGAATTGTAGATGTAGCAATGGTGGGTTCTATGTATTCAAAAGGAAAATATCAAGATATGTTAAATTCATATGGAATGGTAATTATGGATGAATGCCATCATGCAGCCTCTAAAACATCAATACAGTTGCTGCAAAAGATCAATGCGAAATATGTTTATGGAGTATCAGCTACACCAAAACGAGGTGATCATCTTGATCGTATAATATATATGCTGTTAGGCCCTCAAAGACATAAATTTACTGCATTAGACAGAGCAAAACAACAAGGAATTGGACACTATTTTATACCAAGATACACAAGAGTGATTGAAACTGAAGAAAGTAAACAAAACATTAATAAGGCATATCAAAATATCAGTGAAAATGATGCTCGAAATCAAATGATAACAGAAGATGTAAAATCTAGCATTCATTTAGGACAAACACCAGTTATATTAACGAGACATAAGGAACATGCAAAAGTTCTTTATCAAATGTTGGAAGGTGTGGCAGATAATATTTTCCTTTTGTATGGAGATAATACAGATCGACAAAATCTGGAGATAAGAGAGAGTTTAAAACAAGTGAAGAAAGAAGAGTCATTAATTCTAGTTGCCACAGGACAGAAAATTGGAGAAGGGTTTGATTGCCCAAGGCTAGATACACTAATGCTTGCAGCACCTGTTTCGTTTGATGGAAGATTGGAGCAGTACATTGGAAGGTTAAACAGAGATTACGAAGGAAAAGAAGCAGTTTATGTTTATGATTATATTGATTCACATATAAAATTTTTTGATAATATGTACATAAAACGATTACGAACATATAAACGAACCGGTTTTACATTATGGACAGGAGATTTCCAAGTAAAACAAAATATCAATGCTATTTATGATTCAGGAAATTATTCAGAAAAATTTGAACAGGATATAGTAGAAGCTGATAAAAGCGTTGTAATATCAAGTCCAGATATTTATCAGGATAAAATAGAAAGATTTTTATATTTGATAAAACAAAGGCAAGAAGCTGGGGTTAATGTTCGTGTGATTACAAGAAATCCAGAAAGCATTATGTACGGAAATCCAGAGATATTATATGAACTTATTACAAGGATGAAATCTCAGGGAGTGGATATATATTTAAAAGATGAAGTTGAAGAAAGGTTTGCCGTAATTGACGATGAATTGGTTTGGCATGGAGGAGTGAATTTACTTGGAAAAGAAGATGTTTGGGATAATTTGATGAGAATAAAGAATATTGATGTTGCGGCGGAGTTGTTGGAGATTGGGTTTGGAAAGAAGTGATAGAATTTATAGTAGAATGTAAAACTTGCATATAGAGCAGATTCATATTTTTCAATTAAATTTACAAAAAATGAATATTGTGATATAAAGTAATCAATTGGAAAAATAATTAAAGAAGGTAATGATAAATAAAATTATAAGTTTTACAGTGGAGGAAGAGCCAGCAGGTTTCTTCCTTTTTGTGCGTGAAAATAGTTAATGAATAAGCTTTTGGTTATTTAAAATCAAATTTGGTAATTGACAACCAAAACACATAGTGATATTATGATGTTGTAAAATTTGATTATAAATAACCAAAGGAGATGGATATGTTGAATATTACATTAAAAGAATTGAAGAATCAAGAATTAGAAAATGTAGAGAAAACTTGTTTTGATATTGAGTCTAGATTAAGAGGAACAAGCGAAATAAAATCGAAAAATGTATTTGCAACTGTATATTTAGCATATTTAGTTGCAGACAATGAATTGCAAAATACAAAAGAACTTTCAAATTATATTGAAAATGAATTATCATTTGAGCAATCATTATTTTTGAAAGAATGTGTTGGAAATTTATGGTCTGTTGTAATTGAGATAGCACATGATTATACGGTGGAGAATCTTTTAGCAACTATTTTATGGATGCCAATTTCAAATAGAAGATCTGAGCCTAATTCAGAAACTCCAGAAAGTATTGTGAATCTCGCAACACGGATTTTAAATATTAATAATGAAAAGGTGGCAAATTTTTGTTGTGGTGTAGGAAATTTCCTTATTAATGCAATAGAACAAGATAAGAATTCAAAGTATTATGGTATCGAAATAAATACTCATTACAAAGAAATATCAAATATAAGATTAAATCTTATTTCAGACTATACTGAAATTGAACAAGGCACAGTATTTGATTTAAATATGGATAAAAAATTTGACAAAATATTTTGTGATTATCCATGGAATATTTTGAAACATAATACAGGGATAAATAAAGAAAAATTACAGGAATTTGAATCAGTTGTTCCTGAAATAAAGAAAGTAGCGAAATCGGATTGGTTATTCATTATGAATGTTGAAAGACATTTAAAAAGTAATGGTAAAGCTGTAGTAATAGCTACGAATGGAACAACATGGAATGGTGGAATTGATAAAAAAATCCGTGAAAGATTTTTAAAAATGGGATTGATTGAGGCTGTCATATCTTTACCCGCTAATTTATATTCTACAACAGCTATTCCGGTATCAATGATAGTATTAAGTAAAAATAATAAAATGGTTAGAATGGTTGATGCAAGATCAATGGCTTCTGTAGGTAGACGCCAAAATGTATTATCTAATGAAACAATAGATCAAATTGTACATATGATGACAGAAGATACAGAAAATTCAAAATGTGTTACATTTGAAGAAATTGAAAAGGAAGATTTTGCGATTAACCCATCTCGATTTATATATACAGAGGCGGAAGTTGAAAATGGAATTCCGTTTGGAAATGTCATTACTAATATTACAAGAGGGGCGCAAGTAAAAGCTAGTATATTAGATGAAATGGTATCGGACAATCCTACAGATTATCAATATTTAATGTTGGCTAATATACAAAACGGAATTATTAATGATGATCTTCCATTTATTAAATCAATAGATAAAAAATTAGAGAAATACTGTGTTAAGAATAATAGCCTTGTTATTTCCAAGAATGGTACACCTGCTAAAGTTGCAGTTGTATCAGTCCCAGAAGAACGAAAAGTCTTAGCTAATGGAAATCTGTATGTAATCGAATTAGATGAAACAAAGGTCAATCCATATTTTGTTAAAGCATACTTAGAAAGTGAAAATGGTGGTATTGCATTGTCACGCATAATGGTAGGTGCGGTAATGCCTAATATTCCAGTGGATGGATTAAAGAAAATTATTATTCCGTGTCCTGAAAAAGATATACAAAATAAAATTGCTAAAAAATACCTAGCGAAAATAGATGAAATTAAAGTATTAAAATATAAATTATCAAAAGCAATTGCAGAAATGGAAACAATTTACGAGGAGGGATAATATGTCATTGACAATTGAAGAACTCTCCGAATTAGAAGATAAAATTATAGAAGAATTGCCATATAAGATTACAGCAGTTTTGTCAAAATTAAATCGAAGCGATCGATTAGAGGAATTTCTAGACATGATTGATATGACGGAATTATTAGAAAAGAAACAAGGTTTTTATTCTTACAAAGAAGGAAAAATAGTTGTTATTGGCGGTACAAAAGTAAAAGAAGAAGTTTTATTGGGAATTGCGAGTAGGCTTGGCATTGAAAAAAATAGATTTGAGTTTTATTTGGATTATAAACATATACAAAAATTTGATTTTAAAAAAATGCAATATGCACCACAGTATAGAATTATTTTATTTGGACCGGTGCCGCATAGTGGATATGGAAAGGAAAATAGTGGAAGCATATTAGCGGAAGTGGAAAAATCTTCAATTTATCCGCGAGTGGAGAGGTTATTGAATGGAAATGAATTAAAAATTACTAAATCAAATTTTAAGGAAATGTTGGAAAGATTGATTGAGGAAGATTATATCTAATGATAAAAAGGGGAGAAATTATGAATTTTGAAAAAATATTAAGTATCATTAAGTTTATACAGAATGAAACACCAGAAAATCAAGAATTACTTGATAAAGCAATTGGAGCTATTAAAGATGTATTGCAAAGTGAACAAGCATTAGTAGATGAAAATGCTATGAATTTATTACGAGAAAGAGATTACGATAAGATGCAAAAATATATCGATATGTCAAAAACAATTGCATCGGTACAATCTTCTATAAAAGATATTTTTGAAGAAATTGGAGTTGATAAGCCTAAAGAGAAAAAAGTTGTCTTACGAAAAAGTGCAGATAAAGAAATTCTAGAAGATGATATGGAATTTTTAGAAGATGATCAAAAAAGGATTAACTATGAGGAATATAGAGTTGATGAAACAGTAGCACATGATTTGATGACAGATTTTCGTTATACAAAGCCAGCAGCGTTTTCGTTAGATGAAATTAGATATCCAGCAAGAATGTGGAAGCAAATGTTGGTAAAAATATGCGAAATATTATATCAGAAAAACAATAAGATTTTTGAAGAATTTTTGGAAGATAAGTTTATGCAAGGAAAAACTAGAAAATATTTTTCGAGAAATGAAGCAAGTCTGCGAAATCCAGAGAAAATAAAGGGAAGTAATATATTTGTAGAAACTAATTTGAGTGCAAATAGTACCAGAGATATGGTAATGAAAATGTTGGATAAATATAGAATACCGTATACAGCATTTAAAGTCTATCTTAGTAAGGATTTGAATCCATTACATAAAGAAGACATGAACAGTGATAATCTGGATGAAGATAAACAAGAATTCAGAGAAGAGAATTTGGATATGCAGGAAATATGTGATGATTATGATTTTAAGACAGGAAAATGTTTTCAAGAAGCTTCATGCTTCCCGGGATCCATCAAGGCATTTGAAATTGCTCCTGGACAGGAAATGATATTACAAAAAAGTGCTTATCTTGCCGGTGAGAATGGAGTTGAGTTATCTGTATTCTTTAATAAAAAGATCGGGGCTGGATTATTTGGTGGAGAAGGTTTTATTATGCAGAAAGCATCTGGCCATGGTATCATGTTTGCAGAATTTGATGGTCATGTCGTGGAATATGAATTAGAGGCTGGAGAGCAGATTGTTGTAGACACTGGACATTTGGCTGCGATGACAGCAAGTTGTACGATGGAGATCAAAAGTGTTCCGGGCGTAAAGAATATGTTGTTTGGCGGAGAAGGAGTGTTTAACACAATACTTACAGGTCCTGGGAAAGTATGGCTGCAAACAATGCCGATCAGTAATGTAGCTGGAGTATTAAGCCCATATTTTCCAAGCTCTAGTAAATAGAGAAAAATATGAATAGGTTAAGGAATGGGGAGTGATCAATATGGCCTTTTTTGATTATGATCGAAACGGGAAAAAAGATTGGAAAGACAATGCCAGAGAATATTATCTTTATAACAAATTAAAAGAAGATGATGCATCGAAGCATAACCAAGCGAAGAAGGAATCATCCGATGATGGGAAATCAAATGTTGGGTGTGGTTCTGTACTATTGTGTTTTTTATTTATGTTTTGTATGATGTGGTTCGCTATGATGGTTGATTCATTATGCAAGTGAATCACCCCTCCCATGCGGTACAGTAGTTCCTATGGAAGTGGCTTCTAACAGTCGTGACAGTTACCCATTTCTGACCAAAAGATTGGCTGTCCGTACCAATCAAGGCATATTCACTTATGCCGCTATCCCTTTGACGGGAATACC
>JAXJNA010000067.1:0-46703 GCA_036312945.1 Anaerostipes hadrus
GAGTATATGATAAAAAATAAATAAGCAACCGAAAGCGATGCGGTGGAATTTTGCTCATATTTTGAACAAATCGCTGATTCGCCCAATTTCCTACGAAAACTCGCTCTGGAGTTTTGTCTAAGACCAAAGTCTTTGAAGCTCAGACATTCGTCCAATTGGGCTGCGAATTTATTCAAAATATGGCAAAATTCCAATGCATCGTGTTCGGTTGCTTATTTATTTTTTATTCATATACCTGAAGTCTATAGAGTGGACAATTCATAAGATTGGAAAATTTAAGGTTGTGTGTATGTTTTATTGTATTGGTTTATATATTTAGGTAATCGATAGCTGAAAAGTCTTTTTACCTTCTGTTAATGAATACAAAAATCATCAGCCAATACAGTTTAACATACACACTGTGTAGTGATTTGAATAGCGTTCCGTTGTATGGGTCAGAAAGAAGATAAGAAAAAATATTTATAAGAATACAGGGTGACAACATGAGCACTTTTTGAATGCGTTTTTTACAAATTCGCAGTGCCCTGTGGTTGATTGTCTGACCGTAGCTGCGGGCATTTTGGCTCGCAGCCAGGAAGTTATCAAAGGAACAGGCGCGGATCAGCGATTTGTAAAAAACGCTTTCAAAAATGCGGAGTGTCACCCTGTATTCTTATAAATATTTTTTCTTATCTTCTTTCTGACTCATACATGCAACACTACCTACAAATTTTGTGTTATACTATATACAACAAAAAGCAAAGGAGGTCGAATCTATGAGAATGTATGATCTGATACTAAAAAAGAGACAAGGGAAACCTCTGACGAAAGATGAGATCCAATGGATGATCCGTGAATACACAGATGGTAAGATACCAGATTATCAGATGTCAGCTTTGTTGATGGCAATCTGTTTTCAGGGGCTTGATAAAGAAGAAACTTATGAGCTTACAATGGCAATGGCGCGAAGTGGTGAGATGCTTGATCTGTCTCAGATTCAGGGGATCAAGGTTGATAAGCATAGTACGGGAGGAGTCGGGGATAAGACTTCTTTGGTTTTGACACCGATTGTTGCTTCGCTTGGTATTCCGGTTGCTAAGATGTCTGGGCGTGGACTTGGTCATACTGGGGGTACGATTGATAAACTGGAGAGTATTCCAGGATTTTCAACGCAGCTTGAAGATGATGTGTTTGAAGAACAGGTGAATTCAATTGGTATTTCGATCATGGGGCAGACGAAGGATCTTGCACCAGCAGATAAATTGTTGTATGCATTGCGGGACGTGACCGCAACGGTGGATCAGATTTCTTTGATCGCAAGCAGTATTATGAGTAAGAAGCTGGCAGCAGGAGCAGATGCGATCTTGTTGGATGTAAAGACCGGAAGCGGTGCATTTATGAAAGAAGAGTCGGATGCGATACAACTTGCCAAAGAGATGGTAGAGATCGGAAAGAGTGCCGGAAGGAAGATGACGGCTGTGATCACGAATATGGATGAACCTCTTGGAATGGCAGTTGGAAATATTCTGGAAGTCAAAGAAGCAATCGACACATTAAAAGGCAATGGACCAGATGATTTTGTGGAGCTTATTGAGGCACTGGCTTCGCATATGCTGAT
Organism: Anaerostipes hadrus; assembly: GCA_036312945.1. Classification (GTDB taxonomy): domain Bacteria; phylum Bacillota; class Clostridia; order Lachnospirales; family Lachnospiraceae; genus Anaerostipes; species Anaerostipes hadrus_C. The sequence continues at coordinate 1,598 of JAXJNA010000067.1, forward strand.
CCTTGGCGGTGCAGCGAAGGATTTTGATGAAGGACTTATGAAAGTCCGAGAATCTATTCAAAGCGGGAAAGCATTGGATAAATTCAAACAATTTGTTGCTGCACAAGGTGGTGATACAAAATACATCGATCATCCAGAGTTATTTGAACAGGCAGATATTATAGAAGAAATACGATCAGAACAAGATGGATTTGTCGGAAGTATTGATGCACAGGAAATGGGAATCTGCTCTTTGATCCTTGGTGGAGGAAGAGAAACGAAGGAAAGTGTGATCGATCCAACGGTTGGACTTGTTTTCTCAAAGAAGGTTGCGGATCCAGTGAAGAAAGGCGATGTGCTTGCAACGATATATGGAAATGATGAAGAAAAAGTAAAACAGGCAGTTCTTCATTTTAAAGAAAACTACCATATAATAGAAGAAAAACCAACGAAACCGATAATGATCCGGGAAGTATTATCTTAAATCTATTTGCATAAAATGATAAAAAGGATAGAGATCCATGAAACAAAGAATCTGGATATTTATTTTTGGTATTATTTTATGTGTGATTTTGACAGGATGTATCAAAAAGGATGAACGAGGGCAAAAACAGAAGGTTGTATATGTTGTCTGTAGAAGAAGTGTGATCCCGGTACAATTAGGCAAACTGATCGATGAACAAAAGAGGGAAGCATTTCATTTTACATATACAACAGGTGGTTTTACTTATTATGTGATCGGATATGGAAGGCAGCCGGGGAGCGGCTATAAGATCAAGGTTAGAGAATTTAGTGCAGACCGGACACATATTTATATTGATACGATACTGACAGGGGTTACAAAAGAGCACCAGAAGCATGGAAAATCTTATCCATATATTGTACTAAAAAGCCAGTTTTACGAAAAAGATGTGATTTTTCACTAAAATTATAAAAAGTTTAGAATAGTTTTATTGATTTATAAAATCAGAAAACATATAATGGTGCTTATGAATCAAAGGAGGAGCTGACATTTGAATAATCAACAGAATAATAAGAATGATAAAAATGATAAAGATAACAAGAAGAAAAATGCGAAGATTCTTGCAATCTTCCTGATCGTTTCAATTCTTGGTACTTTCTTTTTTAATTCGATTTTGACAAAATGGAGAAACGGAACGGAGAAAACGATTTCGTACAATAAATTTGTCACGATGCTTGATAAAGATCAGGTAAAAAGTGTAAAAGTCACAGACAGCCAGTTGAAAGTGACACCAAAGAAGGAGGGGAATCCTTTTTACAAGACAACATATACGGTACAGAGGATCAGCGGAGATTATGAACTGGTGAATCGTCTGATCAAGAGTAAGATTGCATTTGAACAGGAACCAGAAGATCCGATGGATACGTTCTTGTCAATATTGATCAGCTTGATCCCTACGATCGTGATCTTTGGATTCCTTGTCATGATGATGCGAAGAAGCAGCGGCATGATGGGGGTTGGAAAGTCCAATGCGAAGGTATACGTTGAGAAGAAGACAGGAGTGACATTTGCAGATGTTGCAGGACAGGGAGAAGCGAAGGAAACACTGACAGAGATGGTAGATTTTCTTCATCACCCAGAACGATACACAGAGATTGGTGCGAAGCTGCCAAAAGGTGCATTACTTGTAGGACCTCCGGGTACTGGTAAGACATTGCTTGCCAAAGCAGTAGCAGGAGAAGCGGGAGTTCCGTTCTTTTCACTTTCTGGATCTGACTTTGTAGAGATGTTTGTCGGAGTCGGAGCATCCAGAGTTCGTGACTTATTTAAACAGGCACAGCAGATGGCACCATGTATCATTTTTATCGATGAGATCGATGCTATTGGTAAGAGTCGTGATAATGGAATGCATGGTGGAGGAAATGATGAGCGTGAACAGACATTGAATGCTTTACTTGCAGAGATGGATGGATTTGATACATCCAAAGGTATCATTATTCTTGCAGCAACAAACCGTCCAGAAGTCTTAGACAAAGCTCTTCTTCGTCCAGGACGTTTTGACCGCCGTGTTATTGTAGAACGCCCAGACTTAAAGGGAAGAATTGAGACATTAAAAGTACATGCCAAAGATGTGAAGATGGATGAGACCGTTGATTTTGAAGAAATCGCACTGGCAACCAGTGGAGCCGTTGGATCTGATCTTGCAAACATGATCAACGAAGCAGCACTAGGAGCTGTCAAAGCAGGAAGAAAGGCTGTTTCACAGAAAGACTTATTTGAAGCAGTAGAAGTTGTCATTGCTGGTAAAGAGAAGAAGGACAGAATTCTTGGCGATGAAGAGAAACACATCGTTGCATACCATGAAGTCGGACACGCATTGGTTATGGCATTACAAAAAGAATCAGAACCAGTACAGAAGATCACCATCGTACCTCGTACCATGGGAGCACTTGGATATACAATGCAGCGTCCGGAAGAAGAAAAATACTTAAATAAGAAGGATGAGATGTTAGCAGATCTTGTATCATTCTTCGGTGGACGTGCGGCAGAAGAAGTGAAGTTTAACTCTGTTACAACAGGAGCATCCAATGATATCGAGCGTGCCACAGCGATCGCAAGAGCGATGGTAACACAGTATGGTATGTCCGATGAATTTGGATTGATCGGTTTAGAGTCTATTACAAACCGATACTTAGATGGACGTGCAGTTATGAACTGTGCAGAAACAACAGCAGCGAAAGTCGATGAAGTTGTCATGAAGATGTTAAAAGAAGCTTACGCCAAAGCAGTCACATACATTCGTGAAAATATGGACATTCTTGACGAAGCAGCAGAGTTTTTGATCCAGCGTGAGACGATCACAGGAAAAGAATTCATGGAAATCTTCAACAAATACAAGAATCCTGCAGAAGAGTCTGATAAAAATGTATCAGAGACAGCTGAAAATGATGCAGAAACTTCAGAAGCAGAGGTGAAAACAGACTCTGAGATCAAGACAGAAGAAGAAAATACATCGACATTTAACACTGGATACGCCCAGTGGGTGGAAGATGATAACGATGAAGAATAATCTGTCAGAGTCAGTGAACAAAATAAAATAGCGAAAAGCATAAAAATGCGGAGACGATCGATCAAACGAAAGTCTCCGCATTTTTCCATATAGCTGATATAAAAGGATGTCAAAGATAAAAAATACATTCTATCCTCAGCAGGTCTTGTTACGGCCTTAATCCCATTCCACCTTCTAAAGTAAGCGTTTCTCCGTTCATATATTTGAAATCAGGGGAGGCTAACTGAACGCATACTCTTCCGATTTCTTTCTCAACATCTCCATAATGTCCTGCAGGAGGCATTTTAACATTGGCTTCAAAGGCTTCAGGATAAGCCTGTTTAAAGTTTTCAAGCTGGGCTGTCCATGCGAGTGGACAAATGATATTAGCATTGATACCATCAGGACCCCATTCATTTGCGGCAACTCTGGTAAGACCCACAGCTTCCATCTTTTAATACAGATCTTCCACCACCAGTGATAATGGCTGTTTTACCTTTTAAAAATCCCATAAGTTTTACCTCCCATGATTAAGTGATGAGACAATCATAACAGATAAATTGTGTGAAATCAAGGAACAATTACGTTAATTATCTGACAAATTTGTTAATTTATTAATTAACGAAATGATTCTGATCCGGAATGAATCAAATTTGGAACAACATAAAAAAATCTGTATTTCGCAGAAAAAAGAAAGGAATAAAAAGAAAACCGCAGAAAAACAAATAGAAAACGGGCGTTCTCTGACAGAAAATTCACAAAGAATAAATAAAAACTATCAATAATACAAAAACTATAGATGGAATTTTACGATACAAAACTCAAAACCATGTATACAATATTCAAACATTAGTAAAGTTGCACAAAAAACAGATGTTTTCTTTGGAAACATAGCCTAAAATCTGTGAAATAGAACTAAAATGTTTGAAATCCACAAAAAATGATTGACTAAAACATAACAGTGTATTAAAATAAAGACATCAAATAAAGAAAGCGCTTTTTGATAGGGTAATTAAAAGATAAAAGGTTATTTAAGGAATTATGTAATCAACATTTTGGAGGTAAAAATATGAAGGCGATTGTAAGATATGGACAGGCATTTGGTGGTTATACAATGAGAGACGTTCCAGAACCAACATGCGGACCAGAAGACATCATCTTAGAGATCAAAGCAGCAGCAATTTGTGGAGCTGATATGAAACACTGGAGAGTTGATAATGGATCTGATGAATTCAACTCAATCCGTGGACATGAGTTTGCAGGAGAGATCGTTCAGGTTGGAGAAAAAGTAACAGATTGGAAAGTAGGACAGAGAGTTGTTTCTGATAACAGTGCTCACGTATGTGGTGTCTGCCCAGCTTGCGAAATGGGAGATTTCCTTTGCTGTGAAGAAAAAGTTAACCTTGGATTAGATAATAACACATGGGGTGGAGGGTTCTCAAAATACTGCAAGATTCCTGGAGAAATCTTAAGAATCCACAAACATGCGATCTGGGAGATTCCAGAAGGTGTTAAATATGAAGAAGCAGCAGTACTTGATCCTATCTGTAACGCATACAAAGCAGTAGCTCAGCAGTCTCACCTGATCCCAGGACAGGACGTTGTTGTATTCGGTACTGGACCACTTGGATTATTCTCAGTACAGATCGCAAGATTAATGGGAGCTGTAAACATCGTTATGGTAGGTCTTGATGAAGACGTTGATACTCGTTTCCCAGTTGCTTTAGAAGTTGGTGCTACACATGTAGTTAACGGATCTAAAGAAGATGTTGTAAAACGTTGTACAGAAATCTGCGGAAGAGACAACTTAGGATTAGTAATCGAGTGCTCTGGAGCTAACATCGCATTAAAACAGGCAATCGAAATGACAAGACCAAACGCTGAGATCGTTCGTGTAGGTATGGGATTCAAACCATTAGAATTCTCTATCAACGATATCACATCTTGGAATAAGAGCCTGATCGGTCATATGGCTTATGATTCTACATCTTGGAGAAATGCGATCAGATTACTTGAATCTGGACAGATCAAAGTTCAGCCACTGATCACACATAGATTAGGATTATCTGAATATGAAAAAGGATTCGATGCAATGGCATCAAAAGAAGCTATCAAAGTAATCTTCCACTATGATTTTGAAGACTAATCAGTATCGGATTTAAAGACAGTTAAGCAGTCTACGAAGGAGCAGAGTATGGAACGAAAATTAATGATCGCACCATCTATGGGTTGCTGTGATCTCTTTGATATGGAACGTCAGGTCCGTATCATCGATGAAAAATCAGATTTCTTACATATGGATATTAAAGATGGTGTATATGTACCAAGCTTTGGAATCGGACCAGAATTTCTAGCAGCATTAAAGGACAAAGTTAGTACACCAATGGATGCACATTTAATGATCAAGCATCCACAACAGTACCTTGAAACGTTTGCAAAGGCAGGGGCGGCCTATATTACGCCCCACACAGACTGCATCGAAGGAGATGCTTTCGTAACGATCAACAAGATCAAAGAACTTGGATGTAAAGCGGGAATCGCATTGAATCCATCTGTACCTTTAGAGACAATTGAGTATTATTTACCATTACTTGACAAGGTAACGATCATGATCGTAGACGCAGGTATTTCTGGACAGAAGGTCATTGAACAAACATATGACAAGATACGTAAACTAGTTAAGATACGCGAAGAAAAGGGACTTGATTTCTTAATTGAAGCCGATGGATCCATGAACAGAGATGTCTATCGTCCATTATACGAAGCAGGAGCAGACATGGTAGTCTTAGGACCTCCAGCACTGTGGAATAAGGCTGATGACTTCGAAGAAGCATGGGCTATCATGGAAAATGAGCTTGAAAGCGAGCTTAACTAAACAAAGAGAGGAAAAAACAAATGTCAAACAAAAACGCAAATATCGGAGCAAGACTCGACCGTCTGCCAAACTCTGGCTGGCATATCAAAATGTGGTTAGTATCCGCATTCGCATTATTAGTATGCTGGTCAAATGGTATCGGTGGAGCAGTACAGAACGTATTATTAAATGAGTTACACTGGTTAGAGCCAGGATCAACATTACTGGCTATGTGGGGAACAACTTACACAGCAGGTCAGTTATTCGGAGCATTAGTTGGTGGTCCGATCGGTGATAAGATCGGTCGTAAAAAATCTATCTTATTATATGAAGTGATCCACATCATCGCTATGATCGGTGGAGCAGCAGCACCTAACGTAACAGTATTATATGTATTCCGTTTGATCCAGGGATTTGGATTAGGAGCATTATTAGTCGTATTATTCGCAGCATTTACTGAGTATGTACCTGGTAAGAACCGTGGTGTATGGTCTTCCAGAAACTCATTCATCGGTAACTTTGCTCATCCAATCTGTAATGGTATCGCATTAGTGATCGTTTCTACAGGAGTCAGCATGAACATGAACTGGAGAATTCAGTATATCATCCCTTCTGTATTATCTATCATTGCAAGTATCATTATTTACAACAAATACCCAGAATCTCCACGTTGGTTAGAATCTCAGGGTAGAGTTGAAGAAGCAGATGCTATCATGACATCAATCGAAAAAGAAATTGAAGCATCTACAGGTAAACCATTACCACCAGTTGAAGCAGTTGAAGCAAAAGCAGTCAAAAACTTACCATACTCTGCATTATTTAAAGGTAAATTATTAAAGAGAACAATTTGTGGTTCTTTAGTACTGATCGGTATGAACACAATTCAGTACACACTGATGAACTGGATGCCTTCATTATTAAGTTCATTAGGATATGATACATCACAGTCTCAGTTCATGACAATGTTCGGTCTGTTCGGTGCACCATTCGGAATCTTCCTTGCATCTTTATACATGGATAAAGTACCAAGAAAAGCAACAGGTGTTATCTTACTGATCGCCATGGCTGTTATGGGTATCATTACTTCTAAACAGACAACAATGACAGCACTGATCGCTTCAACATTCGTATTAAATACATTCATCTATATGTATGTATGTTACGCATCAGCAGTATATGTACCAGAAATGTGGCCAACATCTGCAAAATTATCAGGATCTGGATTCTGTAACGCAATGGGTCGTGTAAGTAACATCTTCTTCCCATTCTTAGTTACATCTGTAGCAGCAGGATCTATGGGATCTAACGGTGTATTCGTACTGATCTCTGCAGTAGCAGTGATCATCGCTGTATCAATCGTCGTATTCGGTGTTGAGACAAGAGGAGAATCTGTCGAAGATATCGGTAACGTAGAGTAATCAAATTACGAAATCCTAAAAATAATTTAACATAAAACATAACAATCAGTAATTGGTGCCCGTCCTTTGTTGGCCGGGCACCGAAACAAAAAAGGAGCATTTGCTATGAAAAATTCAGAAGCAATCTTAGTAACACCAAAACAATTTGAGATTCAGGAATGTGCAGTTCCAGAACCAAAAGATCATGAAATCTTAATGAAAGTTGAATATGTTGGAATGTGTGGATCTGATATTCACGGATTCGAGTTTGGACCATTCATCCCACCTAAAGATCCTAACCAGAAAATCGGTCTTGGACATGAAGTAGCTGGTGAAGTTGTAAAAGTTGGAGCAAAAGTAACAAAATTCAAACCAGGAGATAAAGTACTGATCGAACCTGGTGTACCAGATGATTCTTGTGAATATTGCCGTACAGGACGTTACAACATTTGTCCAGACGTAGATTTCATGGCAACACAGCCTAACTACAAAGGTGCTCTTTGTGAGTACATGACACATCCAGAAGAATGGACATACCATGTACCAGAAGGAATGACAACAATGGAAGCAGCATTAGTAGAGCCAGCAGCAGTTGGTATGCATGCAGCGATCCTTGGAGAAGCAAGATTAGGAAAAAGCATTGTAATCCTTGGAGCAGGAACAATCGGACTTATGGTACTTCAGGCTTGTAAGAGTCTTGGAGCAACAGACATCACAGTTGTAGACGTTATGGACAAACGACTTGACCTTGCAAAAGAACTTGGAGCATCAAGAACGATCAATGGTGCAAAAGAAGACACAGTTGCTCTTCTTCGTTCAGAAGAATTATTCGGAGATCATGGTGTGGAACTTGTATTTGAATGTGCAGGATCTACATTTACAGCAAATCAGGCAGTACAGATCGTAGCTCGTGGTGGAAAGATCATGATGGTAGGAACACAGTCTAAACCAGTTCCAATCGACTTCTTAAAGATCAACCGTGAAGTAACGATCCAGACATCATTCCGTTACTGCAACAATTATCCTCAGACAATTGAAGCAATCAGAAGCGGTAAGTTTAATGTAAAAGATATGGTAACACATGTATATGATTACAAAGATGTACAGCAGGCATTCATGGATGCAATCGATCCAGAAAAGAAAACTGACATGGTAAAAGGTGTTATCAAAGTCGCTGAATAAACAACAACATTTAGAACAAGAAAAGGAGAAATTAAAATGATCGCAGATATCAGATTTTGGGAACAGAAAGCTAGTGAAGGACATTATGCAATCCCTCACTTTAACGTATGGAACGCAGAAATGTTAATGGGAGTTATTGATGCAGCAGAAGAACTTCGTGCACCAATCATCATCTCTTTCGGAACAGGATTTACAGGAAATACTTCTTTTGAAGATTTCTGTTATATGATGGAATCCATGGCTAAAAAAGCTACAGTACCAGTGATCTTACATTGGGATCATGGACGTAACTGGACAATCTTAAAGAACGCTGTAGATCACTGCATGAACTCTGTAATGCGTGATGCATCTGCATTACCATATGAAGAAAACGTTGCAGAGATCAAGAGATGTGTAGATTACTTCCATGCATACAACATTCCAGTAGAAGCTGAATTAGGACATGTAGGAAATGAAACAGTATACGAAGAAGCTTTAGCTGAGTATGCTTACACAGATCCTTCTCAGGCAAAAGATTTCGTAGAAAGAACAGGATGTGATTCTTTAGCAGTAGCAGTAGGAAATGTACATGGTGTTTACTCTGCTGAACCAAAGATCAGATTCGATATCATCGAAGAAGTTAACAAAGAAGTTAGTGTACCACTTGTACTTCATGGAGCTTCTGGTATCGGTGATGAAGACATCAAAAAAGCGATCCAGTGTGGTATTGCTAAGATCAACATCCATACAGAACTTTGCCAGGCTGCTATGGAAGCTATCAACGAACATAAAGACGAACCTTTCTTAGCTGTAGAACGTGCAGTTCGCCAGGCAGTAAAAGAACGTGCTATGTACAAGATCAAATTATTTGGTGATGACGGAAGGGCTGATGAATAAAGTGGAGAAAAAGTTAGATGTATTGTGTCTGGGAGCAGCGGTAGTAGATATTCCGCTGCGCCCGGTATCAAGAGAAGTTTTTGATATAGAATCATATCCGGTTGATAACATCGCGATGGCTGTCGGTGGAGACGCTATGAATGAGTCAACGATCATCAGCCGTCTTGGATGCAAGACAGGGTTGATGGCAGCGATCGGTGATGATGCAGCAGGAGCATTCATTTTACGTTCTTGCGATGAAGACAATATCGATACAGAAGGTGTGACAATTGATCCAAACTTAAATACATCCATTAATATCGGACTTGTAACAGAGGATGGAGAAAGAACATTTATCACAAACCGTAACGGAAGTCTTTGGAAAGAGAATATCGAACATGTAAACTTCGACAAGATCAAAGAAGCAAAAATCTTATCTTTAGCAAGTATTTTTAACTGTCCTTTACTGGATGGAAAAACATTGGAAAAGATCTTCTCATTCGCAAAAGAACAGGGAATGACAATTACAGCTGATATGATCATGCCTCGATTAGGAGAGACATTAGATGATATCGCTGGTGCATTACAGTATGTAGATTACTTCTTCCCTAACTACGATGAAGCTTGTCTGATGACAGGCGAAAAAGATGAAGCAAAAGTGGCAGATAAACTGTTCTCTTACGGAATCAAAAACGTAGTTATGAAGATCGGTACTCGTGGATGCTACATCCGCAACAAAGATGGTGTTATGATCGTGCCAGCATGTAAAGGAATTACAGCAGTTGATACGATCGGTGCAGGAGATAACTTCGCATCTGGATTCATCGCAGCCCTGCTTCAGGGAAAAGATATCAAAGAATGTGGTGAATATGCAAACTGTACAGCAGCGATCGCAGTACAGCATCCAGGAGCAACATCAGGAGTACAGAATCGTCAGATGGTAGAAGATATGCTCAAGAAGTATAAAGAAGACTACAAATAGAATTTGGTTAATTGGTTGTTAGATCTGAAAGGAAAATTTAAAATGAAAACAATGAAATTAGGAAAAACAGGAATGGACGTTTCAAGAATCGGTCTTGGAACATGGTCAATCGGTGGTGGATCTGCCTGGGGTGGAGACCACGATCTTCAGACAGTAGTAGATACGATCAGAGAAGCTCCAAAAGCTGGTGTTAACTTAATCGATACAGCTCCAGGATATAACTTTGGTAACAGTGAAAAAATCCTTGGTAAAGCATTAGAAGGAATGAACCGTGAAGATGTTAAGATCATCACAAAATGTGGTGTAACATGGGATCAGGAAATGAAAGGTGACCTGTTCAACAAAGTTAACGGAATCCAGTTATACAAAAACTTAAACAGTGAATCTGTGAAAAAAGAGATCGAAGCTTCCTTAGAACGTCTTGGAACAGACTATGTTGATGTATATATGACACATTGGCAAGCTACACCAGGAACAGAATATTTCGTTCCTATCCAGAAAACAATGGACGTTTTAAATGACTTAAAAGCACAGGGAAAAATCAAAGCAATCGGTGCTGCTAACGTAGACATCAACCATATCCAGGAATACATCAAATATGGTGATCTTGATATCATCCAGTGCAAATATTCTATCTTAGACCGTGGAATCGAAGATGAAATTATTCCATGCGCTCGTGAAAATGGCATCACAATCCAGTGCTATTCTCCACTTGAAATGGGATTATTATCTGGAACATTCCCAAGAGACTACAAACCAGTAGGAGCTCAGATTCCTAAGAAATGGTTCCAGCCAGAAAACATGCAGAATGCAATGGATATGATGGAATCTTGGAAACCATTATGTGAAAAATATGACTGCACAATTGCTAACTTAGCACTTGGATGGATTCTTGCACAGGGAGATTTCTTAAACTTATTAAGTGGATCTACAACAGTAGACGAAATCAGAGAAAATGTAAAATCTGCAGAATTAGAGTTAGATCCTGAAGATGTAGCATTCATGAGAGAATCAGCAGAAGCAATTGATAAATAAAAATTAGAAAGAGATCCCTTGTGAGAGAAAAATTGAAAATGTTGGAAAACATGGAAAAAAGTCTTTGAATTCCACAGAATCAATGATAGAATAAAAGAAAGTCACAGAACATTTAAGAAGTATGTGACAAATAAGGATATATACTACACTAGATAATTTACAAGGGAGGGGGTGTCCCGTGAAGAACCGTTTAGAACATATAAGAGAACAAGTTAAGAATGAAAAGAAAGTCACAGTATCCGAACTAAGTAAGATTTACAAGGTAACGGAAGAGACGATCCGAAGAGATCTTGAAAAGCTGGAAAAGGAAGGTTTTTTGACGAGAACGTTTGGTGGTGCTGTATTAAACAGTGCGAGTCAGAAAGAACATATCCATTTTTATAAGCGAACATCGATCAATCAAAAGGAAAAAGCTAAGATCGCGCAACTCTTTAAGGAAGTATTAGATCAGAAGAGAACGATAGCAGCAGATGCCAGTACGACTGTCATGGAAGCCATTCGTTTACTGAAGGCAAACCGTAATATTACCGTACTGAGTTCATCAACAGAGATTTTCCGTGAGATGACAGGATCAGAGATTCATATTCTTTCAACAGGCGGTGTGTTCAATGAGGACTCCCTCTCTCTGCAAGGGAACTTAGCAAAAGAAAATATTAGAAGGTATCATGTGGATCTTGCACTGCTCAGCTGTAAAGGACTTGATATGGACAAAGGTATCATGGACTCCAGCGAACGAGAAGCAGATGTCAAGACAGAGATGGTAAAACAGGCACTAGAAGTAGCTCTTCTTGCAGATCATACAAAATTTGAGAGAACGGCATTTGTACAATTTTTAGACTGGGATAAGGTAACCTATCTGGTAACCGATGAAAGACCGTCAGATCAATGGGTTGAATTTTGTAAAGAAAAAGGAATCACGTTGATTTATTAAGAAGATATGATAGTCTGTGATGCTACCGTTTCAATCGCACCACATGGTAAAACGGAGGTGCACAATGGACGCAAAACGGAAAGAAAGCATGTCTATCATGAAGAAGATCATGATTGCGATGGCAACAGGAATTCTATTAGGAGTTGTTTGCTTGTGGCTGCGTGAATCGCTAACAGCAGGCGGCAATGAAGGAACCTGGAAGCTGATCAATCGAATCTTCTTTCAGGACATCACACAGGAAAAGGGATTTTACTCTCTTGGATTATTCTATATCATACAGCAGTTATTTATGAGAGGTCTGCAGCTGGCAATCGTACCACTTGTTTTATCATCATTAAGCCTTGCATTATGCAGCATGGCAGATCCAAAGAGACTTGGAAAGATCGCTGGAAAGACAATTGGAACATTCGTAGGGTTTTATGTATGCGGTGCAACATTAGCTGGATTGTTTGCATACTTTATCAAATCCATGGGATGGTTCTCTGTGAATCTTCCAGAAACAACAACTTCTAATGTAGCAACACTGGAGGCATATAATCCATTGACAACAGTGATCAATGCGGTGCCATCGAATGTTGTGGAAGTACTTGGTTCAAACAACAGCATTCTGGCAGTTGTTGTAGTAGCTGTGATCTTAGGGCTTACAATGAATGCTCTGGGAGACAAAGCAGCAACCATTAAGAGTTTATTACAGAACCTCAATGATATCGTACAGGTATACATGGACTTTTTGATCAACAAGGTCAGTCCAATTGCGATCTTCTGTATGTTAGCCAGAACATTTGCAACTTATGGAACAGAATATATCAGACCAACGTTAACATTTATGATCGCAACGATCTTTATCAGTTTAGCATTAGTTGTAACGATTTATCCAATCGGTATCTTCCTCTTAACCGGCTTAAATCCATTTAAGTTTGCAAAGAAGATTTTTAAAGTTGGAATGTTCGCAGCAGCGACTCAGTCATCTGCAGCAACACTTCCTTTAAACAGAAAAACATGCATGGAAGAACTTGGATGCAGCAAGGAGATCAGTAGTTTCGTACTTCCAATGGGAATGACTATTAATATGAACGGAACAACTGCCATGCATATGGTTGCGATCACATTTATCGCAACAGCAGCTGGGATCAATATCACACCAACCCAGCTGATCACAGCAGCATTCCTGTCTATCTGCGTAGCGATGGGAACACCTGCGATCCCGGTAGCTGGAACAACACTGATCTTTGTTATCATGTCAGGATTAGGATTAAGCTCTGATCTTTGTATGGTAGCATATGCATTAGTACTTGCGATCAGTTATCTGCCGGGTATGGCTGTAATTACATTGAACGTTGTTGGTGATGCGGCAACGACTGTAATCGTCAGCTATAAAGAAAATGAATTAGACAAGGATGTCTATAATAGTTAAAACACTCCATATAAAAATAAAATCCATATCATAATGATGAGAGTGTCAAAAGTAAATTTTGCCACTCTCTGATGTACCCGGATTGCTTCATTGCTACGCAATTCCGCAATCCTCGAACACCTCGAACTCCCATAAAATGGTGTGTGCACACCATTTTATTCCGTTCTCGTTGTTCGGCGTGTCAATAAATATAAATTGCTTATTTGTGCAAGCACAAACGCAATTTATATTTTTGACACTTACATCATATAATTTACAAAACTCCATATAATATGTAAGGAAAACTGTACACCGATGAGGCGTACAGTTTTCTTGTTTGGTAATAATAGTGATAAAACTGGATATTGTATGCATAAATTTGACAAAAACTGGGCAAAATGTTATAATATTAAAATCATTATATAGAATTTCCAGAATATTCTGTATATGGAAGAGGTGAATTTATGACACAATTAGATCTTAACAGAGTACGCCAATCCATCAAGAATCAGATTGGCAGCAAAATCAAGATTAGTGCAAACAGAGGACGACATAAATTTGTGACAGCTAATGGAGTGATCACACAGACATACCCTAATATCTTTTTGGTAGAATTAGAGAATACAGATGGCAATGACCAGAATAAAACTGTAAGTTTCAGCTACCAGGACGTGATCACACGAGATGTCCGTATGATGCTATTAGAAAACTAACGGGTGATGCATAGAATCCTCCTTGTCTGAATATATTTGTATATACAGACAGGGAGGAATTTTTTTATGGATTTTGATAAGAAAGAATTTTATGGGATCGTGGCGAAAGCGAAGAAACAGATGCAGATCACGATCGATCAGGATTGCAATGTTGCAGATACAAAACCAGATGTAGAAAAGATGATCCAGACCAGAGGGATCGTAAAGATACAGGAAACAGAAATGATGGTTGACCGGGTAAGGATCAAGGGGGAATTTATATTTCAGGGATTATATGGTACAAATGATACGTCAGCATACCTTGAATCGCTGGAATATTCACTTCCATTTGAGGAATATGTACATATAGAAGGAGTGCTCCCATCGGATTATGTAAAAGTAAAATATACGATCGATGACATCAATACGATTTTGATCAATTCAAGGAAAATAAGTATTCGTGTATTATTGACGTTTTCTTTTCAGATCACGGAAGAAATGAAAGAAAAAGGGATCATTGAAATTCATGAAGAAAATGTATCTGTGTTAAAGAAAGATGTACAGATCACAGATCTGATCGTAAATAAAAAGGATATCGCGAGATTAAAAGAAGAATTGGTACTTCCTGCAAATAAGGCGAACATTTATCAGATTTTATGGACACAGGTAGATATGGAAAATCTGCAGGCAAAAATGGAAGAGCATATGATCGAGATTCAGGGCGCAATGCATATATTTGTATTATATCTTGGAGAAGATGCTCAGATGCCGGTACAGTATGCGAGATGGGAGATTCCGGTAGATACGCAGCTGGAATGTTATGAATGTATGCCAGGAATGATCGGACGGATCGGGATGACACTTGGAGGACAGCAGTTGGAGATAAGACCTGATGAGGATGGAGAAGAAAGAATTATTTCTTTGGATGTTACGATCGACTGTGATATTAAAATTTATGAAGATCATAAGATTTCGTATATTGATGACGGATACAGTATGGAAGAAACGCTAATTCCAGAATATCATATGTTTGATTTTGAGACACTGGTAGGAAAGAACCAAGCGGTGATGAAAGCAGACAAACGCTTTCGGCTGGAACAAGAGTCAGGAAAGCTGTTGCAAGTGTTATCCGTTAAAGGAAGTGCAACCGTAGACGATGTGGAAATGACAGCACAAGGATTATCTGTAGAAGGTGTGTGGATGGCAGATGTCTTGTATCTGTCCACAGAAGATATGACACCAGTGATGAGCAGTTCTTATATGGAGCCGTTTACATTTTTTGTTGAAACGAAGAATCTGACTGGAAATGAGGACTATCAGCTGGATGTGCGGGTAGATCAGATGACAGCGATCCCAACAGAAGGAGAAGAGATAGAGATCAGAGCTTCTGTTGTATTTGATTTTATCGCTTTTCAAAGAGTCAGACAGCGGATTATGACGGATATGAAGCAAGGGCCGCTAGATTATGACAAAATACGTGAGATCCCAGGGATCGTTGGATATATCGTCAAAGAAGGAGACACCCTATGGTCTATTGCCAAGGCGTATTTTACAACGGTTGAGAGCATTCGGGAACAAAATGAGGACATTTCTGATATCAAACCAGGAGATAAACTTTTGATCGTAAAAGAAATGAAAATATTTTAGCAAATAAGGATTGCATTTTTTTCAGAACAATACTATAATATTCTGTATACAAGGTGTGAGATAGAAACTATTTCACATAAGATAAAGGAGTGCATATGGATCATAGTATTGTTCTAAAATCATATGGAAAAATCAACCTTGGTCTGGATGTTTTAAGAAGACGCGAAGATGGATACCATGAAGTGCGTATGATCATGCAGACGGTTGGACTTTATGATGTGCTTACAATGAAGAAAAGGAAAGATGACAAGATTGAGATGACCTGTAATCTTTCGTTTCTGCCTACTGATGAACGTAATCTCGTTTACAAGGCTGTAAAACTCATAAAGGATAAATATCATATTAAAGATGGAGTTGAGATCAATCTCAGCAAGCGGATTCCGGTAGCAGCAGGTATGGCTGGCGGAAGTTCTAATTGCGCAGCGGCATTAAAAGGAATGAATCAGCTGTTTGATCTAGGATTATCAATTGATGAATTATGTGAGATAGGAGTAACGCTTGGAGCAGATGTTCCATACTGTATCTGGGGTGGTACAGCACTATCAGAAGGAATCGGAGAGAAACTTTCAAGGGTTGATGCGATGCCAGATTGCTATATTCTGATCGCAAAACCAGGGATCAGTGTATCAACAGCATTTGTATATAAGAACCTTGATCTTCCAGCACTTTCAAAGCATCCGGATATCGATGGAATGCTAGAGTGCCTGAAAGAGAAAGATCTTACAGGAATTTGTGATCGCCTGGAGAATGTACTGGAGACAGTCACGATCAAGGAATATCCGATCATTGAGAAAGTTAAGAAACATCTGATGGATCAGGGAGCAAAGGGAGCTTTAATGAGTGGAAGCGGACCAACGATCTTCGCGATCTTTGAGGATAAGAAAACAGCAGACAATGCAATGGAATCATTACGAAGTATTGAGGACATCAAACAGGCATACGTAGTAAGACCGATACAATAATGTATTTTCACAAATAAGAAAGCAGTATGGAAGATACATTGGAGAAAGCAGGAGGAGAAGAAACTATGAGCGATAAATTAAAGGTAAACATGAATGAATATCTGCCACTGAGAGATGTGGTATTTAATACATTAAGACAGGCGATCATCACAGGAGAATTTGCACCAGGAGAACGTCTGATGGAGATTGCACTTGCGAATCGATTAGGAGTCAGCAGAACACCTGTCCGTGAAGCAATCCGTAAACTGGAACTGGAAGGACTTGTAGTCATGATCCCAAGAAAGGGAGCAGAAGTTGCAAGAATCACAGAAAAAGATTTAAGAGATGTCTTAGAAGTACGTTGTTCATTAGAAGAATTAGCAGCAGAACTTGCAGCAGAACGTATGGATGAAGAAGGACAGGAAAAATTAGATCAGGCATTAGTAGAATTTGAATCAGCGATTGAATCTGGAGATAATGCAGCCATCGCAGACAGCGATATGGAATTCCATGACATCATCTTCGATGCAACAGGAAACCCTCGACTGATTCAGATCATTGGAAACTTAAGAGAACAGTTCTATCGTTATCGTCTGGAATATGTAAAAGATACGGATTACCATATCGTATTGTTAAATGAGCATAAAGAACTTGTCAATGCGATCAGAGCAGGTAAGAAAGAAGAAGCACGCCAGATCATGAAGAAACATATTACAAATCAGGAAATGACAGTGATCCGTAATATTAAGGAAGAGTACTAAATTTTAATTTTTGTAGTTGGCCAACTGTAGATTTTGAGTATATGATAAAAAATAAATAAACGATCGGAAGAGCAGCTAGAGAATCCATAAAAAACGTGGCAAAATTCTAATGTTGCTCTTCCGATCGTTTATTTATTTTTTATCATATACCAGAAGTCTAAAGTGTGGACAATTACATATAATAAACTACAAGAAACAAAAAAGGGGAAAATATGAATATAAGAACCGCAACAATCAAAGATCTAGAAGCAGTAACATCTGTAGAAGCAGAATGCTTTCCACCAGCAGAAGCAGCAACAAGAGAAGAATTAGCAGAACGATTAAAATACTACGCTGATCATTTCTGGCTGATGTTTGATGGAGATAAATTAATTGCGTTTGTCGATGGATTTGTAACGGATGAAGAAGATCTGACAGATGAGATGTATGCAAAAGCTCAGTTGCACAATGAAAATGGAGCATGGCAGATGATCTTTGGAGTGAATACGATACCTGCCTACAGAAAACATGGGTATGCAGGAGAGTTGATCAAATGTGCGATCGAAGATGCAAGAAAGCAGGGAAGAAAAGGCTTAGTGCTTACTTGTAAGGATCATTTGGTGCATTATTATGCGAAATTTGGATTTGAGAATGAGGGAGTGTCTGAGTCTGAGCATGGAGGAGTGAAGTGGAATCAGATGAGGCTTAAATTTTGATCATAATGCTATAAGACTTGGGATGTTGACACAAACAGTAAAGAACAGTAAAATAGTATAAAAACAGTAAAGAATAGTAAAGAACAGTAAAATAGATAAGAGGTGATAAGAAATGCAAAATCCTTTTACACTTACATTCTTATATAGAGCACCAAAGATATAATTAAAACCGTTAAATAATCGGGCAATTATGAAGTAGTTGATGAATACAAAAAATTATTAACCGATATCATATAACATACACACTGTGTAGTGATTTGAATAGTCTTCAGTTTTATGTGACAGAAATAAGATAAGAACAAATATTTATAAGAAACCGATGGCAACGATTAGCAGATTTTAAGTGCGTTTTTTACAAATTCGCAGCGCCCTGTGGTTGAATGTCTGACCGTAGCTGCGGGCATTTTGGCTCGCAGCGAGGGAGTTTTCAAAGGAACAGGCGCGGATAGGCGATTTGTAAAAAACGCTCTTAAAATATGCGTGTTGCCATCGGTTTCTTATAAATATTTGTTCTTATCTTATTTCTGTCACATATACTAAAGACTACCTACAGGATTTACTGATTAATCCCCGGCAATATCGTCTTCACATACCGTGAAGCAAACTTCGGACAATTCGCCCTAATATAACTATTATTCACCTGTGCTGGGCTAAGAAAATCAGAATATACTCCATAAACCCCAAGTTTCATAAACTCCTTCGCAAAATAAGCATTATTCACGGAATGTGTATATGAATAAATACCTTCTTTTGCAAGTAGTTCCATACGATAATCATTGATATCATTCTTAGGAGAAGTGATTGCTTCAATACCATTTTGTTTACAGAACTTTACGACTTTATAAAATTCTGCATCGGGCTGTTTGTAAGTGGTGTATACAAAATGCTTGAATGGATACATGCTTTTTACAGCCCAGTACATTCTTTGATTGTAGACCTGAACGATCACACGGTCTAAGAGGTCTTCTTTACCGACTTTTTTAGCTGTCTGTACAAGAACATTAAATTCCTTTTTTGCATCTGCAGGCTCTGTGCTTTTTGAGTCTGTCATCAGATAGAAATCAGGATATTTTTCCATGAGATTCAATACATCAAGGAAAGAAGTTGGTGTATATTTCCCATAGATCTTAGTATTTTTGAATTTACGATAGCTGACGGGATCCCCTTTTTTACTGGTTGGATCAGAAAGTTTCCAACCCCATCGGTGCTTCCCAATTGCAACGTTGTCCTTAGTAAGAAGGATGTCCATTTCAAAGACACGATAGCCCTTCTGATAAGCAGGGTAAAATCCATCGATGGAATTCAAATAATCTTTGCCATCAAGCCCGCCCATTGCATGGGCAATGCTGTGGTAAGTATACCAAGGTTTTAGTGTTGTTTTTTCTTTTTGTGCTTTTTTACGAGCAGTGTTAACATCTTTTTCACGCTGGATTTCAGATTGTTTTGCCAGTTGTTTTTGATGCTTTTTATGATATACCGAATAAGCACTAAAAGCTCCGCCAGCAACAATAACAGCAAGGCAAAGTGCTATGACATGTGGAAGAAATCGTTTTAAGCGGTATTTCCAGACTACATATCGGATTTCCTTTGTTTTTATTTTTGATAGTCTCATTGCTAAACTCCTAACTTAATAAAAATGTAACATTTGAAACAAATAATTAATATCTATCCATTATAGCATAAACCTGTGTCGAAAAAAAGAACGAAATCCCATACAAAGTAAGCTGCCAATTAAGATCAGTAAGATGATCATAACAGCACAGTGAGAGAAAAATGCATCTGGAAGGATCATGATCACAGGGTCAGTAGCTTCATCAAAAATCCAATAATTATTTCGAAACATGATCTCATGAAACATAGTAAAAGCAGCATCCCAGTTGACCGCACATAAAATACCAACGGTGACAGGTAATAAAACAGTTATAATAGAAGCTGATTTCAAAAAATCAATATTTCGTGACCTTATTTTTCTCTTTATGAAGAAACAAGATAAGATCAGAGTGATCACGCAAAGACATTCGATACCGACAAAGATTCGTTTTACTTCTTCAAAATGAATTCTGCCCTCTCTTGACATAGGCAAGGTCAGTTTTAATTTGCCAGAATAAAAGAATTGATTATAATCAATCAAAGCATCATAATTTTCACGAATCACTTTTTTGGAAAAACCGGAAGTTTCTTCTATTTTCAAAGAGGAAATATCATGATAATATAAAGGTCGGAAGTTTAATGTTATCGTTACGGATGCACTGATGATAAATAGTGCAAGGCATAAGGATATCAGGATATTTTTCATAGATGTTCTCATCCTTTCTGTAAATTGTAAATGATCATATCCGCTAATGATAACAATCTTAACATAAAGAAATAAAAGAATTCAATGAATTTAAGAGTATAACAGGAAGGACAGACTATGAGGAAAGAACTTCACTGTCCACAGATCATAAAGGACGGTAAAACTATAGGATATGGCGGTGATCAGGAATGGTTTCCAGGAGATTTTCAACGGCTGGCAGGATGTGGAAGTGTGACAGGCAGCAATATTGCAGCCATTTATGCACTCAGTCGGGATGATTTCAAAGATTTATATCCGATAAAAGATAGTCAGAAAGCAGCAGACTATGAACAATATTTAAATTTGATGCAGACGATGTATCGCTATATGAAACCTGGATTTATGGGATATCCATTGATCGGGAGATTTGCGAAAGATTTCAAAAGATATGCAAAAGATCATGGGATCACATTAAGTTCAGAACAGTTATTTTTACCAAAAAGTAAAGAACAGGCATTAGATTTTATCTTGCAAGCATTAAAGGAAGACCAGCCAGTTGCATTTCTGATCTTAAGACATCCAGCGTATGAGTTAAGAGAAGATAACTGGCATTGGGTGACGATCACTGGATTTGATGAGGAAGAAGAGAAATTGATCTGGTCGAATTGTGGAGAGCGTGAAGAAATCGACTGGAATATGCTATTTGATACAGATAAGAAATATTATGTAGGAATCGTAAAATTTAAGGAGGAAGAATGATGTATGATGTGATCTTTAAAAATGGAAATGTCGTTGATGTGAAAAATGAACAGATCCTTCAGGCTGATGTTGCAGTGAAAGATGGAAAAATTGCGAGAGTTGGTCATTTTTCAGGGGAAAGCGTAATAGATTGTACAGGAAAATATATCACACCTGGATTCATTGATGCACATGTACATATTGAATCCAGCATGGCGACACCAATGGAATTTTCCAAAGCTGTCATGCCGCATGGTACAACGACGGTTATCGCAGATCCCCATGAACTTGTCAATGTCAAAGGAAATGAAGCAATGGAATACATTCTGGATGCAGCAGGAGATGCCCCACTTGGAATCTATGTCATGATGCCTTCATCCATTCCAGCGACACCATTTGAGACAAATGGGGCAGACTTTACGGCGGAAGATATGAAGCAGTGGAAGGACCATCCGCTTGTCTTAGGACTTGGAGAAGTGATGTGTTATCCGGCTGTCCTAAGCAAAGAAGAGCAGATCATGAAGAAATTAGAGCTGTGTAAAGGAATGGTTGTTGACGGGCATGCACCGGGACTTAGCGGAGAAGACTTAAAGGCATACGTGGAAGCGGGAGTTATGACGGACCACGAATGTACATCCTTTAAAGAGGCTAAAGAAAAATGTCTTGCAGGAATGAAAATCTTAGTTCGTGAAGGAAGTGCAGCAAGGAATGTAGAAAATATAGTTCCAGGACTTGTCAAAGAACCTGAACTTATTGCAGATTTTATGTTCTGTACCGATGATAAACATCTTGATACTATTGAAAATGAAGGACATATTAGTTACAATATAAAGAAGAGTATCCAACTTGGAATGAAGCCAATATCAGCAGTAAAGATGGCAACATATAATGCTGCAAAGGCATATGGCTTAAAGGATATCGGAGTATTAGAAGAGGGAAAAGATGCGGACATCGTGATCCTTGATTCTTTGGAGAATGTCGAAGTACATTCTGTATACAAACAAGGAAGAATTGTGAACACAGAATTCTTTACAAAAGAAGCAAAACCAGTGAATGAATCCATGCTTCACACCGTTATATTAAAGGATATCTCCAAAGATAAGATTCAGGTAAAAGCAGAAGGAAAGATCCCTGTGATCGGAATGATCCCAGGGCAGATCGTCACGAAGTTTTTACAGGAAGAGGTTCCATCAAAGGAGGGGTTATTTACTCCAGATAGTGAATATTCCAAACTATGTGTATTTGAACGTCACCGTGGAACAGGCAATGCAGCTGCGGCACCGATCAAGGGATATGGGATCACCAATGGTGCGATCGCAACATCTGTAGCACATGATTCACATAACATCATTGCGGCAGGAGATAATGACGAAGATATCATCAAAGCTGTACAGACGATAGAGGAGATTCAGGGAGGATACGCACTGGTATCTGAAGGCAAAGTTTTAGGTACCTTGCCGCTGACGGTTGCGGGGCTTTTAAGCCAGAAACCGGCAAAAGACATCCAGAAAGGCATCGATGAGCTGTTACAGAAAGCATGGAAACTAGGAATATCCAGAGATATTGATCCATTTATCACATTATCATTTATGGCACTTCCAGTGATTCCATCATTAAGACTGACAGACCTTGGACTTGTGGATGTAGATACATTTCAATTATTAAAATTATAAGGAAAGAAGAAGGGCACAATGGCAAGACGAAGAAAAAGAAGAAGACGCATCAACAAAGGAAGAGTTGCAGCACTACTGATCATTATTCTGGTGATCGTAGCAGGAATATTTTTTGTAACGACAAGATTTGGAAGAACAAGTTATGCATCAGTGAACAAATCCATGGGAGAATACATGGTAAAGGCAAATGATGATCTGCTTGGTAAAGGAACGGATAAAGAACTGAAGAAATCACTCTACGTTCCAAGAAAGATCGACAAGACAAAGAAATTAATCGCATTTACATTTGATGATGGTCCATTAAAAGGAAATACAGAAAGAGTACTAGCGGCACTAGAGAAGAACGATGCAAGAGCAACATTTTTCATGTTAGGACAGAATGCAAATTATTATCCAGAGACAGTCAAGAAAGTCTTAGAGTCAGGTAATGAAGTATCAAGCCACACATGGAATCATACATACCTTCCAAAGTTAAGTGCTGCACAGGTAAGAGCACAGGAAGACAAAACAGCGAATGCGATCTACAAAGCATGTGGAAGCAAACCAGTCAGCGTAAGACCTCCATATGGAGCGATCAATGAGAACGTAAAACAGGGAATTGATACACCACTGATCCTTTGGAGTGTTGATACCTTAGACTGGAAGACAAAGAACACAGATGCAACTGTTAAAACAATCTTAAAACAGGCAAAAGACGGAGATATCGTGTTAATGCATGATATTCATAAGCCAACCGTTGCAGCAGTAGAGAAAGTATTACCGATCCTTAAGAAGAAAGGATATGAGGTTTGCACAGTATCCGAGCTGTTAGAAGCTAAGGGTGTGAAAGCAGGCAAGGGTGATAAAGTCTTTAGTGCAACTGATATTATTAGAAAATAATAAGATTCAGGATCAGAGATCCTAGATCATTTAAAAAGAAGCTGTAAACATTTTTCAGAGAATCTGTTTATGGCTTTTTTTCAACAAATCGGAAAGGAGTCGGTAAGTGATGGAAGATTATAAAATCCCTATTGGAATTTCGGATTTTGAGGAAATAAGGCAGAATGGATATTATTATATAGATAAGACAGGTTTGGTGGAAGAAATATTAAAAACACCAGCTACGAAAGTTACATTGATTACTCGTCCGAGAAGATTTGGAAAGACCCTTGGAATGAGTATGCTAGCAAATTTTTTTGATATCGAAAAGGATAGCAGATCTTTATTTCAAGGATTGGAGATCTCAAAGAATAAAGTTCTTTGCGAACAATGGATGAATCAGTATCCAACATTATTTTTATCATTGAAAGATATCAGTGGAAATGATTTTGAGGATGCATATGAAAGACTATGTTTTGCGATAGCTGAATTCTGCATAGAACATAGTTATCTTTGTGAGAGTAAAAAAATTGAGGAAACATATAAAGAAATTTTTCAAAAACTGAAGAAAAGTCAAGGAAGTAAGACAGATATTCAAAATTCTTTATGGGTTCTTATGAAGATGATGCAGATATATTATGGAAAATCTGTCATATTATTGTTGGATGAATACGATGTTCCGATCGCTAAGGCTCAGACAAATGGATATTATAAAGAAATGCTGGATGTAGTTGGAGCAATGCTAAGCAAAGCTTTAAAAGATAATCAAGCTCTGCAGTTTGCATACATTACAGGATGTTTAAAAATTTCAAAAGAAAGCATTTTTACAGGAACAAATAATTTTGTATCCGATACGATTTCTGGGGAACGTTTTAATGAGTACTTTGGATTTACGAAAGATGAAGTAGATCAATTATTGAAAGATACAAATTTTTTGAATCATAGTGAACAGGTACGATCATGGTACGATGGCTATCATTTTGGGAAAATAGATGTTTATTGTCCTTGGGATGTTTTGTGTTATGTCAATAAACTAATGTTTGAACCAGATGCGAAACCAGAAAATTTTTGGGAAAATACCAGTCATAATGATATTATCAGAGAATTTCTTGGTCGTCAGGAATTTGATGTCACTGATAAATTTGAGATGTTACTTTCGGGGAAAGAGATAAAAGTAAAAGTAGAAGAGAACTTAACATATGATAATTTGACTGCATCGGAAGAAAATTTATGGAGTGTTTTATATTTGACAGGATATCTTACAAGTTCAGATATAAAAAATGAAACGAAAGATTCTTATACGTACTTAAAAATTCCAAACAAAGAAGTAAAGGATATTTTTAAGAAAAGTGTTCTACAATGGTTTAATGAAACAACAACCGAAAGTGATCGAACAAGATTATTTCAAATAATGTGGGCTGGAAAAGAAGAAGAGCTGACAAATATGATATCAGATCTTTTGTTTATGACGATCAGTTATCATGATTATGAAGAAAGTTTTTATCATGCATTTTTAACGGGATTGTTTTCGTATGCAGGTTATGTCGTGGAATCAAACAAAGAGAATGGATTAGGACGATCAGATATAGTGATCAAAGATAAAAAGAATCGAAGAGCTGTCATATTTGAATGTAAAATAGCAAAAACATATGACAAAATGAAAGAAAAATGTGAAGAAGCATTACAACAGATTGAGACAATGCAATATGCAAAAAAAATACAAATGCAAGGATACCGAGAGGTAATCCGATATGGAATTTGTTTTTGGAAGAAAGATTGTATGGTCAAGATATCAAATGAATAAAAGTAGGGAAAATGTATACGACTCCTAAAATTCCACATACTATCCTCAAAAAAGAAAAGAGGATAAAAACCCCATGGACCACTTTCACACAAGAACCCATAAACTAAAAGGCAATATCTCCCCAGATATCCAAGAAAACATAAAATACACAACCCAAATCATGCAGGATTGCAACGATCTGGTACAAAAACAATTCAAAATCGGAATTGATCACGAAATCAGATTATACATTGTATACATGGACGGTTTAGTGAATACAGAAATGCTTCAGGAATCTGTCATTAGACCGTTGCTTCAGGATTCTTTTCCGCAAGAAAGAACAGCAATCAGCCAATATGTGATCGAATCCGCAGACTGGAAATGGATCGATACAATGGAAGATGCTATGACAGCGGTTTTATCTGGGAATACGATTCTATTTCTGGATGGAGAAGCAAGGGCTATCTTATTTTCCAGTAAATCATTTCCGACAAGAGGGGTACAAAATGCGGATCAGGAAGTGGCGATCGTTGGTCCCAAGGATAGTTTTACGGAGAGTCTGAGGATGAATACGGCATTGATCCGTAGAAGGATACGTGATACGAGGTTAAAAGTGATCCAGAAGCAGATCGGAACGAGAAGTAAAACGGATTATGCATTGATGTATATTGAGGATCTGGTACAGAAGGACATTTTAAATAAAATTCAGGAACAGATGGATAAAATCTGTGTCGATGGAATTTTTGATAATGGAATGTTACAGCAATATCTGGAAAAAGATAGTAAAACTCCATTTCCGTTATATCAGCTGACGCAGCGGCCGGATAAGGTTGCGAGTAGCATCATGGAGGGACGGATTGCAGTTGTTCTTGATAATTCGCCAATGGTTTTATTGCTGCCCGTAACATTCAATGTGTTTTTTCAGGCAAGTGATGATTATTATAATCGTTGGGAAATTACGACATTCGTAAGAATCTTACGGTATGTGGCAGCGATCATTTCCATAGGGCTTCCGGGATTTTATGTGGCAATTGCAGGATTTCATCCGGAGGTGTTGCCAACGCCATTTTTGCTGGCGTTGATCTCAGCAAGAGAAGGAGTTCCATTTCCGGTGATCGTGGAGGTGCTGCTGATGGAATTATCGTTTGAATTATTAAGAGAAGCGGGGATCCGGCTTCCGGGACAGCTTGGTGGAACGATGGGCGTTGTTGGAGGTCTGATCGTTGGACAGGCAGCAGTTGATGCACATCTTGTCAGTACGATCGTGGTGATCGTGGTAGCATTGACTGCGATCGCTACATTTTCAATTCCAAATGAGTTATTCACCAGTGCATTTCGTCTGATGAAGTTTTTTCTGATCATTTTATGTGCTTTTTGGGGATTATATGGATTTTTCTTAGGATTTCTGGCAATATTTATTCATTTATTTTATCTGGAAAATTATGGCGTGCCATATGCACATCCAATGGTTGAAGAAAAAGGAAGATTATCCACAGCATTTCAGGATTTTATGGTTCGTTATCCACTAAAGCGGATGAAATACCGTCCGGAATTTACAAAAGAAGGGGCGAGGGTAAGGCAGAAGGAGGAAGAGGATGAAAAATAATTCACAGATGATCACGGCAAGACAGGGAAACCGGATCATGATCCTTGAAATATTTTCGGCGGCTGCAATGTTTCTTCCACAGATCGCACTACAAAAATCATATCATTCAGGAATTGTCGTGGTGGTCATGGCATGTGTGATGGCAGGAATTTATTTGTGGATCGTAGATCATGCAGCAAGAGGGGTTTCTATTGAAAATGTATTAAAAAGATATCGTTTTGCATCCATCATTTATTATGTGAGATTTCTGATGAATGGAGCTTTTTTTTATTTATGTATTTTGTATCTCACAAAAAAATATCTTCTCCCAGATAAATCAACATTTTTTATTGGTTTTCCGTTGCTTCTTCTGGCGTATCTGATGAATCAGGGAGGTTTAACAAAAAGAGGCAGAGTAATGGAAGGGATTTTTTGGTTTGTATTACTACCGCTGATCTTTGTACTGCTCTTGAGTATGGCAAATCTTTCATGGGATGAGTTAGCAGTCAGGAATTGGCGTGGCAGAGAGATGCTCAATGGAAGTATTCTTGTATTTGCGCTGATGCATCCGATCGAGTTCGTATGGTTTTACCGTGGAGATATGAAAGATGGACCGATCAGGATGCGGTCATTTGCGGGTTTGATGATCCTTTTTCTTGGGGCATTTGCAAGTACGGTAGGATCCCTTGGAAAGAAACTTACGATGGTTGATCCAGAACCTGTGATGTCTATGGCACAGGGAGTGGCAATGCCAGGAGGGATCATGGCAAGACTGGATCTTTTTTTGATCGCATTTTGGATCGTAGGCGTCTTTTGCGTATTCAGCGGTTACTTATTTTATGGAAATGAAAGTATCAAACATGCATTTTCAAAAGGAAGGATCGTAGGATTGATTTTGTCATATGGTGGAATTTACGTCATAAGTCCATGGATCATGACAACATTTGCAACATGGATCAGACAGTATTTTTTTGTTTTTATCTATGGGAATCTGGTGATCGGATTGTTTTTTCCACTTATTTTATTTCTGATGTGGAGAAAGGAACAGAAAGATGAAAAAATATAGATGGTATCTTTTGGTGCTGCTCATTGCATTTTGCATGCAAGGATGCAGCAAACAACAAGATGTGGAAGATCATAGTTTTGTGTTGGCAATGGGATTTGAACGGCTCAATGAAAAGAAAGTATTGGTTCGTTATTCGTATGCAGATTTCGACAAGGCACAGAGTGATTCTGGAACAAAAATACCATCAAGATCGGTGACATTTTTGGCAACGTCTTTAAAAGATGCGAATAAGAAATGGAAACAATATAAAAGTCAGCAGCTAAATTTTGGACATTTAAAAGTCGTAATTTTTGGAAATGGAAAAAAAGACGCAAAGATCATAAAGGAATTGGTAAAAGAACCGCAGATTGCAAAATCAGTATACGTCTTAAAAACAGATCATGATCTGTCAGATATTTTTAAAGAAGAAGATAAATTGTCGATCTCATTCGGAGAATATCTGTCAAAAAAACTGGAAATAAAGGACAGTAAGAATCTTACTCTTGGAAGGATTTACAGATAAAGGGAAAGTAATAAAAAGTTAACATTGACTTTGCTATATAGCGGTGTTAAACTTGAAAAGCTACACTATCTAGTGTGTAAAAGAAAAATAAAATACTATATCTGGTATACAATATAATGAGTGAAAAATGAGAGAATCTGATGGAGAAGGGAGAATTATGATCAAGGTAATTAAAAAAGACGGAACAAAAGAAGAATTTAATGTACAAAAAGTCGTAGTGGCAGTGAATAAATCAGCATATCGTGCACTGGTAACATTTACAGAGGAAGAACTTGATTTTATCTGCAATTTTGTCACGGAAAAAGTGGAGCAGATGCGCAAGAAGGAAGTTACGATCTCTGATATGCACAATGTGGTCGAAGGTGCATTAGAACAGACCAATCCACTGGTAGCAAAGAGCTACAGAGATTACCGTAACTATAAGCAGGACTTTGTACAGATGTTAGACGAAGTTTATAAGAAGAGTCAGTCTATCATGTACATTGGGGATAAGGAAAACAGCAACACAGACAGTGCACTGGTTTCTACCAAACGAAGCCTGATTTTTAATGAATTAAATAAAGAACTCTATCAGAAATTTTTCATGACAACGGAAGAAATACAGGCATGTCGTGACGGATATATTTATATTCACGATATGTCTGCCCGCCGTGATACGATGAACTGCTGTCTGTTTAATGTACAGGAAGTGTTAAAAGGCGGATTTGAGATGGGAAATCTCTGGTACAACGAACCAAAGACATTAGATGTTGCCTTTGATGTGATCGGAGATATCGTATTAAGTGCCGCAAGCCAGCAGTATGGTGGATTTACGGTGCCGAATATCGAACTGATCTTAGAACCATATGCCGAGAAATCCTATGAAGCAGGAATCGAACGATACGAAGGACTTGGATTATCCAGAGAACGCGCAGAAGAAGAAGCGATGAAAGATGTCAAACGTGAATTTGAACAAGGATTTCAGGGATTAGAGTACAAATTTAACAGTGTATCATCAAGCCGTGGAGACTATCCATTTATCACAATGACAGCAGGAACAGGAACTGGAAGATTTGCCAAGATGGCAACGATCTCCATGTTAGATGTGAGAAGAAGAGGACAGGGAAAAGAAGGACACAAGAAGCCTGTGTTATTCCCAAAACTTGTATTCTTATATGACAAGAACCTTCATGGACCGGGATGTGAGTTAGAAGACGTATTTGAAGCAGGGATCCGCTGCTCCAGACAAACCATGTATCCAGACTGGTTGTCTTTAACAGGAGAGGGATATATCGCAAGCATGTACAAGAAATACGGAAAGATCATCAGTCCGATGGGATGCCGTGCTTTCTTATCTCCATGGTATAAAGAAGGCGGTATGAAGCCGGCAGATGAAAAGGATGAACCGATTTTTGTCGGAAGATTTAACATCGGCGCAGTCAGCCTTCATTTGCCAATGATCTATGCAAAATCAAAACAGGAAGGTAAAGATTTCCATGAAGTATTAGATTATTATCTGAACCTGATCCGTGAATTACATATCAGAACTTATGAATATTTAGGAGAAATGAAAGCCTCTACGAATCCGTTGGCATATTGTGAAGGTGGATTCTTAGGTGGACATCTGGGGATTCATGATAAGATCAAACCGATCTTAAAGAGTGCAACAGCTTCCTTTGGAATCACAGCGTTGAATGAATTACAGCAGTTATACAACCATAAGTCTTTGGCAGAAGACGGTGAGTTTGCATTAGAAACATTGCGCTATATTAATGAACAGGTAGAAGAATTTAAGAAAGAAGATGGAAATCTATATGCGATCTATGGAACACCAGCAGAAAACTTATGTGGACTTCAGGTAAAACAGTTCCGTAAGAAATATGGTGTCATTGAAAATGTATCTGACAGAGAATACGTGAGCAATTCCTTCCACTGCCATGTCACAGAAGACATCACACCGGTCGAGAAACAAGATCTTGAAGGACGTTTCTGGGAATTATGCAATGGTGGAAAGATCCAGTATGTAAAATATCCGATCAACTATAACAAAGAAGCAGTGAAAACATTAGTAAGAAGAGCGATGGATAAAGGATTCTATGAAGGAGTTAACTTGTCTTTGGCATACTGTGATGACTGCGGACATGAAGAATTAGAGATGGATGTGTGCCCAGTATGTGGAAGTAAAAATCTCACAAAGATCGACCGTATGAACGGATATCTCTCTTACTCCAGAGTTAAAGGAGATACAAGACTTAACGATGCCAAGATGGCAGAAATTGCGGAAAGGAAATCCATGTAAAATGCGTTACCATAATATTACGAAAGATGATATGCTAAATGGGGACGGCCTGCGAGCCGTCCTATGGGTTGCAGGATGCACCCACAAATGCAAAGGCTGCCACAATCCAGTCACATGGGATATCGAAGGGGGAATTCCATTTGATGATGCAGCAAAAGAAGAATTATTTGAAGCAATCAAACCAGACTATATCTCAGGTGTTACATTCAGCGGAGGAGACCCGCTTCACCCAGCAAACCATACAGAAGTTGCAGTTCTGGCAAAAGAGATCAAAGAAACATTTCCAAATAAGACAATCTGGCTGTATACAGGATTCTGCTGGGATGAGATCAAGACACTGGATGTTGTGAAATATTGCGATGTGATCGTAGACGGACCTTTTGTACAGGAAGAATTTGATGGGAAGCTTCATTGGAAGGGAAGTAAGAATCAGAGAGTGATCGATGTGCAGGAAACATTGAGACGAAAAGAAATGGTGTTGTGTGAATTTTGATTTGTATGAGTTGAAGGTCATCGAGTATTTAGAGAAAAAATGAAAGATAGCCTGTGAGCAACACGAATTCCATTGACGGAGTTTTGACAGAACGCCTATCCGCTGGATCTCCTGCAATAACTCGCGTTGAAAGTTACTGAAACCAGTAGTCTTTGACGCTCAAACAATTGCCCGATCCAGCTGCGATTCCATCAAAACTCCTATGGAATTCGATCGTTGCTCACAGGCTATCTTCCATTTTTTCTCTAAATACCTGAAGACTTTCAATCATAAAAATAAGAAAAATCAAGCTGAGGGATGTATGTTAAATATTATTGTTTTTTAATTTTTGTAGTGGTAGACAGAAAGTTATAATAAATATCAATACAGTAAAACATACACCCCTACCAGTGGTTTCGATAACTGAAATTATTGAATATTATAAAAATGGTTATATGTCGGCGACCGTAGGAACACGCCGCAGACATATAACCATTTTTATAATATTCCACCAATAACTTCAGTTCATCAAACTACTCGCTTTGCCTATAAATTTATGCTATGATTAAAGATAAGTGTATTTTGCAGCCATAAAATATACAAAATAAAGATGGAGGGAAGTTCATGTTTGATATTCAGCAGGAATTAAAGAAGCTTCCGGCAAAGCCTGGAGTTTATCTGATGCATAACAGTAAAGATGAGATCATTTACGTTGGAAAAGCGATCAAGTTATGTAATCGTGTGCGTCAGTACTTTCAAGACAGCCGGAATCTGTCTGTGAAGATTCAGCATATGGTAAAGAATGTTGCTTATTTTGAATATATCATAACAGATTCAGAACTGGAAGCTTTGGTGCTTGAGAACAATCTGATCAAAGAGCATCATCCAAAATATAATACAAAACTGAAAGATGACAAAGGCTATCCCTACATCAAAGTAACGGTCAATGAAGAATTTCCAAGGATCATGCTGGCAAGGAAGATGAAAGCGGATGGAGGAAAGTATTTTGGACCTTATACGAGTGCAGGAGCAGTAAATGATACGATCGAGCTGCTTCGTAAGATCTTTAAGATCCGCACCTGTAACCGAAGACTTCCAAAAGATACAGGGAAGGACAGGCCTTGTCTGTATTATCAGATCAAGCAGTGTGATGCCCCATGTCAGGGTTATATATCCAAGGAAGAGTATGCAAAACAGATCGATGAAACAATCAAGTTTTTAAATGGAAACTATAAACAGGTTGCAAAAATGCTTCAGGGGAAAATGCAAAAAGCATCGGATGAATTGGAATTTGAACAGGCGATGGAATATAGGGATCTGCTGAAGAGTATTGAGCGGATCATGGACCGTCAGAAGATCAATACGTATGCGTTTGAGGACCGTGACATTATTGCAATGGCACAGGATGACAAGGATGTTGTTGTATCTATTTTCTTTATCCGCCAAGGAAAGCTTCTTGGAAGAGAACATTTTCATATGGAAGCGGACGAGGAAAGTTCAAAGGAAGAAGTTCTAGGAGCTTTTGTCAAACAGTTTTACGCGGGGACACCTTATCTTCCAGGGGAAATCTTTCTGGAACATGATATTTCAGAAAAGGAGATCATTGAAGAATGGTTGTCGAAGAAGCGAGGAGCAAAAGTACATTTTAAGATACCAGTGCGTGGACAAAAACACAAGATGGTAGAAATGGCGAAGGAAAATGCCCAGAATGTATTAAGAATGGACCGTGAGAAGATCAAACGGGAAGAAAGAAGGACGATCGGGGCAGTTCATGAGATTGAAGAATTGCTCGGGCTGGAAGGCTTAAATCGAATGGAAGCATTTGATATTTCTAATATCAGTGGATTTCAGACCGTAGCATCCATGGTCGTATTTGAAAGAGGAAAAGCAAGAAGAAGAGATTATCGCAAGTTTCGTTTAAGAACCATTGAAGGTCCGGATGACTATGCCAGTATGGAAGAAGTTTTGACCAGAAGATTTCTTCATGGAAAGAAAGAGCTGGAAGAACTGAAAGAACAGGGAAAAGATACTGCACTTGGCAGTTTTACAAAGTTTCCGGACATTCTGATGATGGATGGAGGAAAAGGGCAGGTCAATGTTGCACTTCGTGTGCTGGATCAATTGGGACTTGATATTCCAGTATGTGGAATGGTCAAAGATGATGATCATAGAACGAGAGGACTGTATTATAACAATGAGGAAATTATATTTGCACCAAACAGCGAAGCATTTTTACTTGTGACAAGGATACAGGATGAAGCCCATCGTTTTGCGATCGAATATCACAGGTCATTGCGTGCAAAAGGGCAAGTACATTCTGTTCTTGATGACATCAAAGGCGTTGGACCAAAGAGACGAAAAGAATTAATGAAGTATTTTAAAGATCTTGGACAGATCAAGACAGCAACAGTTACGGAACTTTTAAATGTTCCTGGTATGAATCAAAGCACCGCAGAAGCTGTTTATGAGTTTTTTCACGTTTCCAAGCAGTAAGGAAATATGTTAAAATAAAGAAAGAGACAGACAATCAAGGGTGCAGAAAGAGAGAAAGATTATGGATAAAGAGCATAGAGTATCAGTATATGATATGGTCAAGGAATTAAATTTAAAAGAAGTAACACCAGAGATCAATTCAAAAAAAGTTTATATCGAACAGGCAGAGATCAACCGTCCAGCATTACAGTTGGCAGGTTTTTTTGAAAATTTTGCACAGAATCGAGTTCAGATCATCGGAAAAGCAGAACATCTTTTTATCGAAGAAGTAGAAAGAGATGTTGAAAATGCGAAAAATATTTATAAGAGATTTATCGGAGCGGGAATTCCAGTTATCGTATTTTGCAGGAATCTGCATCCAAGTGAGATGATGATAAAAGTTGCCAAAGAGTATGGGGTACCGGTTTTGATATCTCAGGATGCGACATCTGAATTTATGGCAGAAGTGATCCGCTGGCTGGGAACTGTATTGGCTCCAAGCATTACGATCCATGGAGTTTTAGTCGATGTATTTGGTGAAGGAATCTTGATCACAGGAGAGAGTGGGATCGGTAAGAGTGAAGCAGCTTTAGAGTTGATCCGAAGAGGACACCGTCTGGTATCTGATGACGTTGTAGAGATTAAGAGGGTCAGCAAAAAGTCATTGATCGGAACATCTCCGGAAGTTACAAGGTTCTTTATCGAACTGCGAGGAATCGGTATTATTGACGTTAAGAATCTGTATGGTGTTGAAAGTGTTAAGATGGAGCAGGAGATCGATCTGGTCATTCAGTTAGAAGATTGGAACAAAGATGCAGATTATGACCGCTTAGGATTAGAAGAGAAATATGTAGAATATTTTGGTAATAAAGTTGCAGCACATACATTGCCAATCCGTCCAGGACGTAACCTGGCGATCATCGTAGAAGCAGCAGCGATCAACCACAGACAGAAGAAGATGGGATACAATGCCGCCGAAGAACTTTATAAACGTGTTACAGGTCAGATGGAGGACTAAATGGTATGAAATATTTATATGGAATTGATATTGGTGGAACAACAGTAAAAATGGGTCTGTTTGGAGAAGATGGAACATTAAAAGAGAAATGGGAGATCAAGACAAGAACTGAGGAAAATGGAAAGAACATCCTGCCAGATATTGCACAGTCAGTGAATGATCACAGCAAAGCAAATGGTTTTGATAAGGAAGATGTGATCGGACTTGGAGTTGGAGTTCCAGGAGCTGTTCTTGAGTTTTCAAAAGTTAATGAATGTGTAAACCTTGGATGGGGAAGCGTTGATGTGGCAGGAGAATTGTCAAAGCTTACAGGATGTAAGGTAAAGGCAACGAATGATGCCAATGCAGCAGCCCTAGGAGAGATCTGGATGGGAGCAGCAGCAGATTATAACAGTGCGGTGATGATCACTCTCGGAACAGGAGTCGGAGGAGGAATCATCGTTGATGGCAAGATCATCGATGGAAGCCGTGGATATGGTGGGGAGATCGGTCATATGACTGTGGATCCTTTTGATGATCGTGTATGCAATTGTGGAAAGACAGGCTGTCTGGAGCTTTATGCATCTGCAACAGGAATTGTATATGAGACGAAGAAAGCATTAAAGGATTTTAAAGAAGCAACTTCATTAAGAGACCTTGATGAAGTGACTGCCAAAGACATTTTTGATGCTGCCAAAGAAGGAGATACATTTGCCAAAGAACAGGTAGATGATCTTGGGCAGAAATTAGCACTTGCAGCAGGGAATATCGCATTGATGGTCGACCCAGAAGTGTTCGTTATCGGCGGAGGCGTATCAAGAGCTGGACAGATCCTTTTAGATGCGGTCAATGCACATTTTAAGAAGTATACATTTGGAAAAGCACAGGAGACAGGATTTGTACTTGCAACTCTTGGAAATGATGCTGGAATCTATGGTGCAGCCAGCCTAATGCTTTCATAAAGAGGAAGAGATTTGGAATCCTGTGATATACAGGATTCCATCTTGCATTAATATTAAGAATGGAGAAATTATGGATACAAAGATTGATCAGTTAAAACAGATCATACCAGAGAAATATATTTTAAGACAGGAACCGATGAAGAATCATACAACATTCCGTATTGGAGGACCGGCCGATATTTTTGTGGCACCAGAGAGTATGGAAGAGATCAAAGCAGTTAGTCGTTTTGCAAAAGAAGAGGGAATTCCATTATTTGTTTTAGGAAATGGAAGTAATCTTTTGGTTGCAGATGATGGAATGGACGGAATTGTTCTTCAGATTTATAAAAACTACAGTGGAATTGAAGTCCGTGGTAATGAACTTGTTGTCAAAGCAGGAACTTTATTAAGTTCTACATCAAGAACAGCACTCAATGAAGAATTAACTGGATTTGAGTTTGCAGGCGGAATTCCTGGAACATTTGGCGGAGCTGTCGTTATGAACGCTGGTGCATATGGCGGCGAGATGGTGCAGGTACTAAAAGAAGTGACAGTTCTTACAAAAGAAGGAGAGATCAAAACTCTGAAAGCAGAAGAATTAGAACTTGGTTACCGTACAAGTAACGTCTTAAAGAATGAATATGTTGTCTTAGAAGGTGTGATCGCACTTAAGAAAGGGAATAAAGAAGAGATCAAAGCCAAAATGGATGAGTACGCATTGGCGAGAAAAACAAAACAGCCATTAGAATATCCAAGTGCCGGAAGTACATTTAAACGTCCAGAAGGATATTTTGCTGGAAAATTGATTCAGGATGCAGGATTAAAGGGATATCAGGTGGGAGATGCACAGGTATCTGAAAAACACAGTGGTTTTGTGATCAACCGTGGAAATGCCACAGCATCCGATGTTATGCAGTTGATCAGTGACGTGAAAGATAAAGTAAAAGAACAGTTTGGAGTTACGATGGAGCCAGAAGTAAAACGTGTCGGAAGGTTCTAAAAAGGAGCAGTACAGATGAGATTTGTAATTGTAACAGGAATGTCAGGAGCAGGAAAAAGCAGTGCATTAAAGACATTAGAAGATGCTGGATATTTTTGCGTTGATAATCTTCCAGTGGCTTTACTTGATAAATTTGCAGACATGTTGTTAGATGAAACTGCCAAGATTGAAAATGTTGCCCTTGGGATCGATATCCGTAATGGCAGAGGAATTGGCGAGTTAGCATATAAATTAAAAGAAATCGAGGCAGCGGGGATCAAGTATGAGATTCTCTATCTGAATGCAAGCAATCGTATTTTATTAAAACGATATAAAGAGACAAGAAGAAATCATCCTCTGTCAAGAGATGGAAGAGTTGAGGATGGAATTGCAAAAGAGCGTGAGATCATGAAGTTTCTGCAAGATCAGGCAACGTATGTGATCGATACCAGTCAGCTTTTGACAAGGGAATTAAAAGAAGAGATCGATCGTATTTTTGTAGACGGAGAAGAAGGGGAACGATTCCAGATTGCAGTTGTTTCTTTTGGATTTAAACATGGGATTCCTGCGGATGTGGATCTGGTATTTGATGTCAGATTTCTTCCAAATCCATACTATGATCTGAACCTGCGCCCATTAACAGGAAATGACCAGCCCATTCAGGATTTTGTCATGAGGCATGAAGAATCTGTAGAATTTCTTGACAAGTTAGATGATATGATGAGATTCTTGATCCCAAATTATATTAAAGAAGGTAAGTATAATCTTGTGATCGGAATCGGATGTACTGGAGGAAAGCATCGATCTGTTACGATCACCAATAAATTGGCAGAGAGATTAAAACAGCTGCCATATTCCGTCAAAGTAGAGCATAGAGATATTATGAGGTAGGCAATGTCATTTTCAAGTAATATTAAAGAAGAATTATCAAGAAATGAAACCGGTGCCAGACACTGTAAGATTGCGGAGATCGCAGGATTCTTATGTTTTGGAGGGGATATCAGTCTAGAGCCGGAACATTATAAGATTCAGATCCAGACGGAGACGGTATCTGCCGCGAAACGTTTTTATACACTTATCAAAGATGTGTTTGATATTCATGCAAAGATTGATGTTGGACGAAACGAATTTCTAAAAAGAAGTCGAAATTATACGATAAGTGTTGACAAGCATAAGGATTGTGTTTTAATATTGAAAGCAGTGAAACTTTTAGATTCCAAAGAATTTGGACTTGTTTTACAGAACACATGTTGTAAGCGGGCATATATTCGAGGGGCTTTTCAGGCAGCTGGTTCCATGAGTGATCCAGAGAAGAATTATCATTTTGAAGTTGTATCTACCGATGTACAGACAGCAGAACAATTAAAAGAGGTCTTGAATTTTTTTGATTTAGATGCTAAAATTGTCTTGCGTAAAAAGTACTACGTGGTATACATGAAAGAAGGATCAAAGATTGTAGATGTGTTGAATATTATGGAAGCACACGTCGCATTGATGGAGCTGGAGAATGTAAGAATCCTGAAAGATATGCGTAATAAAGTAAACCGTCGTGTCAATTGTGAGACAGCGAACATTAATAAGACGGTTTCAGCCGCAGTCAAGCAGGTGGAAGACATTGAATATATTGATAAGCACAAAGGCCTCCGTTTTTTAGATCAAGGGTTGCAGGATATTGCAAGATTACGTCTGGAACACCCGGAAGCTACACTGAAAGAACTTGGAGATATGCTAGAACCGCCAGTAGGCAAGTCTGGTGTGAACCACCGGTTAAAGAAGATCGGCCGAATCGCGGAAGAGATAAGATTGGGAGGACAGGAATGATTTCAAAGAACGTCAAAGTGGAAGTAGCCTTAAGAGAAGAAGACAGACCAATAGCTTTTCTTGTACAGATGGCGAGCCAGTTTGAGAGCAAGATTTTATTCGAGACAGGGAATAAGCAAGTCAATGTAAAGAGCATGATGGGAATGATGAGTCTTGGATTAGACTTAGATCGTTTAGAGGATTTAACAGTCGTAGCTGACGGAGTCGATGAAGAAGAAGCAGTCAGCAAGATTGAATGTTATCTTACAAAAGGAGCATAGATACACATATCTGTGCTTTCATATATGCCGAAATAGCTCAGTTGGTAGAGCACTTCACTCGTAATGAAGGGGTCGCCGGTTCAAGTCCGGTTTTCGGCTTACATAACAAAGGATCAGGCAAATGCCTGATCCTTTGTTTGGTTTGTATTAACCACCAAAATAAGAGAAATGCATATAATCTCTGCGGGATCCCCACAATCCACGATTAAAACCATATTTCTCGAGGATTTTAACCAGCTTACAGTTCAAAGGAATTGAATAACGATTCTTCTTAGGTTTCCAGAAGGAACCAGCCAATACCTTTTTACCCTGGATCATATAGTTTTCATTGGAGTTAATATCAAAAGCTAATCCCTCACAATGTTCAGAACTGGAATTCTTACCACGCCAGCTATAGCATCCGATTTCATGGATAGGAAAACGTTCTTTGCTCTTGTAGATTTCCTTAAACATTTCTTTGACAGAAGGTGCAAGCCCTTTGTTTACAGTGATACGGAATTTTCTTGTGTATTTTTTCTTGCCTTTCTTATCCCATACCTTTACTGTGATCGTTTTCATATGTTTCTTTGCCTGCTTAGCGCTCTTATAGTCAGCATAATAAGACTTCCCAAAAGCACGGCGGCAGCGACTTTCGTAAGATTCACTTGCATAAGAATAGTAATCACAGTATTTCTCATATGCAGTCATAGGACCATATAATTTAGTACCATTGAAGTTCTTATATGCCTGAATTTTGTAGTAATAAGCAGTTCCGTTTGTTAACTTCGTATGAGTATAAGATAAGCTGTTTCGACTTGTAAAAGTCTTTAATTTTGTGTAATTTCCATCTTCCTTTTTGGAATAATATACGATATACCCATCAGCCTCATCATTTTTTGCCCATGTGATCGTATTGATCTTCTTTTTCTTGGAAGAAGCACTTTTTACTTTTGTACCATTGATTGTAACCTGACAAGAAATATAATTAGAAAAATCTCCATAAAATGTTTCATCAATATATGTAGTGTATGGACGGATCTTGTAATAATATACTTTTCCTAATTCGAGATTTTTTTGCGTATATGTTTGGAAAGATTCGTCATCATCGTACCACCAAGAGCTCCTACTTTCATTAGATACAGTTTGGATTAACTCATAATTTCCATCAGGAGAAACACTTCGATAAATTTGATAACCATCACAATCATCGGATGCTTTCCATTTAACAGTAATACTATGCGAATTTCCAGCACTGGCTTCCAAAGCAGAAGGAGCTGGCAAAGGATTAATAATACATTTGCCTACATAAGTGGTTACAGTTTTATATCCCTCACTATCTTCATAAGAAGCTTCTAATTTGTAATAATATGGAACACCTTTTGCAACATAGGTGTTTGTATAGGAATTGCCATATACGGTATTTTCATAACGGTAAGAACCATTTGGGGAAGTCGCCGAATAAATATCCACTTTAGAATAAGAAACTCCATCAGGTGCTTTCCATTGTATGGTTATATCATTACCATTTAATCCATAATAAGTAATAATTGGTGCTGCATTTTGATTTTCATTGGCAGAAACCTTCTTACTAAAGACAAAAAAACAGCTAAACATTAAAATAAATACCAAAAATCTGCATAGATTCCTAAAAATTTGTTTTTTCAATTTATAATTCCCCTTTCTTCATATATATTTTATATGATTTCATTATAACATAAAAAAACCACAGTAATACAAAAATCAATGAAAAATGCATACTGTGGTTTTTAATATTCTATTTTGGCTTACAAGTGTCGATACAGTAAATAGTATCTACTGATCCAGAAAACTAGATCTCAAATAAATCACTATAAGCTTTCAGTGCTCCATCAGTTTCATGTGCAAGTACACGTTTTGCAAGTACTTTACCAAGCTGAACACCTTCCTGATCAAAGCTGTTTACATTCCAGATGAATCCCTGGAACATGATCTTGTTCTCAAAATGAGCTAACAGAGATCCAAGTGATTCAGGTGTTAACTGATCTCCAATGATGATACTTGATGGACGTCCACCTTCGAATTTCTTGTTGTTGTTTTCATCATCTTTACCACATGCGAAAGCAACGATCTGAGCTGCAACGTTAGCACATAACTTCTTCTGGCTTGTGCTTCCTTCGATCACAACATCTGTAGCAAGCTGGCTGTCTTTGAATCCAACGAACTGTAAAGGAACGATATCAGTTCCCTGATGTAATAACTGATAGAAAGAATGCTGACCGTTTGTACCAGGTTCTCCAAAGATGATAGGTCCTGTTACATAATCTACAGGTTCACCAAAACGGTTTACAGATTTACCATTAGATTCCATGTCACACTGCTGTAAATGTGCTGGGAAACGGCTTAATGCCTGAGAATATGGTAAAACAGCTGTTTCAGGATATCCCTGTACATTTCTTTCATAAACACCGATCAGGGCATCTAATAAGTCAGGGTTTGCTTTGATGTCTTTGTTAGTAGCAAGTTTGTCTTCTTCAGCCATACCATCAAGGATTCTTGCAAAGACGTCTGGTCCAAATGCAAGTGAAAGGATTACTCCACCTACGGAAGATACAGAAGAATAACGTCCACCGATAAAGTCATCCATGAAGAATGCGGCAAGATAATCATCACTCTTAGCTAAAGGAGAAGTCTCACTTGTTGCAGTTAACATATGTTTAGAAGGATTTAATCCAGCTTTTACTAAAGCATCTTTAACGAAAGCTTCATTTGTTAATGTCTCTAATGTTGTTCCAGATTTAGATACAACGATAAATAAAGAACGAGAAACATCGATAGAATTTAAAACAGCAGCTGCATCATCAGGGTCTACGTTACTGATGAATTTTGCTTCCATTTTAGCGCATCCGTTTGTCTTAGCCCAGTTTTCAAGAGCGATATATAAAGCACGAGGTCCTAGATCACTACCACCGATACCAATCTGAACAACTGTAGTGAATGTTTCACCAGCTTCATTTGTGATCTCACCAGCATGTACTTTGTTTGCAAAGTCAGCTGCTTTCTTCTGCTGTTCAACGTAGAAATCACGTTTGTTGACACCATCAACGATAACGTCTTTTCCAAGCTGTCTGCGAGCTAAATGATGAAGAACAAGTCTCTGCTCTCCTGTGTTGATGATCGCTCCGTTGTATAATTCTTCGAATTTGTCAACTAACTGATGTTCATCAGCTAATTCAGCTAATACATCAAGAACTTCATCATCTACCTGTTTTGCAGCGTAGTTAAAGCTTAAACCAGAAGCCATAGGTGCAGAATATTCAGCGACACGTTTCGCACCGTTTTCACCTGTCATAGCTTCTTTGATGTCTACATGATCTTTGAGATTGTTGAGTTTAGCATAAGATGCTAAAGTATCAAGATTGTTCCATGTTACCATAAATAAATCCTCCTTAAGTCCATATAAATGTAAATTGAAAAATATAAGGAAATGCAGATACAAATGGGTATCTGCACGCACTAATATCATAGAATAATTATACAAAAAAAATGCTGTAAATGCAATCTGAAATGGGACTAAGTATTAACTCATTTTATAAATTTTCGCTGACAGTAATGATGAGACCAACTGGACGTTTTAT
Source organism: Anaerostipes hadrus (assembly GCA_036312945.1). GTDB lineage: Bacteria > Bacillota > Clostridia > Lachnospirales > Lachnospiraceae > Anaerostipes > Anaerostipes hadrus_C. The sequence goes on from JAXJNA010000067.1 coordinate 44,246, forward strand.
GGTTCCATTACCAAGATAGCTGTCAGAAGAAATATCATGAGACAGATCAGTTTCCCAAAGCTGATAGTCATAAGTACGATCCAAAACATAGATATTTAAATCAGCACCGTTTTCTGAAGAAAGTTTAAAAGTTTCATTCATATTTGATCTGTTTGAGACAGAAAAACCATATGCAGATGTTAAACATGATTCTAATGCCGCATTTTTTCCAGATACAGATGCGATATTTGAGAAATCATAAGTTGTTGCTACAGATTCTTTGATTGACTGAGTTAAAGAAGTATCAGCAGTGCTTGATCTTACATAAGAAACCTGATCTTTGTATCCTTCTTTCTTTACAGAATAACTTGCAAGTCTTGTATCAACGGAAACTTCATTATCCTGACCATCTGCATCGTTCACAGAATAATTATTGATTGGAATGTATACGATCTTGCTTGTCTTATCAGAATCTTTTAAATCATAAGTGGAAATGATCTTCTTCACATCAGAGGATTTTGTGAATTCTGTATTGGAATGATAATCAGTTAAAGTTGTTGCTTTGGCAGCTGCTATGATCTGTGTTGGCTTTTTATAAGTTGTGTTTGATCTTACTCCAGTTGTACCGACACCAGCTGCAAGAACAACAGCGATGGCAGCACCCATAATATTTCTTATCATATATATTCTTGATTCCTTTCGTGTGATTGTAAGTATTTATCTTCATTTTCTTAAATTGGGTACATTATAAATACAATATACAATTTAAGTCAAGAAAAATTCGAAGATTCAGCGTTTTGCGTAATAAAACCACATTAAATAGGAAGTCTTTTGTGAAATTGTTTTTTGGGTTTCCAATATTACTAAGCTATGGTACAATAAACTTTTGTGAGTCAAAATATATAGAAAAGAGGAAAGTAATTTGGAAAATAGAGAGAAATTTTCATCTAGAATTGGATTTCTTTTGATCTCGGCTGGTTGTGCGATCGGTTTGGGAAATGTGTGGAGATTTCCATTTATCACAGGACAATACGGTGGAGCTGCATTTGTACTGATCTATCTGTTCTTCCTGATCATTTTAGGGCTGCCAATCCTCGTTATGGAATATGCAGTCGGAAGAGCCAGCCAGAAGAGTATTGCAAGATCCTTTCAGGTGTTAGAGCCAAAAGGAACAAAATGGCATTGGTACAGTTATGTTGGCATGGCTGGAAATTACCTGTTGATGATGTTTTATACGACAGTAGCAGGGTGGATGATCAGCTATTTCTTTAAGATGTTAAAAGGGGACTTTGTTGGGAAGAATCCAACACAGGTAGAAAATATTTTTGGAACGATGCTGTCAGATCCAAAGGCACAGATCTTCTGGATGTTAGTAGTTATTGCATTGGGATTTTTAGTATGTTCTCTTGGACTTCAAAATGGAGTAGAGAAGATCACAACAGTTATGATGTCATGTTTGTTTATTGTAATTCTGGTATTGATCGCAAGGAGTGTAACTTTAGATGGAGCCTCTGCAGGATTAAAATTTTATCTGATCCCAGATTTTGCAGCAGTGAAGAAACAAGGTGTGATGACGGTCGTATCCGCAGCAATGGGACAGGCGTTCTTTACATTAAGTCTTGGAATAGGGGCGATCGCAATCTTTGGAAGTTACATTGACAAGAGCCGAAGACTGACAGGAGAAGCGATCAGTGTAGCAATTCTTGATACATTAGTAGCACTAATGGCAGGACTAGTGATCTTTCCAGCATGTTTTGCATTCGGAGTAAACCCAGGAAGCGGACCAAACTTAGTATTTATTACACTGCCAAATGTATTTAACGAAATGCCAGGAAGCAGAGTCTGGGGAGCGATGTTCTTCTTATTTATGAGCTTTGCGGCACTATCAACGATCATCGCAGTATTTCAGAACATCCTGTCATTTGCACAAGACCTATGGGGATGGAGCCTTAAGAAAGCAATCGCATTTAATGCAGTACTCATTATCGTGTTATCCTTACCATGTGCTCTAGGATTTAACGTATGGAGCTTTATTCAGCCACTAGGAGCAGGAACAACGATTCAGGATTTAGAGGACTTCATCGTAAGCAACAATATCCTTCCAATAGGATCTCTGATCTATCTGTTATTCTGCGTTACAAAATACGGATGGGGATGGGATAACTTCATGAAAGAAGCCAACGAAGGAAAAGGAATCAAATTCCCAAAATGGCCACGTATTTACATTACTTATATATTACCATTGATTGTTTTGTTTATCTTTGTGCAAGGATATATAGAGAAGTTTTAATTTGTAAGTTGGCCAACTGTAGATTTCGAGTATATGATAAAAAATAAATAATCGTCTGAAAAAGCAGCTAGAGAATGATATGATACCTCCTAAGTAGACAGGATAAATAATTCAATCTACTTAGGAGGTATTTTTATGGCAAGGAAATATACATATGAAGAAAAATTAAATATTGTAGAAGGATATTTA
>JAXJNA010000068.1:0-12347 GCA_036312945.1 Anaerostipes hadrus
CAATCTGTCTTTTTGGAATGCAGAAAATAAAAATCTCACCAACAGACATAATGAATATCTGTTGATGAGATAACAATACTGATTCTTAACTTAATGACATTGCGATCCAGCTGCGATTCTATCAAAACTCCTATGGAATTCGATCGTTGCTCATATGCTATCTTTTATTTTTTCTCTAAATACCTGAAGACTTTCAATCATAAAATAAAAAAATTCAAGCTGATGGACGCATGTTAAACGTTATTGACTTTCAATTTATATAGTGGTAGACAGAATGTTTATTATAAATACCAATACAGTAAAACATACACACTCCATAGTGATTTGAATAGACTTCAGGTGTATGTGACAGAAATAAAAGAAACACAAATATTTGAAAGAATCAAGGTGGCAAAAATGCGGAGTTGCCACCGGATTCTTTCAAATATTTGTGTTTCTTTTATTTCTGTCACATACATGATAGACTATGCCAAATCAGTGCATTAAAGTTGCGTATCGTCAGAAATTTTGCTATAATTATTAATTATTGCGAAAAAGAAAGGAAATTATTTACTATGAAGAAAGAGAATAACAAAAAAAGTGCAAGTGCCTTGATCGGTGCAGCATTTCTTATGGCAACTTCGGCAATTGGACCTGGATTTCTGACTCAGACTGGTAAATTTACAGATAGTCTGCATGGAAGCTTTGGATTTGTAATCTTAATCTCCGTGATCTTAGCAGCGATCGTGCAGTTAAATGTATGGAGAGTTCTGTGTGTATCTGGAATGCGTGGACAGGATGTGGCGAATAAGGTACTTCCTGGACTTGGATATGTGATCGCATTTTTAGTTGTAGCAGGTGGTCTTGTATTTAATATCGGTAACGTTGGTGGAGGTGCTTTAGGTTTTAATACACTTCTTGGAATTCCAACAACTGTTGGATATTTTATTGCAGGAGCAATTGCAATCATCGTATTTTTATCAAAGAATGCATTAAGTGCTATGGATAACCTTACAAAGATCCTTGGTGGTATCATGATTCTTGTTATCTTTATTGTGATCCTGATCGTACAGCCTCCAGTTGGTATGGCAGCAAAAGAAACAGTTATGCCAACAGCATCTATGGGAGATATTTTCCCAGCGATCCTTACATTACTTGGAGGAACAGTCGGTGGATATATTACATTTGCAGGAGCACATCGTCTGATCGATTCAGGTATCACTGGAAAAGAAAACTTAAAAGAGATCAATAAGAGTTCTGTTATGGGAATGGGAATTGCAACGATCGTACGTATTTTCTTATTCCTTGCAGTTTTAGGGGTAGTTGTAGCAACAGCAACCTCACCAGCTCATACATTAGATGCAGCAAACCCAACAGCGGATGCATTTTTACAGGGAGCAGGACAGATCGGTTATAGATTCTTTGGACTTGTGATCTTATGTGCAGCGATCACATCTATCGTTGGATGTGCTTATACATCAGTGTCTTTCCTTAAGACATTCAGCAAAACGATCGAGAAGAATGAGAAATGGTTTATCGTAGGATTTATCGCGATCAGTACTGTATGTATGGCACTTGCTGGACAGCCAGCAGTATTATTAGTACTTGCAGGAGCATTAAATGGATTGATCTTACCGATCACATTAGGAGTTTGCTTGATCGCATCTCAGAAGAAATCTGTTATGGGAGAAGATTATCATCATCCAGTATTATTACTGGTTCTTGGAATCGTGGTAGTTGTTGTTTCAGGATATCTTGGAATCACATCATTAAGCAGCTTAAGTGCATTATTTGCATAAGCAAATATATCTGGATAAACAGATAAGTTCAAAACATAGAAGCACAGACTGACCGAAAGGAGTTATGTGAAGAAACATGGAAGAAGTAAAGATTAGTACCGCGGGAGATTCTGCCTTACTCATTGAGTTTGGACAGGAAATTTCCCCAGAGATCAATGCAAGGATCACAGCTTTTGTACATCTTTTAAAAGCACAGTGTATCGAAGGTGTGCAGGATATGATCCCGGCATTTACCAGTCTCTTGATCAATTATGACCCGAGGGTGGTAAATTATAAAACATTAACAAAACGTCTACAGAAGTTACTAAAACTGGATGTCAATGAAGAGGCATCGGCATCCAGAGTTTTTGAAATCCCAGTATGTTACGGAGGAGAATACGGACCAGATATTGAAAATATCGCAAAAAATGCTGGTTTAACGGAAGAAGAGGTTATAAAGATTCATTCTTCCAAAGACTACTTGATCTACATGCTTGGATTCTTACCAGGATTTTCATATCTTGGGGGACTTGATGAAAGAATTCATACACCAAGACTGGCGAATCCAAGAATCAGAATTCCAGCAGGAAGTGTTGGGATCGGTGGTTCTCAGACAGGAATCTATCCGCTCGATTCACCAGGAGGATGGCAGTTACTTGGTCTGACACCAGTAAAAACTTATGATCCAGAAAGAGAGAATCCAATTCTTTTTGAAGCTGGAGATTATATCCGTTTTGTGCCTGTTTCAGAAGAAGAGTATTTAAAGATCAAAGAGCAGGTTGAAGATGGAACTTATGAATGTATCATTCATACAAAGGAGGTGTAGATTATGGGAATTCGTGTATTAAAAGGCGGAATGATGACAACGGTGCAGGATCTTGGAAGAACAGGATACCAGAGTCAGGGATTCAGTGTATCCGGAGTTATGGATGTTCGTTCTTTTAAGATTGCAAATCTCCTGCTGGATAACCCAGAGAATGAAGCAGTTCTTGAATTTACCTTAATAGGACCAACACTGGAATTTACATCCGAGACGATCATTGCTATCACAGGTGGAGATTTCCGTCCACAGATCAATGGAAAACCTGCCAAGATGTATACAGCAATTTATATGCATCGTGGAGATATTTTGACATTTGGCGGAGCAAGAACTGGAACAAGAGGATATATTGCATTTTCAAGTTATCTGGATGTGCCAGTAGTCATGGGAAGCCGTTCTACGAATATCAAATGTCAGATCGGTGGATATAAAGGCCGGAAACTAGAAGATGAAGATTATATTGCGTTCAGAGCGAAGCGAAGATATCTTCCATATTATTTATCAAGAAGTCTGGATCTTGATGAATTTGATCAGGAAAAGATAACATTAAGAGTTGTCATGGGACCTCAGGAAAAGATGTTTACGAAAGAGGGACGAGAAACATTTTTAAATTCAGAATATACAGTAACAAGTGAATTTGACCGTATGGGATGCCGATTAGAAGGACCATTTATCGCATATAAGACGACTTCAGACATCATTTCTGACGGAATTGCCTTTGGATCCGTTCAGGTACCAAGTCATGGAAAACCGATCATCTTATTAGCAGATCGCCAGACAACGGGTGGGTATGCGAAGATCGCGACAGTTGTTTCTGTAGATATTCCGAAACTTGTTCAAAGAAAAACAGAACAAAAAGTAAGATTTCAGGCAGTATCCGTAGAAGAAGCCCAGAAGCTGTTAGCAGATGAGACGAAGGAGCTGAATGACTTCAGAAGCCAGATTTATACACCTTGTAAAGAAGTATTAGATTGCAGACTCGTTGCAAAACGAATCAGCACACTATTTAAATAGAAAAGGAGAATGAAACGGTGAATTTAGATAAAATTGAGAAATTAGTAAAGATCATCGAGAATTCCTCTATGCTTGATTTCAGCATTCAGGAAGGCGATGTAAAGATCAAAATGAGCAGAAGAGGAAGTGTTGGAGCGCCTGCTGCACCGATGTCAGTTTCCACACAGGGTGTTGATACAGTAGAAAGTATTGATTCCGAAGATGAATCATATATCACATCTCCGATCGTAGGTACATTTTATGCGGCACCATCTCCAGATGCCAAGGCATTTGTGAAGGTTGGAGACAGAGTCAAGGCAGGACAGACTGTATGTATCCTTGAGGCGATGAAATTAATGAATGAGATCGAATGTGATTATGACTGTGAGATTGAAGCTGTCTTAGCAAGCAACGAACAGAAAGTTGAATATGGACAGCCATTATTTAAAGTAAAAAAACTTGAAGACTAAAGGAGGCATTGTATGTTTCGAAGTATATTGATCGCGAACCGTGGTGAGATCGCAGTGCGCATTATCCGTGCCTGTCGTAATATGGGGATCAAGAGTATCGCGGTTTATTCAAAAGAAGATAAAGACAGTCTTCATGTACAATTAGCAGATCGAAGAGTATGTATCGGAGAAGGACCTGCAAAAAACAGCTACTTAAACATGGAACGTATCATTTCTGCAGCAAAGAATACGGATGCAGATGCAATCCATCCAGGGTTTGGTTTCTTATCTGAGAATGCCGATTTCGTTCGCTTATGTAAAGAAAACGGTATCGCATTTATCGGACCAAGTGCTGAAGTTATTGACAGCATGGGAAATAAATCAAATGCAAGAAAAACAATGATGGAAGCAGGAGTTCCAGTTGTTCCAGGAACCAAAGAACCTGTCTACGATGCGGTCACAGGGGAGAAATTAGCAGATGAGATCGGCTATCCAGTCATGATCAAAGCATCTTCAGGTGGTGGTGGAAAAGGAATGCGAGTTTCCAGATCCAAAGAAGATTTTGAATTCAATTTCAACACTGCCCAGAGAGAATCTGCCAATGCATTTGGAGATGATACGATGTACATTGAGAAATTCGTTGAAAATCCAAGACATGTAGAGATTCAGATCATGGCAGATGAACATGGGAATGTCGTAGCTTTGGGAGAACGTGATTGTTCTGTTCAGAGAAACCATCAGAAACTGATCGAAGAATCACCATCCCCAGCGATCACGGAAAAGATCAGAAAATCTATGAATCATGATGCGATCCTTGCAGCGAAAGCAGTAGGGTATACCAATGCTGGAACCATAGAATTTATCCTTGATCCAAAAGGAACCTATTATTTTATGGAAATGAACACACGTATTCAGGTAGAGCATGGGGTTACAGAGATGGTTACGGGAACAGATCTGATCATTGAACAGATCCGTGTGGCTATGGGAATGGAATTAAGTTTTACACAGGAAGATGTGGAGATCAATGGGCATGCGATCGAATGTCGTATCAACGCAGAGATTCCAGAGAAAAACTTTATGCCAAGTCCAGGTGTGATCAAACATTTACATTTGCCAGCTGGAAATGGAGTTCGTGTAGATACTGCAATTTATACAGGGTACTGTATTCCATCTGAATACGATTCTATGATCGCGAAAGTTATCGTACACGCACCAGACCGTGATGCAGCATTACAGAAAATGAGATCAGCTCTTGATGAGATGGTGATATTAGGAATCAATACAAATCTTGATTTCCAGTATCAGCTGATGAATAACCGTGAATTCTGTGAAGGAAAAGCGGATACAGGATTTATCGAGAGACTTCTGAAATTAGATTAAAATTCGATAAAACGGAAGAAATGGAGGCATAATTAAATGTATCAGATAGATTTAAACAGTGACCTTGGAGAAAGTTTTGGACGTTACACGATCGGGAATGATGATAAGATCATTCCATTGATCACATCAGCGAATGTTGCATGTGGTTATCATGCATCCGATCCAGTGGTTATGATGGAGACGATCCAGAGAGCAAAAGAAGCGGGGATTGCAGTTGGGGCCCATCCTGGACTTCCAGATCTGATGGGATTTGGACGAAGAAGCATGGCGATTTCCAACGAAGAGGCGAAAGCATATACACTATACCAGATCAGCGCGATAGGTGGAATGTGCAAAGCGGCCGGAGTCAAATTACAACATGTAAAACCACATGGAGCATTATATAATATGGCGGCTAAGGATTATGATCTGTCTAAAGCGATCTGCGAAGCAATTTATGAATATGACAAAGATCTGATCGTTATGGGATTATCAGGCAGCGAGATGATCAAAGCAGCAAAAGACTGCGGATTAAAGGCAGCCAGCGAAGTATTTGCAGACAGAGCTTATGAAGAAGATGGAACACTGGTGAATCGAAGAAAACCAGGAGCTATGATCGAAGATGAAGATGAAGCGATCAACCGAGTTGTTCGTATGATAAAAGAAGGAAAAGTGACTTCGATCACTGGAAAAGATATTGATATCAAGGCAGACTCAGTATGCGTCCACGGAGATGGAGAGAAAGCATTATTATTTGTGGAGAAGATCCGTAATACATTCGTTGAGAATGAGATAGAAATCTGTCATTTATAATGAAGATAATATAATGAAGAAATGGTAGATGGACCTGGAGAAGAATTCATCTGCCATTTCTTCATTTCAGAGGAAGTTGTGATATTTATATCATGTAAAAATGACCTATCGTTCATGTAAATGTTTACATCTTAATTTTAGTATGCTAAACTACATTAGTTAAAGCTAACCGTATAAAAGAGGGAAAGATATATTGAAGCAGTATAAAGTCAAACATGAAATACAGTACCATGAGATCATCGAATGTATTACTTGTGCATTGGATGCAAGAGATACATATACTGCAGGTCATTCAAAGAGAGTCAGTGACATGGCCTTGCGGGTTTGTTATGTTTTGAGATTAAAGAAAAAAGAAATCCAGAAGATTCATATTGCAGCACATTTACATGATATTGGGAAAATTGGAGTCCCAGATGCAATATTATTAAAAGAAGGAAGATTAGAACCAGAAGAATGGGAACAGATGAAAAAGCATTCAGAGATCGGGGCAGAGATTTTGAGCAAATCTCACTATCTGGGAGAATTAAAAGATATTGTCCTTCATCACCATGAACGATATGATGGAGGTGGATATCCCGCAGGGATTCAAGGAAAACAAATTCCTATAGGATCAAGGATCATAGCAATTTGCGATTCCATTGATGCCATGTCATCGAATCGTTGTTATCGAAAAGCATATGATAGGGATTTTTGTTATCAGGAGATTAAGAAAAATCTTGGGAAAATGTATGATCCTGAGATAGGAAAGGCAGTACTTGAACATTGGGATTATGTTATCGGAAATGAGAAAGAGAAGTATAAGAAAGCTTTGTAAAATTTATGTGATTGCGTATGGTGTGTTTTGGAATTACAAATTAATTAGATAATAGGAAGTTGTAATTTCTTGCTATTCCTACACCGCAATGATAAAATTTAAGAAAAGCGGTACGAAAAGGAGTTGAGAAAGCAATGTCAAAAGTATTCAATACAACAGCAGTATGTATACCAGAAGAACATTATATGGTTGATATATCTGGTCGGCTAAAAGAGATAAAAGCTCTTGTAGATGCTGGAAAATATTTTACAATCAATCGTGCACGGCAATATGGAAAGACAACAACACTTCGTGCATTGTATCGATATCTGCAAAAAGAATATTTTGTATAATACGGATTATACGGATAAATATTTTTCGTTAAAAGAGTTATTTGAGCAGTTAAGTGATATTTGTGCTGCAGCAGATAAAAAGATTGTGCTGATGATTGATGAAGTTGACAGTGCATCGAATAATCAGGTATTTCTGGATTTCCTTGCACAGCTTCGTGCTCAGTATATCGAAAGGGATATACAGCCAACATTTCGATCTGTTATTTTGGCAGGCGTATATGATATAAAGAATTTAAGGCGGAAGATTCGTCCAGATGAGGTTCATAAATATAATAGTCCATGGAATATCGCAGCAGATTTCAAAATAGATATGAGTTTTTCAAAAGAAGAAATTGCAGGAATGCTCTATGAATATGAAGAAGATTACCAGACAGGAATGGATGTGGAATTACTTGCCGGATTAATCAGAGATTATACATCTGGATATCCATTTCTTGTGTCAAGAATATGCCAGCTTTTGGATGAAGAAATCAGTGATAAGAAGAATGCGTGGACGAAGAAGGGATTTTTAGAAGCTGTAAGAATATTGCTTTCAGAAAAGAATATGTTGTTTGAATCCTTGCGTGAAAAACTCGAAAGTTATCCAGAATTAAATAATATGCTGTATTCACTGTTATTTACAGGAAAAGCAATTGTATATAACTATTATGAGACGTCGATCAATATTGCTACCATGTTTGGTTTTGTAAAAAATGAAAATGGAGTGCTTGTAGTTTCTAACCGTATCTTTGAAACTTGGTTATATAATTTGTATTTGTCATCAGCAGATATGCAGAAGAAAGAGATTTATGCTGCATCATTGATGGATAAGACCGATTATCAACGGAACAGGTAATTATTATATAGAGACTCAGACCAGAGAGCAGAAACGAACAGATATTATTGTAGACTATTTGGGTGAACAATATATCATTGAGATGAAGATTTGGCATGGGAAGGAATATAATAATCGTGGGGAAAAACAGTTGATAGAATATCTTGATGATTATCATGTGGAGAAAGGATATATGATCAGTTTTAATTTTAATAAAAAGAAGGAAACAGGCGTTAAAGAAATTACAATTGATGGGAAAACGATAGTAGAAGCAATTGTATAGGCATAAAAATGATGATCATTTTTTCTTTTTTACAATCCGAAATAAAATGATATTGACATTTAAAAAATAGGATATTATAATATATTTGTTCGAACAACAAAAGAATAGTTATTCATTATTAGGATTGTTACTCTCTGGAGGCATTACCTGAATTCATTTCAAGTATTGTTTTCAGGGAGTTTTTTATTTCACGGGAAAGGAGAGAATCAATATGTTTGGTTTATTTAAAAAGAAAAAAGCAGATAACAATATTTATGCACCAGTTGACGGAAATAGTATTGCATTAGAAAATGTACCAGATAAAGTATTTGCAAGTAAAATGTTAGGTGATGGGATTGCCTTTACATTTGAAGGAAATAAAATCTGTGCGCCATGTCATGGAACGATCACAACAATTGCAGATACAAAACATGCTTTTGGTATCAAGATGGAAAATGGCATGGAAGTTCTTGTACATGTTGGATTAGATACTGTTAATTTAAAAGGACAGGGATTTAAGAAATTAAAAGGAGTCAATGACAAAGTAAATCCTGGAGATGTAATTTTAGAGTTGGATCTTGATCTTATGAAAGAACATGAAATCAATCTGACCACTCCATTGATCATTGCAAATGATAACGGATGTGAATATAAGATCACAGAACCTAAGGAAAATGTAAAAGCTGGATGTGATCAGGTAATTGTAGTTTCTTAGAAAGGGGCCTTTTAATTTGAAGGTAATTAAAAAGATCAACAATAATGTTGCAGTTTGTCTTGATAATAACAACAATGAGTTGATCGCTTTTGGAAAGGGTATTGGATTTCAAAAAGTTCCATATGAATTAACAGATATCAGCAAAATTGAAAGAACCTATTATGGAGTAAATCATTCCTATATTGGACTGGTCAATGAAATTCCAGAAGATATTTTTGATATATCAGCAAAGATTGTGGAATGGGCGAAGACAAAGCTGACAAAAGAATTAAGTGTCAATATTGTATTTACTCTGGCAGATCATATCAATTTTGCAATTAAACGATATAAAGATAAAATGAATATTAAGATGCCATTAGGATATGAGATTGAACATCTTTATGAAACAGAGATGATGATTGGAAAGAAAGCAGTTTCATATATTAATCGAAGAAAAAAGATCAAACTTGGAAAAAGTGAAGCTGTTGGAATCGCAATGCATTTTATCAATGCTGAAGACCAGTATACGAAGGCTTCAGAAAAAACAATGGATGATGATCAGATCATAGAGAAGATTACAGAGCTGATTGAACAGAAATTAAAACGAAAGATCAATAAAAAGAATTTCAACTATGCAAGATTTGTTTCACATATGCAGTATCTTTTAAAACGAAGACAGGCACAGTCAACATTAAATAGTGATAATGACAAAATGTTTGAATTATTAAAAGATGAATATCCAGAAACATATGATTGTGTATTAGAAATCAGGGACTATTTAAAAGAGTATTTAAACTGGTCGTTAAATAACGAGGAACTATTATATTTAATGTTGCATGTGAATCGTTTATATTCCCGTGAGGATTGTAACCATTAGGGCATTACCTCAGTATAAGAGCAGACATTGTCTGTTTTTGTGCTGGGGTTTTATTTTTGATAAAATAGGATAAAGGAGAAAATATATTATGGCAAAAAACGAAAAATTTAAAGAGACAGCCACTCATGTTTTAGAAGCAGTTGGTGGAACACAAAATATCAGTAGTGTCACACACTGCATTACAAGATTACGATTTAATCTTAAGGATGAAAGTGTTCCAAATGATGAAGAAGTCGAAAAGATTCCTGGAGTAGCAGGAGTTATGCGTACAGGTGGACAATATCAGGTGATCATTGGACAGACTGTTGATAAAGTTTACGATGCATTATGCGAAGTGGGAAATTTGAAAAATAATGATCTTGATGATGAGTTAGAGGGAAAAGAAGAAGGTCCACGAACTTTAAAGAGTGTTGGAAACAAAATTTTAAATTCATTAGCAGGATGTTTGACACCATTAATTCCAATGCTGATCGCAGGTGCTTTATTTAAAACAATTGTTGCAGTTTTTGGGCCAGATATGTTAAATATATTGGGTGCAAAAAGTGATCTGTATCAGTTGTTTACTTTTGTAGGAGATGCAGCATTTTATTTCTTCCCTGTAGTGATTGGATATACAGCAGCAAAACAATTTAAAGCGAATCCAGTCATTGGTATGTTTTTAGGCGGCATTATGATTCATCCGTCATTTACAGCATTGGTTCAATCAGGTGCAAAATTTACTGTTTATGGAATTCCTTGCAGCCTGCAAAGTTATTCAGCGACAATCTTTCCAATTATTTTATCTGTATGGGTAATGTCTTATGTAGAAAGATTTTTCAATAAATATGTACCATCAGCATTAAAGATTGTATTTGCACCATTTTTAACAATTGTAGTGATGCTGCCAATTGCACTTTGTGTATTAGGACCAGCGGGAGCATTTCTTGGAAACTATATTTGTTCTGCGATTCTTGCACTTGGAAATTCAGGAGGAATCTTTACAGTTCTTGCGATTGCATTAATTGGAGCAGTATGGGAATTTCTTGTTATTACAGGAATGCATTGGTTATTGATCACAACAATTACAACAGTGATTGCAAGTTCAGGTCATGAAGCAGTGATTTCAGCAGCAACAGCCGCAGCAAGTTTTGCAGTTGGAGGAATGTGTCTTGGAGTGGCATTACGCAAAAAAGATAAAGAAGGAAAAGCATTATCATTCAGTTATGTAATCTCACAGGTTATTGGTGGTGTTACTGAGCCAGGACTTTATGGAGATGGATTTGGTTATAAAAAACCATTTATCGGAATGATAGCTGGAGGATTTGCAGGTGGACTATATGGTGCAATTACAGGATTAACAGCATATGCGATCGTACCTGTTGCCAATTTCCTTTGTTTATTAGGATATGTCGGTGGAAGCCAGATGAACTTTATAAATGGAATCATTTCAGCAGTTGTTTCATTTGTAGTGGCAGCAGTTGTCACATATATTGTTGGAATTGATGAAGAATAGGAGTGATTATATGAAACATATCATGGTTCGGGCAGATGACCTTGGATATAGTGAAGGAATCAATTATGGAATCGAGAAATCAGTCAAAGAAGGAATCATAAAAAATGTTGGATTTATGGTAAATATGCCAGCAACACAACATGGTTATGACTTATTAAAAGATACAGAGATTTGTCTTGGTCAACATACAAATATCTGTGCAGGAAGACCAATCTGTGATCCAAAGCTGATTCCAAGTATCGTTCAGGAAAATGGAGAATTTAAAACATCAAAAGAATATCGAAGTGCAAAAGAAGATTTTGTTGTACTTGATGAAGTGATTCTTGAGATAGAAGCCCAATATGAGAAATTTAAAGAAATAACAGGAAGAGAGCCAGAATATTTTGAAGGTCATGCGATTGAAAGTGAAAATTTCTTAAAAGGACTGGAAATCGTAGCAAAACGCCATGGATTAAAATATTCAGGAATTTCATTTGATGGAACCCCATTAGATGTTAATGGAAAGAAAGTATATATGTGGATGGAAAGTATGCAAAAAGATTATGATCCAATGCAGACTTTTAAAACAATGGTGGAAAATTATCATGAAGGTGGATATGATATGTTGATCTTTCATCCGGGATATTTGGATGATTATATTTTGACACATTCATCTTTGACAATTCCAAGAACAAAAGAAGTCAGGGTATCTTGCAGTGCAGAAATGAAACAATATCTTATGGAAAATGAAATTGTATTATATACATACAATGATCTATAAAATCTAAGCAGAGTACCACGTCCATATTTTAATATGGGCGTGGGTGAATGCGTCCTGACGGACACATTATCGTTTCCCCTGATTCCGAATATACTGTTTTATTGTGTGCAG
>JAXJNA010000069.1:0-23278 GCA_036312945.1 Anaerostipes hadrus
ATCTGTCAAGAACTTTTTAACTTTTCTTTCAGATCTGATCTCTATTGTTCTGATCGTTCTCCGTCAGCAACTTTTATATATTATCACATCTGATCACTCATGTCAAGAAGTTTTTTCATTCTTTTCAGAAGCCGGATCAGCTCCGATGTTATATTTTCCTGCCGCTCTTTCAGCGACGTTGACTATCTTACCATAGCTGTATACAGTATGTCAACAGCTTTTTTATGTTTTTTCGATAATTATTTTTGCCATCCATATATTGTGTTTTTCTTTATCAAAGCTACAATATATGGATGGCATTTTTCATTTTATAATAGATACGTTATATTTATGGTTCCCGAAATTTAAATACGCACTGTATTTTTCCTTCATGATATCTAAAAATCCTGCCTTCTAAAATATTTTCCTCATAGAATGGTTGCATTACCCAGAATCTGTCTTTTCCTGATTTTAAATAGAAGTTTGTCATCAGCTCATATTTTTTCTTTTTTGCATACTGCTTCATATCCTTTGAAAATTTTGCTATCTTTGGATAATTATTTTCGGATACGCCTTCCTTCTTCTTCAAATTTTCCAGATGATTTCCCTTTCGGTATGTTACCTCATCTTTCTTTAAATCAATGACTATACTCTTAAGCTCTTTGTCATCTTTGGCATTGATTGTTTGCTCTTTTGAATTATATCTGCATTCATTATAAATCAGATATTTTTCTCCATCTTTGGATGGTAAAAACGTTGTTGATTCTTCATTATAGTAATAACCCATTCCATATGGATGCAGGTTTATGATTTTATCAATCTTATATGTATGATCCTTCTTCTCATTTAACACAAGAAAATAATTTCCTATCACTGCTGTGATCTTCTGATCCGCAACTTGTATGATATCTAAATATCTCCAGTCTTCTTCTCCTATATTCTCGTAAAAATCCTCGTAGCTCATCGTCTCTAGTTTCTCTGTTTTTACAACTTTTGCATCATTTGTATTCGTCTTCTGCTTTGACTTTGTTGTCTGATCCTTCTGACATCCTGCAAGTACGATGATCAGAAGCAACACCGTCATAGATAAAAATTTCTTCATAGTTAACT
Organism: Anaerostipes hadrus; assembly: GCA_036312945.1. Classification (GTDB taxonomy): domain Bacteria; phylum Bacillota; class Clostridia; order Lachnospirales; family Lachnospiraceae; genus Anaerostipes; species Anaerostipes hadrus_C. The sequence goes on from JAXJNA010000069.1 coordinate 1,090, forward strand.
CCTTTCCTATCCTGCCTTTATTGTTTTAACCTACCATATTTTCATTATATCATTTCTATATTTATTCATCAATTTTTTTTATTTTTCGTTCATAAGATTCTCCTATAAAACAAAAATGCAGTTCTGCATTTCCTACATACAAAACTGCACTTCTTCTATAATAAAATTAATTACAAATATTCTTCCAGCTGATCGATCGAACTTTCATCCGTTGACCAGCTTGTTGCAAATCTCACAACCGTATGGTGATCATCGTATTTCTCCCAGAAACCAAATTCTACATTCTCGCTCAGTTCTTTCATCTTCTCATTCTCAAGGATGATAAACTGCTGATTCGTTGGGGATTCTAAGAAGAATGTATATCCTTTCTTATGAAAGACTTCTTTTAGTTTCTCAGCCATTGCAATTGCATGCTTGCTGATTTTAAAATACAGATTGTCTGTAAACAGGGTATCAAACTGGATTCCCAACAATCTTCCCTTCGCTAATAATGCCCCTCTTTGCTTAATCTGTGTCACAAAATGTTTTGGTGTATTATGATGTGGAAATACGACTGCTTCTCCACATAATGCTCCTACTTTGGTTCCCCCAATATAAAATACATCACATAGTTTCGCAATTTCTTCTGGTCTCAGATCATTTTCTTTACTTTCAATTCCGTAACCTAATCTTGCCCCATCAATGAATAATGGAATTTTATAGTTTCTACAGATATGGGATATCTCTGTCAGTTCCTGTTTCGAATACAATGTTCCGTACTCTGTAGGAAATGAGATATAGACCATTCCCGGATATACCATATGTTCGTGATTATCGTCTGAATAAAAATCTTCGATACATTTTTTAATATCTTCTGCTGCTAATTTTCCGTCCTTTTCTTCTAGTTCGATTACTTTATGTCCACTGTATTCAATCGCACCTGCTTCATGCACACTGACATGTCCTGTTTTAGCTGCGATCACACCTTCGTAAGGAGCAAGCATTGTACTGATGATCACCTGATTTGTCTGTGTGCCTCCGACTAAGAAAAAGACTTCCCCATCTGGACATTGAAATGCCTGTTTGATCTTTTCTTTTGCCTGTGCACAATATTGGTCTGTTCCATATCCGCTCAAGTTTTCCATGTTTGTTTCTAGTAATCTTTGCATAATTACCGGGTGTGCCCCTGCGATATAGTCACTTGCAAATGAAATCATATTATTGTCCTCCATTTTTCTTTCTGATATCTATTTTAGCACAAATTTTTTGCAACGAAAAACTATAACATTATTTTCTACCTCACAAGCTTCGTTCAAAGTTCATTTAATCCTGTTCTTTCATATATTGAAATATCTTTTTATCATTCTTTGATTTTTTATACCAACCAATACCTATCATTATAATTGATCACTCATGCTTACAAGGATTTTTAGATATTGATCTTTTGTATCAACACGATACTCTCGATATGTATCGTTTCCACTTAAGGAATGCACAGAATCAATTTCGTTCTCATCAAAGGAATGCACATCTGCATTCTTCTCTTTTTCATTCCTTACTCCTTGGTCACAGTTTTTTTTTGCATCTTTAATTTCGTGTTCCAACCCTGTTTTATATATGAAAGTAATCATATATGGATCTTTATTACCATCTTTATCAATGCCACCTATAATGACTTTTTCAATTATACTTTCAAATACATGCCTGTCAAATTCTTCTAAAATCTGATTATTTTTTAAAGTATTTCTAAAATTATTAATTCTATCAGAAAGAGTATCTTTTCCATCCAATTCTTTCTTAAGATATTGTAACTCATTACAATCTTTTAATAAAGTACTTTTTAATATCTCTTCCTTTTTTTCATAAACATCTTTTGGTATAATTCCATCCAAATAACCATCTGCTAACTTATTCCTCTTCGTCTTAGTTCTTTTAATTCTCCCTTCTATTTGCTTAACTTCTTTCTCTATTTTCTCATCTTTTAAAATCATCTCTATCTTATCTAATAAGTCTTCCAAAATATCCTGATTATTTTCACATAATATTTTATATGATTCTACAAATGCTTTTTCTATTACCGCCTCTGGTATTGCTTTTGATTCAGGGCAAAATCTTTTTCCTTTTTTCGCAGATTTTACACATTGCCATATTACTTTTGAATATTTCGAACTACTATGCCAAGTTCTTCTTGATAAATTTGATCCACAAAAATAACACTGCAACATACAGCTAAATGCATATTGTCTTCTAATTATAACTCTGTTCGAATCCGTTGACACCTTTGCTCGTTTCAAATTTCTCGATATTCGTAATTCTTATGCTTTTTCAAAAACTTCTCGTGGTACGATTGCTTCATGATGTCCTTCTACATAAAACTTATCTTCTTCTCCATTATTCTGTAATCTTCTTTTCGATATTGGATCAACTGTATAAGTTTTTCCCTGTAACATATCTCCCATATATTTTTCATTTTTTATGATATTTAAAATTGTCGAACATGTCCATTTACAATTATTATACGTGAGAATTCCTTCTTCATTCAATTCTCTTGCAATTACAGTTCCTCCAGCCCCTTGCAAATATCTATTGAAAATATGTCGTACTGTTTCTGCCTCTGCTTCTACAATTTTCAATTCGCCAGTTTCTTTATCACGATCATATCCAAAGCATCGACTAAATCCTACCAATTCACCTCTTTTCATTTTCATCTTAAGTCCTTTTTTGACATATGCAGAAGTATTTTCCACTTCCTGTTGTGCAACAGAACTTAAGATTGTCATTAGAAATTCGCCGTCTACCAGCGTATTGATCTTTTCAACTTCAAAATAAATAGCTACATTCTTTTCTCTCAACAAACGGACATATCTTAAAGTATCCAATGTATTTCTTGCAAACCTTGGAATACTCTTTGTAATGATCATATCAATTTTTCCATCCATACAATCTTCTATGAGTCGTTGAAAATCTTCTCTAGGTCTTACACTTGTTCCTGTAATAGCCTTATCAGCATAAATTCCAACAAATTCCCATTCTTCATTCTTCTGAATTAAATCAGTATAATATTTAATCATAGAATTATAACTTTTAATCTGATCTTCATCATCTGTGCTGACTCTACAATATGCTGCAACTCTAAGTTTCTTAACTTTTCTATGAAAAGCTCCTAAAACTGATTTGTTTCCTTGTATAATTTTTACTTCCATTTTCTTTTTATCCTTTGCTATGTTGTAATGCTACACATTCTAATGAAGTCAATTTTATACGTCAAATAACTAAGTCTGACAAAACTCCATACTCTTTCATCAATTCTTTTTTTATCTGTTCATATTCTTTTTCATTGATTAATTTCTTGTTCAATAATTGCTTTAACATTGCTATTTGCATGCTGTATTTTAATATTTCATCTTCTTCCATAAATCAGTTCCTTCCTATTTAAATAATGTATTGATCCTACAAGCATCCCTGGAATCAGGACCGCATTGGAATTTCACCATCTCTATGGACTGTCTGTATCAGAAGTATCATTATTAAAAGGCAACATCTTCGCCAAAGATTTTCCATTCTCTTTTTACAATCAGATATTTATTCGCTCCAATTCATCTTCTTCAACTTTGCGCCACCGTGGCGCAAAGTTGATCAAATAAATGATTCATCATGGCGTATCCATTGAAGGGCTTTGTTGCCTTACACGTCTTGCAGGATTATATTTAATTATCAATGTACCATTAAGAGAATTTTTCCCTTCTACATATATCTCGATCTGATTTACCTAAATGTTCGGTTTTTCAACGTATTTTTTAAAGAAATTAATTCTTCTATTTTTTATTTTATTTTTCTCTTTATCTATGTTATATTGGCTATATATCATATCATAAACAGATGTTCGAAACGGAGGTGTTGACTACGGCTAAGTTAAATAAAATCAAACAAGATACCATATTGAAAAATTTTTGGAAAAACAATGACCGATTTGCTGATCTTTTTAATACTTTCTTATTTAATGGCAAAGAAATATTAAAACCTTATGATCTAACAGAAGTAGATACTGATGTTTCTTCCATATTAAAATTCAATGGTCATGCTGAAACCGTCCAAAAGATATTAGATGTAGTAAAAAAGACAGCTTATGGAATCGACTTTATAATTCTAGGTCTTGAAAATCAATCTCATATTCATTATGCAATGCCATTACGTCATATGATAGGGGATGCATTTTCTTATCAAAAGGAGTATAATGAGATTGTAGCTAAGAATAAAAAAGAAGGAAACTTTGCTTCTACAGATGAATTTTTATCAAAATTCAGAAAAACAGATCGTCTGCATGGAATGGTAACACTTTGCATATACTATGGCGAAAAGGAGTGGGATGGTCCACTTTCATTAGTTGATATGTTAGATATTCCTGATAAGTTGAAATTTATTTTTTCTGATTATAAGTTTAATCTTATCCAAATGCGATCTTGTAACGATTTACATTTTCATAACTCCGATATAAATGCTGTATTTGATCTTAGCAGTTCTATTTATAATCGTGATTATGAATAGATCAACAACTTATACAGAAATCAACCAATATCTCTAGAACTTGCACTGGTAGTTGGAGCAATTACAGAATCCCAGGAACTTATTGATCACACTTTAGAGAATGAGAAGAAAGGGGCGATTAATATGTGTACCGCTTTAGAAGAACTAAAAAAAGAGGGCGTGCAGGAAGGTCTGCAAAAAGGTTTACAAGAAGGTTTACAAAAAGGCGAAGTTAAAGGAATTATTCAAACTTGTAAATTATTTAATCCTGATCAAGATGCTGCCCTTAAGCTTATCATGGATAAATTTTCTTTGTCACAGGAAACAGCTCTTGCTTATATTAAAAAATATTGGTAAATCAAAAAGAGGCAACTTTGCGCCACCGTGGCGCAAAGTCATTATTTTATCTACAAATTTAATAAAATTCTTCCATTTCCCACTATTTAGATTATTAGTATTTTGTATTTTCTTCCACATTATATTTATCTACTATGAAAAGAGAACTTTACGCCACGATGGCGCAAAGTTCCCTCTCTTAATTTCCAATCTTAAAATTCAAAGTCTTAATCAATAATTTAGTCTGTAATCTGCGTTTTAAAGTCTCATCTACACAATAATGGATCTGTCCATATTCATCATACATTTTTCTTCTCGATAAATTGTCAATGTATCCATCATAGTGTTTTAGAACTTTTTCAACAGCATCAACATCTCCTTTGGTTGCTTCTTTGATTGTTTCAAACGGTAATAAATTGTACTGGACTTCACATTTCTGACTCATCTGCTTTTTCCTCCATAACATCCTTTAATATTTCTAAGAATCGTTTTCGATGCTCATTTACTGTGCTTCGAACCAATTTCATCTTTCTCGCAATTTCCGCATCACTCATTCCCATAAAATAAGATAATAAAATTACATCTCTTTTTCTCTTTGTTAATGAAGTTAAAGCTTCTGCTATTAACGCATCTTTTACCTCAATATCGTAATTTAACACCTGAAACTTATAGCTCTCTAAATCATATTCATCATGTATAGCCAACTGATCCAACTCCTTCTGGGATAATTCCGATAACATAACTTCATTTTTGCGTAAATATTCCATATGTCTTATGTAATCTATTTTTTCTCCTTTTAATGCTAGTTTGCATAGACGATCAAATTGATGCTGAATCGTTTCCTCAAATTGTGAAGGAGATTTCCCCATAAAAGTTCACCTCCTTCCCATTTGGACAAGGTTCAAAGTGAATTTCTTGCTCACTCTTACTCCCGATTCAATATATCCCAATGTTCGGTTTGGATAAGTTTTTATATATTTAGTAAAAAAAAAGCGTTCGGACCATCACTTTGATTCATCCAAAACGCTTTTTTTCTCCACTTAGTTTTGTGTTCTTTATGGAATTTTCTTTTATAAAATTTATTTTTTGTAAGATGATATTCTCATCAATTACACTGATTTATTCGCCATATTCCTTTAGAATAAGCCCTTTCCACTTCCCTCTTTCTCCTCTATCAAATTTTTTCATTTCTTCTGGAATTACTACATAGTCATCTGTAGAATTTTCATTAGAGCCTTTAGTATCTTTTGGCATTTGTATTTCTTCTCCATTTTAGCCTTCAAAAGCTAAGCATGCTGCTCCTATCAGTCCGCAATCTTCTCCTAATGCAGCTGGTACGATCTTTATGTTATCTTTTAATGCATCAAAAACTTTTCCTTTTACCCTTTTTTCAATTTCTTCAATGAATCCTGGAATCTTTAACGCAACACTTCCGCTTAATACAAATAAATCTGGATCCAATACTCCATATAAAATAGAAATAAAATTAGACAGATATTCATATGCATCTTCCATGATCTGTATTGCTAGTTCGTTTCCTTCTTGCGCCAGATCATAAACATCTCCTGCGTGCACTACTTCTAATCCTAGATTTTTTGCTCTGGTTGTAATTGCTGTTCCACTGGCAATCGATTCGATTGATCCACTCTTTAATACTCCATGAGATGGACCATTTTTCCAAACAATACAGTTTGCAACTTCCTGTGCAAATCCTTTTGATCCTTGATAGATTTTCCCATCAATACAAAATCCTGCTCCGACTCCTGTTGAAATTGTCAAAAACTGCACATGACTCTTCCCTGCTCCTGCCCCGATCACCGCTTCTGCAAGTCCGGCCAGATTTGCATCATTTTGCAGCTGTACTTTAATCCCTGTAATATTTTGCAATTCTTCTGTTAGATGGAAGTAATGCCATCCTGGTAAGTTTGGTGTTTCTAAAATAATTCCATGAATCAGATCAAGTGGTCCTGGGCAGGAAATACCAATTCCTTCAATCTTTTGCCCAAATCCTTTAATTACATTATTAATTTTTTCTAATGTCACTTGTGGATTTTGTGTATCTGTTGAAAACTGCACTCTTTCCACAATTTTATATTCATCATTGATCAGAGCCACTCTTGTATTTGTGCCTCCTACATCAATTCCTACTGCATATTTCATCTATAATCTCCTTTTCTTAAATTTAAATACTAAAAAAAGCGACCAGAAAACATTCTGAATTTCTTCATATTCTCTGGTCGCTCATAGGAAATAAATAACCATTGCTATAATTCATCTACTTGAAAAATATATTTGGTTATAGCTTTATAAGTTTCCCCTTTTCTTAAAATTACTTTTGGCTCTTTTTCAATATGAATAGAGTCTGGTAGAAACTGTGGTTCAATTGCTACGCCATCTCGATTCTCATAAGGTTTCCCTTGTTTTCCGTTACATCCTTCATCTAAGAAATTTCCCGTATAAATTTGTATGGCTGGCACTGTTGTTGATACGGTCAATTTGCGTCCAGATTTTTTATCATATAAACAAAGTTGATTTTCGTCCCCTTTAACCATAAATGAATGATCATAGCCTGATGCTAATTTTAATTGCTCGCAATCTTTATTAATTCTTTCACCAATTTTATGATAATCATGAAAATCAAAAGGAGTATCTTTAACATTCATAAATTCTCCTGTTGTACAACAATTTCCATCAACACATGCAATCTGATCTGCATCAATCTTCAAGTAGTGATCATAAATTTTTTCTTTTCCGGCAGATAAATTAAAATAGGAATGATTCGTAATATTACACAAAGTATCTTTATCGCTCCATGCTTCATATTCCATTGTTAAACAATCATCTGTCAGTACATATTTTACTTTTAATTCCAAGTTTCCTGGATATCCTTCTTCCATATCTGGTGAGATATAAGAAAATAATAATCCATTTTCAATCACTTCATAGTCAAAGACTTTTTGATCAAAGCCTATTTCCCCTCCATGTAAATGATTTGGTCCATTATTTACTGCCAATTTGTACGTTTGTCCATTCAAATCAAATGTTGCACCCTTGATTCGATTCGCCACTCTCCCTACAATGGCACCCATATATGTTCCATCTTCTTTACAATCTTCGATTTCTCCAAATCCTAAAACAATATCTTCTTGATTACCATTCCTGTCCTTTGAAAAAATGGACAGGATATGACATCCAAGATTTGTTACCCTGATTCGAAGTTCATCGTTTTTCATCTCAAAGAATGTAATATTATTTTCTCTTTCTTCTATTACATTCACTGTAGTTATTAGATTTTTTTTCATAACGACTCACCCTTCAGGTTTTATTTATCGATAGATTAAAAGAAATCATAAATATGTTCAAAGTCTTGCATTGTTCCAAGAACGCCTGGAAGATCTTTATATTCATCTTCTTTGTCTTTTTCACATACAACAAGAATCTTATCACATCCTGCTTTATAGGCATTTTTGATACCGGAGAAGGAGTCTTCGATAATCAGGATATCTTTGATATCAACTCCTATCTTTTGTGAAGCATCCAAAAACATCTGAATCTTATTTTCATAAGTTCCATCATCATATACCAGAGTTTCCGGTGCAATATATTCATCAAGATGGAAAGACTCACGGAAGAAATCAATATTCGCCTTAATTGAAGCACTCGCAATTGTATAAGGAAATTTATGATTCGTTAACCATTCAAAATACTCTACAGAACCTTTTACTAGGTGGAAGCTTTTTTTATCTTTTTTGCAAAATTCACGGTAAAATGCTTCTTTCTTAGAGGAATATTCCTTTACTTCCTCGATCGATGCCTTTCCATCTGTCATATACTTGATGATCTGATCGTTTGGTGTTCCATTAAATTTTCCATGTAATTCTTCGTCTGTGATATCACATCCACGAAGCAGTCTGGAAATTTCATTCCATGCTAATACATGTTTATCATTATCAAAGAACAATGTTCCATTGAAATCAAAAATGACTCCTTTATAATCTACCATACGTTTATACCTCTTTTGTTTCGCTAACTTTTTTATACCAGTATGCGGATTTCTTTGGATAACGTTCCTGTGTTTCAAAGTCTACATAGAATAATCCATAACGTTTGTTATATCCGTTAGACCATGAGAACATATCCATTAATGACCATACAAAGTATCCCTTCACATTGGCGCCTTCATCAATTGCTTTTGCAATCCACTGTAAATGACGTTTGATATAATCAATACGTGGTTCATCATCGACTGTACCATCTTTAAAATCGTCTTTGTATCCCATTCCATTTTCTGTGATATAGATCGCATTATAGTTTGGATACTGTTTTTTGATTCGCATAATCTGATCATATAATCCTTCTGGATAGATCAACCAATCCCAGTCTGTTCTGTCAATTCCCTCTTTGAACATATGCTCGCTGATACCTTTTAATCTGTATACAGAAGTACCTTTTGCACCTGTTCCATTATGATGGATCTGACTTTCTCCATTATATTCCTGAACAAAGTGGCTCTGATAATAGTTGATTCCAAGATAATCATTATATTTTGCAGCTTCTTTCAGTAATTCCATATCAGTTACTTTTGGTGCAAACGTCTTATTTTCTAATTCATATAAGAAATTGATATGTTTTAATGTTTCTGAAGAATAATATCCTAAGAATGTTGCATCCAATAAGAACTGATTTGTTAAAGCATCTTCCCTTTCTGCTGCTAAAACATCCCCTGCTTTTTTCTCATCATATGGATATTTTGTTTCTAAGGAATGGATGATACCGATCTGTCCTTCATATCCACCTTTTTCAAATGCAATAACTGCTCTAGCATGTGCAACCATCATGTTGTGCATAGACTCAATTGTCTTCACTACATCATACTTTTCTCCTGGTGGGAATGTTCCTGTGATATACTGTCCAGATGATACTGGCCAGATTTCATTAAATGTAAACCAGTAACGAATATCATCTTTAAATTCTTCAAAACAGAATTTTGCATATCGTTCAAAACAATCAATCGTGTGTGGATTTAAGAAATCTCCATTCTTATGTAATTCATTTGGTGTATCAAAATGATGTAATGTAATGAATGGCTCTACTCCATTTTCTCTACATTTCTTAAACATTGCATGATAGAAGTCTACACCTTCCTGATTGACTTCTCCTTCTCCTGATGGGAAGATTCTTGACCATGCAATGGAAATACGGATTCCATTAACTCCAAACTGTTTACATAAGTCTAAATCTACTGGATATTTATGATAAAAATCGCTGGCTGGATCAGGGCTGAACCAGCCCTGTTTTTCCAGATAATCGTCCCAAGCTACACGTCCTTTTCCATGAGTCTTTGATTCACCTTCACACTGATATGCTGCAGTTGCTCCACCCATAATAAAATTTTCTGGTAATCTCATATTAATTGTCTCCTTCTAAAACCTTAAATACAAATTTAAGTGCTGCCTCTGGATCTCTTGTTAATGAAATATACTGTTTTCCTTCACATGCAACACACTTAATTCCTAAACGATCTGTGTCCTTCTTAAGATCCTGATAGAAAGATGCTACCTGTGGTGCTAAAACAACGAGATCATAATCCTGCATGATATCGGTATGTGCTCCGTATGCTCCTGCGGCTGTGATCAGCGGAATATTCTGTTCTTCTGCACCTTTCTTAAGAGCATTAGCTAATAATCCTGATGTTCCTCCACCAGCACAAAGGACTAAGATTCTCTTAGATTTCAATGTATCTCCATCAACTTCAATCTGTTCTTCTTCAGAGTTAACTTCTTCTAATCCTTTTTCTTTTTCTTCTTCACACTTCTCGTGATCATAAACTTTAAAGAATGGATAGTATACAACAAAGTCAAGTACCAGTAATAAGATTGCTAAAATCAATGCCTTCAATGCCATACCACAACCAAGGAATAATCCTAATGGTCCTGGTGTTGTCCATGGTAAGATATATAAGAATGAGTTCATTCCAATATAATCAACAAAGATTTTAAATAACCATACGTTTAAAATTGGTGCAAAAATAAATGGTACAAAAAATACTGGATTTAAGATTAATGGTGCTCCAAACAAAATTGGCTCATTTACTCCGAATAAAACTGGAATAGAAGATGCTCGTCCAATAGCTTTTAACTCTTTTGATTTTGCCATAAATGCAAACATTAAAGTGATCACCAATGTTGCTCCAGTACCACCAAGAGTAGCTACAAACTGCTGTACACCTGGTGTTAAAATGTTTGCTGCATGTTCTCCTGCTCGATATAATTGTAAGTTGTTTGCAATATTTACATAGTAAATTGCAGATACAGCTGGTTCTACGATGGCTGGTCCCTGAATACCTACAAACCAGAACATTGCCATAGCTCCATAAATAATTGCTAATCCAACATATCCATCAGCTGCTGTAAACAGTGGCTGGAATACCTGAATAACTGCCTGTGCAAAGCACATATCAAACTGTTTTCTAAAGAAGAAATCAAAGATTGTTAATAACAGTATACATGCTCCAAATGGAATAACATCTTTAAATGTCTGTGAAATATTTGGTGGCACTGCATCTGGCATTTTAACTGTAATATTTCTCTTAATAAAGAATTTATAAAGGTTTGCTGTAAAGAATGCTACTAAGAATGCTGTTAATAATCCCTTAGATCCCATATATCCAGATGAAAATGCAAATCCATCTCCATCTTTAATAGAATCAACTGCTACGACCATAAATCCAATCATAGAACACATCATCGTTGAAATAGCATTAATCTGATTATCTACTGGCATATCTCGGTTTAACGATTTTGTTAAATGGTAACATGTTGTTCCTGCTACAACCAATCCTAAAATTCCCATAGAATAGTTATAAGGTTTTAACAGGAATGCTTCTACAGTTTTACTCCAATAAAATCCAAAAATATTTGGTACGTATGCTAATAACATGAAGATACTTGAGAATAAAACGATTGGCATTGCAGAAATAAATCCATCCTTGATCGCTTTTAAGTATCGGTTTCTTGCGATAGCATCGAAATATGGTTTTAACTTTTCGATTGCTTTTATCAGTTTATTCATAATCTTATCCTCTCTTTATTTATTTTCTATAAACGTCAATCAATGTTCCGATAATGTCTTTTAATAATAATGATGTCATTAAATGATCCTGTGCGTGTGTCATGATAAATCCCATTTGAATAGGCTCTCCGTTTGCTTCTACTTTCATGACATCCATCTGTGCATCATGTGCTTCATTTAAACATTCATTTGCCTGTGCTACTAATTTATCGCACTCTTCAAATTTTCCCTGTTTTGCATTTTCCAGTGCAATTAATAATTTTGAGCGTGCATCTCCTGAGTAAGAAACAATTTCAAAGCTGATCATCTGTAATTCTTCGTTTGTCATAATAATCTCCTATTCTCGTATAATCGTAATGATGGTTGCAATCTCCGTATCATTAATATATACGTTAAACTCATTTTCGATTGGTCCCAGAAGCTTTTTCACTTCTGAAACCATTTCCTTGTTCTTGTCAATCACACCTGATGCAATAAAGCTGATGGAAGGTGTGTATTTCTGTCTGATCCTATCTAGTAAACATACGATGTGAATAATCAATCCGATTTTTTTGTTTTCATCCAGTCTTACCTTTAACAGATCTTGTACTTTATTCATGAAATCATCCAGATACACTTTGACTTTTGCCATGTCCAGCTCTTTAAAGTTTTCTTCCAAATATTCATACGTCTCGGTGATTCCCGTTTTACCCAATTCATTCTGTGTCTGGATATAGTCATCTAAGTTTGATTTTTCTGATTTCATTAACTGATTTACATCAATAAACTGGTATTGATGAAGTAGTGGATCATAATCACCTACAATCCCAACAATCTCTCCCTCCTCGGCAATGCTGTCAATCATGCTGTAGAGTTGTCCTTCATTCGCTGCTACAATCCTCCTGATCTTAACATTATTCCAACTCATGTTTTCATTGATGAATCGTTGTATTTTTTCTGCTTCTATTTCAGATTTTGATGTGATGACCACAATCTTATTGCTACCATCATAATTTCTGCTGTATGCTGCTGTTTTGAAATTTTCCTGAAGATATCCATAGATTTCTTCAATTCCTTTTTCTTCACTTGCTTTGTTGCTACATGCTACACCAATCAATGTGATCGGTGATTCTACAAATCGAATGTCGATATTCGTTTCCGCTGCTATGGATTCTGCCATTGTCCTTAGTGATCCCATGTCATAGATCAGGATAATTCCCTTTCCCTGATCTATTCGAATAATTTCTTTCTTGAAATCCTCATACGCTTCTTTCATATTTTGATCTAATGGTAAGTTAAATGCATATGTATTATTTTCATTCGAAAGAATATTGACTGTTTTCACAACTTCTTGTGCGGAATGATCACCATGCATTGCAATCAGTGTAACAACCTGTTGCTTTTTCGTTACTCTTTCTTCTAAGAGGAACATCATGACAAATACAATCTCGTCCACATTTAATCTAGTATGAAAGACTTCTTCTGTTTCCAGAATAAATTCCTGCGCTAACTGATATTCCTGCGGATAAGAAACTGTCATTTGCACGATTTCTTCGTTTGATACTCTTTGTTTTGATTCATTTCTGATCAATGCTGAATTCATATGGAGACACAAAGCACACATAATCTTTTCATCGTATTTTATCTGAAATGTTTCTTCTGCTTTCTTCAAAAACAGATCCACATGTTCAATCATCTTGTTGGCAATGATATTTTCCAGCATGTTCCGATTCGAAATTTTACCACTTAATTCGTTATAATACTTCTGGAAATCTTCTTTTAATGCAATGGATACATATGCATCAATCTCTTCCTCTTCAATCTCCTGTTTCTTATACTTTTTCTTCCGATCATCAATCGACTGATAAATATCTCTTTTTTCTTCGCTTTTTTGTGCTTGCTTTTTCAACATTGTAGAATGTGTAAATGCGTAAACATACTGTTCTGAAACTAATTCTTCTAACTCTTCTTTGTGTGTTTTAGAGTATATTAATCCTTTTCTCACATATGTAGGAAAGTCTGAGAGTAAGATCTCAATGAATTTATTTTTTGAACTTCCTTTTCGTGCATAACAATTTACACATCCTGTATGAATATCTTTTTTTAACCCTGTCACGTTATCATCTGATTCATATAGGAGTAATGCAGATAAGATATTGGAATCCATTTCTAGATTTTTACCAATATTTTTAATCTCATCATATAAGAAGCACTGTATCAATTGAAATCTTTCTTCCATAGATCGTTCATTTAAGTTTGGAAGTTTGATTTCAAAATCTGTTCTTTCTTGTAATGAATGATAAATTTCCTGATCCACACTTAAATCAGTACGACAGATTAAAATTCCTCTTTCTTTCGTAGAAAGTAAACGCCTCCTTTCATAGGCCGGAAGCATATCAATATGATTGATAAACAGCATTCCATCTTCTGATTGATTTAAAATTCCAACTTCATCTTCAGTTCCAAAAAGTAACTTCTGTCGATAGTCTGGATTTTCTTGGTAAGCCTTACAGTCAAATACCAGTAACGCTTCCCTATTTTTAACTACGCCGGATTTCACAGCAAACTCAAAAACTGTTTCCGCAAAATAATGTGCTCCACATCCTCGCTGTGCAGTGATAAGAATACTAGGCTTTCCCTTTGGATAAAGAATCGTTGCCTTTGCACCAGCTACCGCATCTTTTAATGATTGATCATAGCCGATCAGTTTCTTAAAAACCTGTTCTGCTTCTTCAGATAAGTTAATGTACTGATACATGACCGGGCGCCCTTTTTGCTTGATCAGTTTTCCTTCATTAACTAATTGGTTTAAGATGCTGCTTAAATTGGTTCTTTGCATATTTAATTTTTGAGATAAAAAGTTTGTAGTAAATCGTGGGTATTCATCATGTTCATACTCTAATGAATATGTTGTAATAAATTCATACACTCTTTCTTTATTGTTTTTACTCAGTTTCATATGCAACTCCTATTCTGCGCTGTACTTACCAGCTGCCTATACTATACTTAAATCAATACTTATCTTCAATTTTTTTAAAGCATCCATTTGTTATACACATCAAAGCTTTTTCTGTATGTGTATAGGTTATCTCCATGCTTTTGGCTATACATTATTACCTTTTTCTATATGTGTATAACTGTTTTTGCTAGTTTCATCCAGAAATATACACATTTTTGTTTTTTAATTTTTTATAATCTTTCAAAACTTTAGGGACTGTATAAAGATTTTTATATATTTAAAAATATAGAAAATCTCCAATACATTTTCTAATCCGATGATTTCCTCTATCATTCAAACCACGATCAAAAATCATACGGTCTTTTTATGTATCAGAGATTTTTCATTTTTATTAGTCAGAATTTTTAAATTCAATATATTTTTTCTACTGTATTTCTTCCATCCTTATGTTCAATCATAATCGCTCCTGCATTCTCTAAAAAATCAAACTTTTGATTTCTTATCAATGATTCTTAATTGTATTATAATTTATACGTTTAAAAATCAAAAGAGAATATCGTATAATAATAGGTAATAAAGTACAATTTATATTTGAAATTTTTACCTTGGAGGATTATCATGGAAAGTCTTGAATCATTATTGAAAAGTTTATATTTAATATTTGGCTTAAATATGTCCCTTTTTGATATCAATGGAAACCTATTGGCTTCCTACCCTCACCAAAAATGTCCTTTTTGTTATGCACTGTCAAAAAATCCAGAAGCTCTTGCGCATTGTACTGCCAGCGACCTGCAGGCAATCGAGCATGTAAAACGTGAAGAGAAAATCTATATTTATCAATGTCATTTTCATTTATATGAAGGAATTATGCCTTTATACTCTTATGGAAGTCTTACTGGATACCTAATGCTTGGACAGACGATAACGAAATCTCCAATCCACCATGCTAAGGTGATTGAAACCGCCTCTCCTTTTTTTGAAAACAAAGAAGATTTACATGATGCTGTTTCTAAAATTTCTGTACATTCCAAAGAACAGATCATTGCTTTTGCTCAAGTTTCTGATACCTGTGCCAAATATTTGTCCCTTACCAATCAGGTCCAAAGAAAAAATGAGAATTTGGCCCAAGAAATTAAAAGATATCTTCATAAGAATTTTAATTCCCAGGGACTTTCCATAGAATCGCTTTGTAAACATTTTTCCTGTAGTCGTGGAACTTTAATTAATCATTTTAAAACTCGTTATCATGTCACGATTCATCAATACCTGCTCGAATTACGCTTAAAAGAATCTTGTGAGTTATTAAAAAATCCGAATCTTTCGATTAAAGAGGTTGCGATTCAGTGTGGATTCTCAGATCCTAATTATTATTCAAAGGCTTTCAAAAAACAGTATCTTTGTTCTCCTATGCAATATCGCAACTCATAAATTTACAGTAAAAGTAATGATTCAGGTTAAAAATTTCTTTTAATCTTTTTTTCGGTTATCTATCGTCTTCATTAAAAATGCCCTGAACAAAATGTTCAAGGCATAATAAAAATATTTGAGTTGTTTATATATAAAAAGACAAAATATGCGTATTAAACAAATTTTATCTTTATTATATTGATTTTTTTTGCAACTGCTCTTTATAATCTATGTTGCACTTCTCTCGATAACACTTCGTAATTTAATGAGTCTACCAACTAAATCTACCGTCGGTCCTAATCTAAAAAGATACTGCATCATACGGTGCTGTTCCATGTCCACTTTGCATGTAAAAAAGTCTGCCAAATACCCTACTAAAATCATGTTACCAAATGTCCCTACTTTGCTTAACAGATAGTAAATGAATAATCTATATCTTCTTCTGCACTGATACAATATTCATCTTCTACATTGCTGCCCCAACTGTCAATGCCTCCAACACCTCGAACCGCTCCATAAATACAAAGAATCGTTCTTCTTGCTGGTGGCAATTCTTCATGATGCAATGCATTTTCAATTTCAGATGCTGTATAAGGTAAGCATGAAAAAGCAAATGGCTCATCTTTTTTCTCAATACGAAGTGTTTGAGATGAATAATCTGTCCTGCTATTATCGAGACTCGCATGTCTTACAATATCTACCCATTCTGTATCCATTCTCATACCACATTCCTGTGGAACAAGATATGGTGTTAGGCTCAAATCAGAAACTTCATAGACTCCTTCTATTGCTCCTGCTTTTCTATCTGGATAAGTTTCTCCTGATAATCCTTTATATAAATATTTATCTGCCAACGTTGGCATAACAAACCTCATACCAAAGACTGGGAATTCAGGTAATCCTTTAACACCATTATAATGCACATTCACCTGAATTTTTCCTGTAATATCTACCGTATATGTTACAACAACCGTTGTAGAAGGGGTATTGATTGTTTCATAAGTATATTGAACCATGATCTCATCAGCTGAAACATCTCCTTCATAACTATTATTATCTGGTGCATATATTTTTTGTACTTCACCATCCATAAAAACCTGAACATCTTTACAATCGATAAACATATCGGCTGAAAGCCAGCTTCCACTCTTAATATGAAATTTACTTCCTCGATCATTATCTGTCAAGGCTCTCCAAAAAGTAGGCTTTGGACAGCGATATAACCATTCATATCCATTTTTTACTATAGATTCTAATCCACCTTGTGCATAAGAAAATATATAATTAAATTCTTTGCCATGTACACCAAGTGTATAATCACCATATACAATTCTTAATTTACTTTTATCTGTATAAGCCATAGTAATACCTCACTTCCTGCATTGCTGGTTTTTCTTTTCGATCAGCAAATACGATTCCATTTCCTGAGAATTCGTAGTCTGATGGCCTGTCATCAAAGTCTCCTCCATAGCGTAGAACTTCTTTTCCTGTTACATGATCTTTTACTAAAATTGCTTGATCAATAAAATCCCATATGAATCCACCCTGATACATTTCAAATTCATCAATCAGTTTAATATAAGAATCAAATCCTCCTAAGGAGTTTCCCATATCATGCATATACTCGCAAAGAAGATATGGCTTCTTCGGATGGTTGCTCAGATATTCCCTTATCTCATAAGGCTTTGCATACATACGACTTTCTACATCAGATATGGTATCCTCATACTGTCTTGTATAGAAGGAGCCTTCATAATGAACTAGTCTTCCATCCTGTCTCTCCTTAAAGTAAGTATTCATAGCCTTAATATCATCACCTGCATAGGATTCATTTCCAAGTGACCAGAAAAGAATAGATGTATGATTCTTAAACGTCTCATAATTTGTTCTGGCTCTATCTACTACAACCTCTCTCCACTGTGAAATGGATCCTGGGATATTGACTGACGGCTCAACCGCACCAAGCTTCTGCCATGAGCCATGACTCTCTAAGTTTGTCTCCGCCATCACATAGATTCCAGCATCATCACACATGTAATACCACGGAATTTGATCCGGATAATGGCAGGTTCTTACTGCATTGATGTTGTTTCTTGTCATACAGTTTATATCAGAAACCATATCCTCCAAGCCGATGCATCTTCCGGTTTTTGGATTCCACTCATGTCTGTTAACACCATTGATAATCAGTCGTTCTCCATTTAAAAGCATTACCTTGTTCTTGATTTCAATTCTTCTAAATCCAATTCTGTACGGAACAACTTCTATGATTTCTCCATCTGCTTTTAATAATTCGATATAAGCCTTGTAAAGATATGGCGTATGATTATCCCACTTTTTAATGTCTTTGATATCGTCTGATATGCTGCCAACAAAGTCTCCATCTTTATCTTCTAATTCAATATTTCTTTCTAAGATAACCTGGTCATCCACATTTTTTAATATAATCCGTGCACACACATCCTGATTTTCTGTAGCAGATACACGAATATTTGTATTTAATGTTCCACTCACATTATCCTCATTCAGCACCGGATTCAACCACATATCCTCCACATGTGCTTCCGGAAGTGCTCTAAGAGATACATTTCGGAAGATACCGAAGAAGCGGAAGAAATCCTGATCCTCTAAGAATG
This sequence comes from Anaerostipes hadrus, assembly GCA_036312945.1. Lineage (GTDB taxonomy): Bacteria > Bacillota > Clostridia > Lachnospirales > Lachnospiraceae > Anaerostipes > Anaerostipes hadrus_C. The sequence continues at coordinate 19,981 of JAXJNA010000069.1, forward strand.
CTGCACTGCACATCTTGTGAATCTCAACTGCAAGCACATTATCCTTTTCCCTGATATATGGTGTCAGATCAAATTCGGATGGTGTAAAGCTGTCTTCTGCATAGCCTATAAATTCACCGTTCAACCATACATACATCGCCTGCTCCACACCTTCAAAGAACAGTCTAACTCTCTTACCACAAAGCTCCTTATCCAAGTCAAATTTTTTAATATAAGAACCAACCGGATTATACTCAGCTTCGCTGAACATTCCTGTTCCATCTCCTGCACTCTCTATACTGTAAGCACCCCTTCTGTAGGTCTTACCTTCCCAAGGATACAAGGTATTGATATAACGAATCTGATCATAACCGGCAAGCTCAATATGACCCGGAACTATAATCTTATCAAAATATGATGTATCATAATCCTCTTTATAAAAATCAGCCGGTCTGCTCATCACATTTCTGCTAAAACAAAATTTCCACTGTCCATTTAATGACTGTATTAAGTTGTGTGAATTGCTGTTCAACGCTTCATAATTTGTGAAATAGTCATGATCGCTATGTGCTGCAATCTGATTCACTCTGAATATTTCCGGATTATCAATCCATCTGATATCTGCGTTCATTTTCATACCTCGCTTTCTAATTTTACATTTAGCCCCAAAAGTAAATATTCACTCTGGAGGCTATTTCTTTATTCCATACTTTCTTTTAACTGTTCGTTTGCACCTTCAATATTCATGAATGAAAGAATGATTGTGATAATCAAATCAAACGCAAATGGTAACCACAAGTACATAACATTCATCATACTGATACAGCTTGCTGACTGAACAGCTACATTATTAACATATCCGCTTGCATCCAGTAACCATCCTGAAAGTGCTACACCAATACCACCACCAAGCTTTGTACCAAAAGATGTACACGAAAACATAGACCCATCAATTCTCTTACCAGTCTTAAGATATGTATGCTCTGAACAGTTTGCGATAACTGCTCCAACATCACCTTGCCAAGGTCCTTCACCAAGAGATGTTAATACGGTAAACACTAACATAAGAGGAATGCTTCCTAAATATCCAGCTACAACAATTCCCAAACGACAGATTGTAGCAAATACATAGCTGTACTTATTAAGCTTGTACATTCCTCTTGCTTTTGCAACCAATGTAGGTGTGATAGCAAGTGCTATAATCAATGGAATATTAATTGCCCACGAGAATACACCGAAGAGTTCCTGATTAAAAAGCACATACGTCATAAAGTAAGTTCCAACGCTAAGCATAGCTGCTCTTAACTGCTGAAGAATATATACAACGCAAATCATGACAAAATATTTATTAGATATAAGTAGCTTAAATGTTTCTGCCAATGTAAGCTTACTGTCTTCTTCCTCTTTTCCATCTCTAAGCTCCGCATCAGAAAGTTCCTTAACCGAAAAGCATGACAATGTATTTGATATAATACCAACGATACAGTATATGATTGCTACAATTCTCCATGCTGCTGCCCCACCGCCAAATGATGCTACAAGTCCAAATGTGATGGACTGAATCAAAAGATTGGTACCAAATGAGAACATAAATCTAAATGAACCCATTTCAACACGCTCTTTCGCATTCTTTGTTACAAGCGATGTCAATGCTGCATAAGCAATATTATTTGCTGTGTAGAATACTGCGTTTAATAATGTGTATGCAATAAAGAACCATGCATACTGTGCAGTCTTGCCCAGACTGGTTGGAATGGCAAATACACCAAACAATGTTACAGCACATCCAAAGAATCCATAAAACATCCATGGTCTGGCTTTTCCCATCTTGCTCTTTGTTCTGTCAATCATAGAACCAAAGAAAATATCTGATACACCATCAAATAATTTCGATACAGCAATTAATGTACCGACAATACCTGCATTTAAGCCTATGGTGTCTGTCAAATAAATCATTACAAAAGATGTCAGAAATGCATATACAACATTTCCTGCAATATCGCCTGATCCATAACCCACTTTGTTATACCATTTTAGGTATTTCCTCTCTTCCATGTAAAAATTTCTCCTTTCATTTACCATAATGTTTTCTCAATTTCTTTATACATAGTATATATATAATTATTGTCAAAGACCATTTCATAAATTATTCAAAACATACACAAAACAACACTATCAACAAAAAAAATGTATATATTTTTTTGTTTTTTATTATTTTTAACATACACTTTTTTGAACTTTCATTGAAATTCTATCAAATTTACATAAATATAGAGATATTTTTTATCATTTCAAATTAAAATAGACAGTATAGTTGTAAAATGGTAAAATTATATAGTAAATATAAGTGAATTTTTGCATCGATCTTTCATATTTTCGATTCATTCTATATGTAAGGAGCTATAATGTATACAAATAATGCATATCTAAACAATTCAACCATTGACCGAAAAGACAAATCCAAACCTCTTGTCATAACTATGTGTGGAACTTATAAATTATATACACGTCCTAAACTCCCCACATGGCGACCTCGTGGTAGACTAGATTTTCAATTACTCTATATTGCTGCTGGAAAAGCACATTTTCATTTTGATAACAATGATGAAGAAACTATTGTTCATGCTGGTCATATGGTTCTATATCGTCCAAAAGAACCACAAAAATACGAATATTACGCAAAAGATCAAACTGAAGTTTACTGGGTTCACTTTACTGGAAACAATGTCACGAACCTGCTTCGTTCTTATGGACTTACTAATAAAAAAGTTTTTCACTGTGGATCCGGTGCAGAATATCAAAATCTGTTTCGTTCTATGATAAAAGAATTGCAAATGTGCCAAGATGGTTATGAAGAAATGCTTGAAATATATTTACGACAGATTTTTATCAGACTTCAGCGACATTTTAAATCATCTCTCAATTCTGATAATTCACATGCTTTCGAAGAAATAGATAACGCAATCTCTTACTTTTGTGAACATTATAATGAACCAATTAATATTGATGATTATGCCAAAGAAAATCATTTTAGTACTAGTTGGTTTATCCGTAATTTTAAATTATACACTGGGATTACACCAAAACAGTATATTCTTAAAAAAAGAATATATAATGCAGAGGCATTACTTCAAAATACACAATATAATATCAATGAAATCGCACAGATTATTGGTTAGTAAGTGCTTTATCTTAGGGTGTTGCTAGAATAATAGAATGCTAGTACTTTACTTCATTTTTCTAGCAAACATCTTTTGCACTTCTTCATTCCATGGTGCTAGTTTTTCTAATTCTTTCTGGGCAGTTCTCGCATTCGGTC
>JAXJNA010000070.1:0-38913 GCA_036312945.1 Anaerostipes hadrus
AAGTATAACACGTTGATGCGGCAAGCATCACGGATGAGTCTGTAGCTCAGCTGGATAGAGCAACGGCCTTCTAAGCCGTGGGTCGGGGGTTCGAATCCCTTCAGGCTCGTTTTTCTATGTTTAAACATATTTTAATAGATAGAAGCAATACATTACGGTGGGTATAGCGCAGCTGGTTAGCGCGCCAGATTGTGGCTCTGGAGGCCGTGGGTTCGAATCCCATTACCCACCTTGTTATTTTGCTTATTTTAGCTAAAAGACAATGATATATGGGTGTGTAGCTCAGGTGGTAGAGCACTTGACTTTTAATCAAGTTGTCCGGGGTTCGAATCCCCGCACGCTCACTATTAGATAAGAAGAGATAGAGTTTTAGATCATTTAGAACTCTGTCTCTTCTTATTTTTATATCATAGGAAATTCCATCGGAATCCCCTATGATATAAAAAGACATCAATGGAAATAAAAACAAAATTTACCAAAAAAGTAAAAAACATATTGAATATACAAAAAGAAACGAATATACTAAACATATCACATAGAATCAATTGAAGGGAGGAAACACGTATGAAAAAATTACTCACAAGGCTGTTCATTGCAATGCTGATATTGACATTTACTCCGACAATGAACACTCAGGCAAAGGCAAAGATCAAATTGAACAAAACAAAGATTTCTTTACAAAGAGGGAAAACTTACACCCTGAAAGTAAAAGGAACAAAGAAAAAAGTAAAGTGGTCAAGCAACAAGAAAACGATCGCAACTGTAACAAGAAAGGGAAAAGTTACAGCTAAAAAGCCAGGAACAGCAGTGATCACAGCCAAGATCGGAAAGAAGAAATACAAATGTAAAGTAAAAGTATGGCAGAAAACAACAAAGAAACCGACAAACACTAATACAAAGCCGAATCCGATAGGGACAAGAGTCAATCCGGCTGATCCAAGAACAGGGATCACACTAGATACAACAGGAGGAACTATTTACTTTAAACTGATAGAAACTTTAAAGGGACAAGAAGCAGAAAACCGATTATTACAGATGAATCAATCATTAGAAGAAATCAAGCAAGGAGAATATGAACATACAGGAACAACCTTAGTATTGTTTGTCTATGATGTGCAGGCCGTGAATGGGTTTGCAGCCTATCCATTAAATGGTCTGGATATTATCAATTCTTATGCACTATATGATGGAACATGCTCGAAAAATATAAAGAATATAGAAAGTTTCTATTTATCAGAAGGTTATGAAGCAATGATACCAACGAATCTGAACTTATATACCGGAGCAAGCAGTAAAATGTACGAAGCTCTCTGGGTGCCAGATGAAATGACCTCATTTAGTAACCAGATATATACAAGAAATCTTATACCATATTGGGTGAAATATCAGTTTTGAAAGAAAACAGCATCATTTATATACAAATAAATCTGTTATAGCCAAAAACTATATCAAACTAAAAGAAATACATATTTTACAAAATCCTAATACACTGTTATACTAAACTCAATCAGTTGAAACAATACAATATAAATAACAAAAAATAATAGAAAGAGTATGAGGTGAAAGTATGAGAAAAGGAACATTGAAAAAAGCATTAGCATTAGCACTGACAGGAGCAGTTTTAGTCGGAGCATTCGCAGGATGCGGAGCAAAGAAAGATAGCAGTGATAAAAAAGAAACAAAGAAGATCGTTATTGGAGCAAGTCCATCTCCACATGCTGATATCTTAAAAGTAGCGAAGAAAGAATTAAAGAAAGAAGGATACGAATTAGAAATTAAAGAATACTCTGATTACGTACAGCCAAATACAGCACTTGAATCTGGAGATTTAGATGCAAACTATTTCCAGCACAAACCATATTTAGATGACTTCAACAAACAAAAGAAGACACATTTAGTATCTGCTGGAACAATCCATTATGAACCATTTGGAATCTTCCCAGGAAAGACAAAGACATTAAAAGCATTAAAGAACGGTGCAACAGTTGCAGTTCCTAATGATACAACAAATGAAGCAAGAGCATTATTGCTGTTACAGGACCAGGGACTTATCAAATTAAAAGACGGGGCAGGATTAACAGCAACAAAGAAAGATATTGTAGAGAACAAAAAAGATTTAGCGATCAAAGAAATCGAAGCGGCTCAGATCCCAAGATCATTAAAAGATGTTGATATTGCAGTTGTAAATGGAAACTATGCATTAGAAGCAGGATTAAAAGTCAACAAAGATGCATTAGCAACAGAAGATGCTGATTCTATCGGAGCTAAAACATATGGAAATGTTGTAGCAGTGAAAAAAGGAAATGAAAAAACGGATGCAACAAAAGCACTGATCAAAGCCTTAAAGAGTGATACAGTGAAAAAATATATCAATGATAAATATGATGGAGCCGTTGTACCTCTGTTCTAAGAGTACAAGATTGATATAAACCATAAATAATTTATGGAAGTGACAAGAAATTATTGAAAAAATCAACTGAAATTGTTATGATGAAGCTATTGTCTGTCAGGAAAACTGATGGTCAATAGCTTATCTAATTTTACATGATAAGAAGAAAGTCCGATGAGGTGATCAAAGGACAATGAAAAATAAGAAAGGATAAAGTCATGATTGAATTAAAAAATATAGATGTTACCTTCCAAAATGGCAGTCATGAATTCAAAGCAGTTGATAATGTAAGCTTAAAGATCAACAAAGGAGAGATTTTTGGAATCGTAGGACCAAGTGGTGCTGGAAAGAGTACTCTGGTACGTGTGATCAATTTGTTACAGAGACCAACGAATGGAGAAGTGATCATTGAAGGATCAGATATTACAAAGTTTAACCGAAAGCAATTAAGAAAAACAAGATTGAATATTGGAATGATCTTCCAGCATTTTAATCTGATCAGTGGATCAACGATCGCTGAAAATGTTGCATTTTCATTGTATGCCAATAACTATCCAAAGGATAAGATCAAAGACAGAGTGAAAGAACTCTTAGAGATCGTACATCTTCCAGAAAAAGCAGATGCATATCCAGCAAACTTAAGTGGAGGACAGAAACAAAGAGTTGCGATTGCGAGAGCATTAGCGAATAATCCAGATATCCTGTTATGCGATGAAGCAACTTCCGCATTGGATATTGAGAATACGGAAGAAATCGTGGAATTATTACGAGAGATCAATGAAAAAACACATATCACGATCGTATTTATCACACATGAGATGGATGTAGCAAAGAAATTATTTGATCGTATTGCATTTATGGAAGATGGAAAGCTGAAAGAAGTCACAGATATCTATTCTGCCTTTGCAAATCCAAAGTCAGATATTGCGAAGAGTCTGGTACAGCGCGTATTAAATGTAGAGGTTCCAGATGGATTAAAAATAAAAACAAATGAAGAGATCCTTCGTTTAAGTTATACAGGAGATGATTCTTATGATCCTGTGATCAGTGTTGCTTCTAAGAACTATGATATTACAATGGATATTATCAATGGAAAAGTTGATTATATCAGGAATAAACCGTTTGGTATGTTGATCGTGATCCTTAGAGGAGAAGATGTGGAACGTAAGAAAGCATTAGAATACATTAGTAAGAATGTATATAAATTAGAGAGGTTAGGAGGAAGATAATATGAATGAAACATTAGAGATCATTCAGTCAGAATTTGCCCAGGCATCTTTTGAGACTTTTGAGATGGTATTGATCTCCATGATCGCAGCAGCAATCCTTGGAACGATCTTAGGACTAGTATTACATTTAGCATCGAATCCGATTTTTTATAAAAACAGGGTAGTTAATGGCATTACAGGAACGATCATCAATGTGATCAGGTCTTTACCATTTATCATTTTGATCATTGTATTACAGCCATTGGCAAGACTGGTTGTAGGAACAAGTATCGGACCAATCGCAGCATCTGTATCTTTGGCAATTGCAGCAATCGCATTCTATGCAAGACTTGTGGAAGGTGCATTTAGTGAGGTTGATAAAGGTGTGATCGAAGCAGCGGTTGCAACAGGAGCAAGTATGCCTCTTATTATTCGTAAGGTTTTATTTGTAGAAGCAACACCAGCACTGGTTCGTGCTTTAACTGTAACATTTGTTAGTGTGATCGGATATTCTGCGATGGCTGGAGCTGTTGGAGGCGGCGGGATCGGTAACCTTGCGATCATGTATGGATATAACCGTTATCAGACAGGAGTGCTATTAGTAACAGTTGTTGCACTTGTCATCATCGTTCAGGTTGGACAATGGATCGGAGATAAGATCGCACTGAAACTTACAAGAAAATAAGATCAGCCAAAATATAAAATAAAAATAAGAATTTTTCATATCAAAATAAATATTTTCTTTTCTTCTGGACAGAATATAAGTATCAAGATGTTAAAGAGAAAAGGAGATACAAGATGAAAAAGACGTTAAAACTTACGAGTCTTTTGTTTACGCTGATCCTTGCAGTATCCGTTGTATTTACTGGATGTGGCAACGGCAGAAAGGATTCTACGACAAAAGGAACAACAGAAAATAATAATGAATCAGGTACAACGGAAGATAATCTGGTAGACAATGCTGAGGATGCCGTTGATGATGTGGCAGATGGAGTTGGAGATGCAGTCGATGATATCGCAAATGGTTTTGATAACTATGACGATGCACATGATTATTTATTAAACCGTCTGCGAAATGACGATAAAGATGGTAAGTATGAAGTTCGAAACGAGACAAAAGACGAACAGGAATACAGGGATGGAGCCAGTGGATATCATTTTGAAATCTATGATACATCCGATGATTCCGGGAAGAAATACGGAGATTTCTATGTAGATAAAGATACAGGAAAGATCTACAAACGAAATACAAAAACAGAGAAATTAGAAGAATATAAGAAATAAAAAGAAGGCACAGGGGTGTTAATCCTGTGCCTTCTTTAATGCATTTTTGATCGCTTGTTTTAATAATGTATACGTATACTGACTTTGTCCGTCAAATTTGATATCGTCAATATTTTGAACTTTTGGAAGTTGTTTATTGATCTCATTTAGAGAAGGCTCGATCAGAGGATACATCGTTTTGATCGATTTGTTTAAATGTTTTAAAGAAACCGATCTTGCTTTGCCGTCCTTTACTGTGACCGAAAGTTCTAATTCATTTTCTCCAAGTTTTAATGGAGAAGAATAGACACCTTGTGTGTAACCGGAAGTTTCTTTTGTTTTCTTTGATTTATGGGAAGGAACAAACATAAAGATCAAAAGTAAGATCAAAAGTATTCCAAGTAAGATAAAGATTCCGGTGTAAATAAGTTCCCGTGCTTTTAATACGACAATTTTCGTTTTTGATGACATAGTTATCCTCCTAAAAGATTCTATCTATAGTTTATGAATGGAATGAGATATTTAGAACAGCTTTACGGAAAATAAAGGATAAGATATAATGATAGAAAATGGAGGAAACGATATGGCATTACAGTTTATACTAGGATCTGCGAGATCCGGAAAAACAGATTTTATTTACGATCAGATGATCAAAGACTCCATGGAACACGAAGATGAGGAGTTCTTTTTTATTGTGCCGGACCAGTCAACGCTAAATGCACAAAAACAACTGGTCACAAGACATCCACGTCATGGAACGTTTAACATTGATGTGGTGGGATTTTTCAGATTAACTTATCGTGTATTTGAGGAATTATCATATATTCCGAAAGATCTTTTGGAAGATGAAGGAAAATCTATGGTGATCCGAAAGATCATGGAGCAGCATAAAGAAGAATTAAAAGTATTTGCATCCAGTATGAAAAAACAGGGATTTATCGATGAATTAAAATCTTTTTTTGCAGAGGTCTATCAGTATGACGTGTCCATGGAAGATTTAAGGAAGATCACAGATGGGATGAAAGAAGAAGGATTGCGCTCAAAGATGGAAGATATTCTTCTTGTGATGGAGAATTTTGAAGATTATATCAAGGAACAATACCTGATTTCTGAACAATTATTAGATGTTCTGGCACAGAAAGTGGAACAATCAGAGAAATTAAAGAATGCAACATTCTACTTTGATGGATTTACAGGATTTACGCCGATTCAGAGAAAAGTACTGGAAAAGCTATTAAAGATTGGGAAAAATGTATATGTTGGACTGACTTTAGATGGGCGTTATGTGAGAAGTCGATATCGTGAATACGAATTATTTGCCATGTCAAAGAAAGAAAAATACGAACTGATCAAACTTGCGCAGGATGCAGGAACCCCGGTGATGCCAGATATCATCTGCTGGCCGGATGAGAGAGATTCCATGGAATTACGCCATCTGGAGCAGAATATTGAGCGTTATCCATATGAGATATACAAGGATAAGCCAGAAGATATTAAGATCCGTTGTTTTATGAATCCAAGGCAGGAAAGTAGAACAGTGGCAAATGAGATTGAACGATTTGTGAGGGAAGAAGGATATCGGTATAAAGATATTGTTGTATTAACAGCTGATCTTGACAGCTATCAAAATGAATTGGAAAAAAGTTTTGATGATCTTCATATTCCATATTTCGTAGATGTGAATCGAAAACTGTTAAATAATCCATGTATAGAAACACTTCTTTCTGTGCTGAAGATGATCCAGAAAGATTTTTCATATGATATGGTATTTCGTTATTTAAAATCAGGATTTTCGAATTTTACAATGGAAGAAGCAGATTTTCTGGAAAATTATGTGCTGGCTTGTGGGATCCGTGGATTTGCCAGATGGAACCGTCCATTTGCATCGAAGTTATTTTCTGATGAAGATGTTGAAAGAGCGGAAGCCTTAAGGGTTCGTTTTATTGAGGAAGTTGGAACATTAAAAACTGGATTAAAGCGAAGAGGCAGTACGGTCAAGAGAAAACTTATCTATCTGTATGAATTTCTGGAAACATTGGATGTTGAAGGAAAGATGATAAAGAAACAGGAGATGTTTGAGGAATCTGGAGATCTCATTGCGGCAGCGACCTATGCAAAGGTTTATGAACAAGTTATTGATCTGTTAGAGCAGATGGCAGAGATTTTGGGAGAAGAAAAGCTCTCTTATGATGACTTTTTAAGTGTTTTGGAAAGTGGACTAGAAGAGATGCAGATCGGTGTGATTCCACCAAGCCTTGATCAGGTCATGATCGGTGACATGAAACGAACGAGAACCGAAGAAGTAAAAATCTTATTTTTCCTAGGTATCAATGAAGGTGTGATCCCTGCAGCCAATGACGGAGGAGGGGTTGTCAATGACCATCAAAGAGAAATACTTGAAAATTATGGAATAAATCTTGCACCTGGCACCAAACAATCTGCCTATATGGAGCAGTTTTATTTATATCTTACAGTGTCAAAACCAACGGATCGACTGTATTTATCGTATCGCATGATGGATGCAGCAGGAAATAATAACCGGCCGTCTTATTTTATTGAAAGGATCCTACGCATTTTTCCACAATTAAAGGTTACGATGCAGGAGGAAGAGGTGCAGACGGGATATACAAGGGAAGAAGCGTTAGATCAGATGATTCTTTGTCTGCAGGAGATGGAATTTGATGAAAGAGACGATGATCCAGAGAAAATGAAATGGATGCAGACTTTATACCATGCTTTGAAAGAGTTGGAACCTGTGGGTGATTATGTAGATGCAAGATTTTACACCAATCAGGCATTGCCATTGAGCAAGGAACTGATCCATGATCTGTATGGAGATACGATTTCAGGAAGTGTAACGAGAATGGAGAAGTTTGCTGGTTGTGCATTTTCTCATTTTATGCAGTATGGATTAAGGCTTCGAAAACGTCTGGTGCATGAAATTCTGCCAACCGATATGGGAAAAGTTTTCCATAAGACGATGGAATTAGTTGGAAAGCGCAGTGATTGGAAGTTTGCGGATGATGCATCAAGAGATGAATTTGTAGAACTGATGGTCGAACAGGCAGTTACGGATATCCAAAAAGAACTGTTTGAGAGCAGCTACAGAAATGAATATGTCCTAGAGCGGATGAAACGAATCTCTAAACGAGCGGTATGGGCGATGGAACAACATATTAAGAGGGGTGATTTTACACCAGAAGAATATGAGATTGCTTTTGGAGAGGAAAATCATTTGGATTCCATGACATTTGCCTTAGAAGATGGAGAGAAAATGTTGTTTTCTGGAGTGGTTGACCGTATGGACAGTATAGAAGATGATGAAAATAAATATTTAAAGATCATCGATTACAAATCAGGTAAACAGAAGTTTGATTTTGCCAAGATTTTTCACGGATTACAGATGCAGCTGATCATTTATATGAATGCCATGATGGAATTATATGAAAAGAAAACAGGAAAGCGGGTATATCCGGCAGGAATGTTTTACTTTCATATGGATGATCCGATCGTCAATGTAGAACATGAGAATGAGGCGGAACATAAGATTTTAAAAGATCTTAAGATGAGTGGTGTCGTCAATGAAGATTTTCAGTTGATCGATCACATGGAACATACGGGCTCAGAAGGATATCTGACACTACCGGTTCGTGCAACGAAGAATGGATATGACAAGAGATCTTCTGTTTTAAATACAACACAGTTGTTAAATCTTGGAAGAATTGTGGAAAAGAAAATGACAGAGCTTGGAAATTCGTTGATGCATGGAGATATTTCTATAAAACCATATGAATATGAAGGAAGAAAACCTTGTGAGTATTGTGAGTTTAAGAATATATGCGCCTATGAAGATGGTGTTGATCAGGTAGAGAAGATTAAGAAAGTATCACTAGAGGAGGGAAAACATGCCTTGGACCAAACAACAGCAGAAAGTCATTGATCAAAGAGATGCCGACATCTTAGTATCTGCTGCGGCAGGTTCTGGAAAGACGGCGGTACTGGTAGAACGTATTATACAAAAGATCACGGATGAAAAACATCCGATCGATGTGGATCATCTGCTTGTCGTGACATTTACGAAAGCTGCAGCAGGGGAGATGAAAGAAAGGATTATGGCGGCACTTGATGAAAAGGTGCGGGAATTTCCGGGGAATCAGCATTTTGTTAAGCAGCTGTCACTGATCCACAAAGCACAGATTACAACGATCCATAGTTTTTGTATGAATCTGATCCGTGATTATTTTTATGTGCTTGGTATTGATCCTAATACAGCACCTGGGGATGAAGGAAGATTATCTGCAATAAGAAAAGAAATATTGGATGATCTGCTGGAAGAAGCTTATGAGAAAAAAGAAGAAGATTTTATCAATCTGATCGAATCTTATTCTCCAGGAAAAAATGATAATATCATCAGTGAATATATTTTAAAGTTATATGAAAATGCAAGAAGCCACAGGGAACCGGAAAAATGGCTTGATCAGGCAGAAAAAAATATTTCAGTAGAGACAAAAGAACAGTTTGATCAGGCACCATTTATGAAGATCATCTTAAGAGATGCAAGATTTTCGATAGAGGGTGCATATGATACGATTCAGGAAGCATTAGAACTGGCACTTTCTCCTGGTGGACCATATTTTTATGAAAAAACACTGCGAAAAGATTTAGAGATCATCACAAAGATCAAAGAAGCACAGACATTTTCTGAATTATGTGAAAGCTTTGTAAAGATGGAGAAACCACGACTTTCTGGGCGTAAGAAAAAAACAGATGAGATTGATGAAATGCTTCAGGATCAGTGTAAGTATGAAAGAAATCAGGCGTACAATCTGCTTGATGATCTGAAGGCAGCATATTTTTATGAAAATGAGTCAGAAATTTTTCATGAATTAAGAAGGATCAAAAGTCCGTTAAAAGGATTGATCGATCTGACAAGAGAATTTATGATCCGTTATGATGAGAAAAAGAAGAATGAAAATATCATGGATTTTGATGATATGGAACATTTTGCGCTGGATCTTTTGATCGATCATTATGATGAGGAAGGCAATCCAGTGCCAAGTAAGATCGCAAGAGAAAAGTCCGACGGATACGAAGAAATCTATATTGATGAATATCAAGATAGTAACTATATTCAGGATGCGATCTTAAGGAGTGTATCCAAAGAATCCGAAGGCGGTCATAATATGTTTATGGTAGGGGATGTTAAGCAGAGTATTTACAGTTTCCGACTGGCAAGGCCGGAGCTGTTTCTTGAAAAATATCATGGATACCAGCAAAAGGGAGAAGAATATCAGCTCATTGAGCTTCGCAATAATTTCCGAAGCCGCAGCGAGGTCCTTACATTTGTCAATGACGTGTTTTACCAGATTATGCGTGAAGATCTTGGAAATATCGAATATACTCAAAATGTTGCCCTTGTTCCAACGATGGAGTTTAAACAGGGATGTGATGCACAGACAGAACTGTTATTGTTAGAATCTAATGAAGTCAAAGATTCGGAAGAAGACGCAGTTGTTTTGGAAGCCAGAATGATCGCAACAAGGATTCATGAGATGATCGATGGAGAAGATCCAATGATGGTCACTGGAAAAGATGAAGAAGGCAATACGATTTTAAGAAAAGCCAAATACAGTGATATCGTTATTTTGCTTCGTTCTATGAAGACAAATGCGGAAGTAATCCAGAAAGAATTGATGAATGCGGGAATCCCGGCATTTGCAAATAACCAGAAAGGGTATTTTGATACGGTGGAGATCCGTACGTTATTAAGTTTATTGTCTGTAGTTGATAATATCTATATGGATATTGATCTTGCAGCAGTCTTAAGGTCTCCAATGATCGGAATGTCGGAGGAAGAACTTGGACGATTAAAGGTAGATGGAGAAAAAGATTCTCTTTATGAATGTCTTTGTGAGACGAAAGATAAGATGGAAAAATCAAAGAAAGCATTGGAATTGCTTGATCTGTTACGGGATGCCAAGACATATCTGCCATTAACACAGTTAATCTGGCTGGCGCTGGAGAAAAGTGGGTATTATCATTATGCAGGAGCCATGCCGCAAGGAAAGAAACGACAAGGAAATATTCTGATGCTCGTTGAACAGGCAAAAGCTTTTGAAAGCAGCCAGATTAAGGGATTGTTTCATTTTGTGCGGTTTATCGAACAGTGCAGAGAATACGATATGGATTATGGAGAAGCAAATACGATGAGTGAAGATCAGGATCTGGTCCGTATTTCCAGTATCCATAAAAGCAAGGGATTGGAATATCCGATTGTTTTTGTATCAAAGATTCATCAGAAATTTAATTTAAGGGATGGGAATGGAAGTATGATCTTCCACGGAGATTATTTTATCGGAGCAGATCATATTGATCCCGTTTATCGTACAAGAAAGAAGACGATCTTAAAGAATCTGATCAAAAATCAGATGACAAGAGAGTCTTTAGGAGAAGAATTAAGAGTTCTTTATGTTGCGATGACAAGAGCAAAAGAAAAACTGATCTTGACTGGGATCAAGAAAGATGATATTGACTGGAATGCAAAAGGAGAGATCACAGCGATCGATCGTTTGAGTGGAAGGAGTTATTTTGATTGGATCAAAAAGGCACTTCCGATGATTTCAAAACAGGATTCTCGATTGAAGATCTATACTTTGGAAGATCTTTTGTGGCAGCAGGAAGGGAATGAACTTCTTCATGAGATGAACCGCCAGATCTTCTATGAACGTCTAAATGATCAGATTCCAAAAGAAAATGTTAAAGCGCTGAAAGAGAGCTTTGTATATCATTACCGCAATGAGGCAGAGACAAAAGGTCGTTTAAAATATTCCGTATCAGAGATCAAACGTATGAGTCAGGCAGCAGATACGGAGGAAGTGATGTATTCATCTGTTCCTATGGAGAAAGAAAAAAGGATTCCTTCATTTATCAAGAAAACCGAAAAGATTTCAGCAGCGTCCAAAGGTACGATCATTCACAAAGTTTTTGAATTGCTGGATTTTTCCAAAGACTATACAATGAAAAGTTTAAACGAAGATATCGAAGAATGGATCTCTTTGGGGAAATTAAAAAAAGAATATGAAAAAGTGATCTATCGAAAAGAAATCCTCGCTCTGACGAGATCAGAACTTGGAAAAAGGATGAAAGAGGCAGCACAGAAAAAACTGCTTTATAAAGAACGGCAGTTTGTGACGGGGATTCCATTTGCTGACATGAACAAAGAAGCCAAGACGGATGACTTTGTAGTTGTTCAGGGAATTATCGATGTGTATTTTGAGGAAGAAGATAAAATTATTCTGGTAGATTATAAAACAGACCGAATCAAAGAAGGGGAAGAGGATATTTTGATCAGACGTTATTATGCACAGATGGAATCTTACCAACAGGCATTGGAAAAGATCACAGGAAAGTGTGTAAAAGAAATTTACATTTATTCCGTAACCTTGCAAAAAACAATTCCTGTACATGTATGAAATTTCTGATTTGTCATATTCTAAGAATGGAAAATGACAAATCAGAAAGGAAGAAGATCATGCCAAAGGAAAAGGATTTTATAGAAAAGACATTCGAAGAAATGAATGAGATGGAACGGTTAAAATATGAAACTGCTGTGGAACTTGGTCTGCTTGATCAATTAAAGAAGAGTGGATGGAAGTCATTATCAGCCAGTGAAACGGGAAGATTAGGCGGGATCATGAACCGTAAGATAAGAAAGCGGAAGAAAAGTCAGGAAAATACGAAAGGAAGTTAAAATGAACAAACCATGTTTTATTGCAGTGACAAATAGAAATCTATGTAAACGACCATTTTTTGATGTGATCGAGGATCTGTCAAAGAAAGATGTGAAAACGATCGTATTAAGAGAAAAAGATCTGTCGGAAGAAGAGTACTATGAGATCGCAGAGAAATGTAAGGAAATCTGTGAAAGAAATGGAGCTTCCTTGACCATTCATAATTTTATCAATGTGGCAAGAAGACTTGGGGTCAAGAAGATTCATCTTCCATATCCGGTATTTTTAAAAGAAGCGGGGAATCTGTCTGATTTTGAATTTGTCAGTACGTCGATCCATAAGCCGGAAGAGGCGATGCAGGCACAGAAACTGGGGGCAGATTTTGTGTTTGCAGGACATGTCTTTGTGACAGATTGTAAAAAAGGTCTGCCGCCAAGGGGACTTGAATTTTTGACGGATGTGGTAAATGCGGTCAAGATTCCGGTGTATGGAATTGGTGGAATTGATGAAGAAAATATTACAAAGATCATGGAATGCGGGGCAGCAGGTGGCTGCATGATGTCAGGGTTTATGAAATAAAAATTGAAATTGGATGGTATCTATGTTAAGATGAAAAGAAGTAGCTTTTGAAGAAGGTAAGGACGTAAGATGAAGATAGCAGAACATTTAACAAAACCAATTTCAAAAATTCTTAAATTTTTACTTCGAAGACTGGTATTCGTGACCGTCGCGATCATTTTACAGATGATCTGGATGACCTATATGGTTGTGGTGATCGGAGAATATTCCAAAGCGATCGAATGGGTATTTCGTATATTCAGTATTGCTGTTGTGATCTATATTGCGAATAAAGATGATAATCCGGCGTACAAGCTTGCATGGACGATACCGATCCTGCTGTTTCCGATTTTTGGTGGATTCTTGTATCTGGTCCTGGGAGATAAGCAGCCAGCGAAGAAGCTTCGTATGGAACTTGAACAGTCGATCAAGGACACAGAATTTCTGCTTGGACAGGATTATGGAGTGATGGAACGACTGGAACAGGAAGATTATCAGGTCGCGGGACAGGCAAAGTATATAGATCAGTATGGTGGATATCCGATTTACGAGAATTCCGATGCGAAGTATTATCCATCGGGAGAGGCAATGTTTGAAGAGCTGATCGAGGACCTTAAGAAGGCAAAGCATTATATCTTTATGGAATTTTTTATTGTTTCAAGAGGATATATGTGGGATACGATCCTGGAAGTTCTGAAAGACAGAGTCAATGACGGTGTTGAAGTACGTTTTATGTATGATGATGTAGGATGTGTGGATCTGCTCCCTTATAAATATTACAAAGAGCTTGAACGTTTCGGGATCATGGCGATGGCATTTAATCCGATCAAACCATTTGTTTCAACGGCATGGAATAACAGAGATCATAGAAAAGTTGTTGTGATCGATGGACATACAGCATATACTGGAGGATTGAATTTATCTGATGAATATATTAATAAAATTGAACGTTTTGGATATTGGAAAGATGCCGGACTTAAGGTGACGGGAGATGCAGTGTGGAATTTCACTGTTATGTTTTTGCAGGTATGGAATGCGATCCGTAAGACAGATGAAGGATATGGAGCCTTCCTTCCACATAAGCATTATGAAGATGCCTTTCAAGGAAAGGGATTTATACAACCTTATGCGGATAATCCATTGGATCATGAAATCGTTGGAGAGAATGTATATTTAAATATCATTAATACTGCAAATCATTATGTTTATATTTACACTCCATATCTGATCATTGACAACGAGATGACAACAGCGCTTTGCCTTGCTGCCAAAAGAGGGGTTGATATAAAGATCGTAACTCCTGGAATTCCAGATAAGAAGTTAGTATTTTTATTGACGCAGTCTTATTATAAGCAGTTGGTGGAAGCTGGAATTCATATTTATGAATATACTCCTGGATTTATTCATGCAAAGTGTTTTGCAAGTGATGATAAGGTAGCAACAGTTGGAACGATCAATATGGATTACCGAAGCCTTTATCTGCATTTTGAAAATGGTGTTTTTATGTATAAGAATGATGCAGTTATGCAGTTAAAGCATGATATGGAGAAAACATTTGAGATCAGCCAGAGGATCACAAAAGAGATGTGTCAAGGAAGTTTAAGAAAAACATTGACGCAGAGTGTCTTACGATTACTGGCACCATTACTATAAGAGGATAAGATGGAAAGTTATAGAGATTTTGCAAGGGTGTATGATGAATTTATGGATCAGACCCCGTATGATGAATGGCTTTTAAACATTTTAAATATATTCAAAGAATATAAGATTGATAAAGATGCACAGGTATTAGACCTTGGATGCGGGACAGGAAAGATGGCACGAAAGCTTGCAAGAGAAGGTTATCAGATCACGGCTGTAGATAATTCTATGGATATGCTGGAGATCGCGGCCAGTGAAGAGGATGATCATATTTTATATGTATTGCAGGATATGGTGTCATTAGAACTTCCGCAGCAGGTGGATGCAGCGGTTAGTATCTGTGATTGCATGAATTATATTCTTGAGGAAGAGGATTTAAAAGAAGCATTCAGAAGAGTCAGAGAATTTTTAAAAGAAGATGGTGTGTTTGTATTTGATATGAACAGTCATTATAAGTATAAAGAGATCCTTGCGTGCAATACATTTGCAGAAGACCGTGAGGATGCGAGTTTTATCTGGGATAATTTTTATGATGAAGAAGAACGTATCAATGAATATCAGTTGAGCCTGTTTATTCAGAATGAGCAAGGTACATATAATAAGTACGAAGAATTGCATTTACAGAAAGCTTACGAACAAGAAGAGGTTGTAAGCTTTCTTTATGAAGCAGGATTTTCATCTGTGCGTGTTCTGGATGCAGAGACAATGGATGAAGTTAAAGAAGATACACAGAGATTATATTATATTGCAAATTGAAAGGAAAAAAGATGAACGATTATATTATCAGAGGAACAGCAGCAAATGACCAGGTTCGTTTTTTTGCTGCATATACAAAAGATGTCGTGGAGACAGCAAGACAGAAACATAATACAAGTCCGGTAGCAACAGCGGCACTTGGAAGATTATTAACAGCCGGGGCTATGATGGGAAGTATGTGCAAGAATGACAGTGATGTGATCACATTACAGATCCAGTGCAGTGGACCGATCGGCGGGTTAACAGTAACAGCTGATTCTAAGGCAAATGTGAAAGGGTATGTAAACAATCCAGATGTGATGCTTCCTCCAAGCAAAGAAGGAAAATTAGATGTTGGGAAAGCATTAGATCTAGGTGTTCTGACAGTGATCAAGGATATTGGATTAAAAGAACCTTATTCAGGACAGACACATTTAGTATCTGGGGAGATCGCAGAAGATTTAACATATTATTTTGCAGCAAGTGAGCAGATTCCAACATCTGTAGCACTTGGAGTGTTAATGAACAAAGATAACACGGTTCGTCAGGCAGGTGGATTTATCATTCAGATGATGCCATATGCAGAGGAAGAGACGATCAGCAAGTTAGAGAAGAAGATCGCAGAATTCAAATCCGTAACTTATGCATTAGAGCATGAACATACACCAGAGAAGATGATGGAAGATCTCTTAGGTGATATGGATATGAAGATCTATGAGAAAGTTCCAACACAATTTTATTGTAACTGTTCCAAAGAGAGAGTAGAAAAAGCAGTGATTTCTGTTGGGAAAAAAGAGATTCAGAACATGATCGATGATGGAGAACCAATTGAAGTAAACTGCCATTTCTGTAATACACATTATCATTACAGCGTGGATGATCTTAAGAGAATGTTAAATGAGGCAACAAGATAAGCCGTTTTAAATGTGGAGAATCCTGCTATGCAGGATTCTTTTTGAATCATGGGGGAAAACGATGAGAATAGGGAAGAATATACTTTTGTTTGTCTTCGTACTGATCATAAGTCTGAATGTAACAGTATATGCACAGGAGAATGGAGAGAAGACAGAAAATCCAGTCAAGGTAACACAGGAATCTGAGAATGATAAAGATGTGCCGTTTACGAATAGTAAAGGAGAGACGGTATATACATTATCTGCAACTACAAGGGACAGAGAAGGTGCGATCAGGATGCCGAACGACCGTATTTTATGTCTTACTTCGGAGACGGTTGATCTAAGTGATATCGAAGTTTTGATCGATGATTCAAATGAACAGGCAAAAAAGGATCTGGAGGTTGAGGTTATATCTGCGTCTAAGAATACTGCAAAGATTTGTGTAAATTTTTCGAATCGGTATGTTTCGACTGATTTGAACTGGGATGGGAGGATTCTTGTAAAAAAAGGTAATGACGTGATCAGGGAGATTGCGATCGCTTATATGACACCATACATAAGAGATGTGCATGATACAGGATTTCAAACGTTAAGTTCATGGTCTGGCACATGGGGTGTTTTAGATGGAGAGCAATATCGCTCTTCTGGGATTGTTGATGTGTATCAGGATAATGCACAGATTTCTTTTACCTATCAGTCACAAGGAAATCAGGGAGTGAAAGCATTTCATTTATACCATAGTGGGAATTATACATTTTCGGATGGATCGTATGATATCAAGGCTCAGAATCAAAGTCCCAAGGCTTACAACACAGTGAATATCTGTCTGAAACCAACTTATATCAAACAGTTAAAAGAGGAACTGCTCAATGATCTGTATCAATACAGTTTAGATACAAAGCAGTGTGTGTTCGATGATCTGATGATTGAATATGAAGATGGATGTATCATTGGAGAAGTCACAGATTTTGTGAGACTAGGACATCAGGCAACGATCAAGCCGTTAGATAAGATGACATTAAAGGCAAATATGAAATCTGCATCAAAGATCTGTCTTCAGTGGAAGAAACTTGATCGTGTCAGTGGTTATGCGATCTATCGTTATGATTCTGGAAAACAGCGATATGAAAAGATAAAAACAGTTTCAACACAGGAGACTTCCTATACAGATTCTAAGTTAAAATCTGGA
Organism: Anaerostipes hadrus; assembly: GCA_036312945.1. Lineage (GTDB taxonomy): Bacteria > Bacillota > Clostridia > Lachnospirales > Lachnospiraceae > Anaerostipes > Anaerostipes hadrus_C. The sequence continues at coordinate 17,610 of JAXJNA010000070.1, forward strand.
AAGATATATTGTTATAAAATTGTGCCATATCGTTCCATTACGTACACAAATGCTGGGAATTTATGCAAAGTTGTGAATGGTTCATCTTCCAATATCGCAAAATGTATCACAAAACCGGGGAAACCAGTGATAAAGGCAAAGAAATCGGGAAGAAGAATAAAAGTAAAGATTAAAAAAGTAAGCGGAGCCAGTGGATATAAAGTGTATTTAAGGAAGGGAAAGAAAGGCCGGTATAAAGTTGTTAAAACATATAAAGGCAATCGGACCCGTACGTATAAGAGTCGAAAGTTAAAAAGAAAAAAGACGTATTATGTGAAAGTACGTGCATATAAAACATATCAATCCAAGAAATACTTTGGAAAATATTCAAAAGCGAAAAAAGTCAAAATTCCAAAGAAGTAATGATGTGAAAAAAAAGACAGATGAGGTGATTCTTCTCATCTGTCTTTTTTGATTAACGAATTATTCTTTTTCGTCAGATTTTTCGGATGGAGTTTCTGTTTCTTGTGTTTCTTCTTCAGCTACGGATGGATCATCATCAGTATCTGTGATGTTGATAGAAACATAATCTCTGTCGTCTTTTGATGGTTCAGGGAAAATCTCATCATCATCAAAAGAATCATCATCAAAAGATTCGTCATCGAAATCATCGTCAAAATCATCATCGGATACTTCTTTAATCTTTGCAATGATCGCTTTGATCTGATCACGGGCAACATATAAAATACCAGCAACGGTAGCGATGGCAGTGATCAGTTTAAAAAGGTCTTTTATGGTTTTCTTCATAACGAAAAACTCCTTTCTTTTTTATTATTATTTTATAATGAATCAAAAAAAAATGCAATGTAGGATTGACAAAATAAAATTTCATGATAAAATAAGACTATAAAATAAAACTTTGCAAAACACAAAGGAGGAATAAAGTGAAACGTTTATGTGCAAAAGCGGCGCTTGATCTTGTGCCAGATCATGGGATTATCGGACTTGGTGGTGGAGAGACGATCAGTTATCTTGCAGAAGATATCAAAGAAGCAGGGAAAGATGTCAAAGTTGTGACACCATCAGATCATACAGCACAAGTATGTAGAAAGCTTGGATTAGAAATTATTGATACCAAAGAAGTAAAAGAGATCGAAATTGCATTTGACGGGTGTGATCAGGTTGATTCTGATCTTAATGCATATAAAAGTGGAGGCGGAATTCACACATTAGAGAAGATTATTGCAAAGATGGCAAAAGAATATGTATTACTGGTCGATGAAACGAAAGTAACAGATAAGTTAAATAATAAAGTACCAGTTGTATTAGATATTATTCCAGAAGCAGTGAACCATGTGACAAGTCAGGTGGAAGCAATGGGTGTAACAGTGAAGAAACGTGATGAACATTTACTGGAAGTTTATTATGACACGTTACCAGAACTAGAAGAGATTGACAAGAACTTAAAGATGATCACTGGGGTGATCGAGACATCATTATTTTATCAGGTTGCAACAAAAGCATTGGTTGCAAGTGAAGCAGGAATCAGAGTGATCAAGTAAGAAAGAAGGAAAGATAAGATGAGTACATGGGGAATTTTAGGTTGTGGAACAATTGCGAATGAGATGGCAGCAACATTTCAGAAGATGGGACATGAAATTTACGGAGTAGCCAATCGTACACCAGAGAAAGCAGAAAAGTTTGCAGACAAATATGGAGTAAAACATGTTTTTAAAACATACGAAGAGATGCTGGCAGATGAAAATATCGACATCATTTATGTTGCAACACCACATAGTATGCATTATGAAAATATGAAGCAGGCAGTCAATGCAGGAAAGCATATCTTATGTGAAAAAGCGATCACAGTGAATGCAGCACAGTTAGAAGAAGTGCTTGAACTTGCAGAAGAAAAAGGTGTGGTAGTCAGAGAAGCAATGACAATTTCACATATGCCTTTATATAAGAAATTAAAAGAACGAATCAAAGAAGGTGCGATCGGTAATACAAAGATGGTACAGGTAAACTTCGGAAGTAACAAAGGTTATGATTCTACACAGAGATTCTTTGCATTAGAAGCAGCTGGCGGAGCTTTATTAGATATCGGGGTGTATGCAACAGCATTTGCGAGAACATTTTTAAGTGAGATGCCAAATACAATTCTTACGACTGTAGAATATTTAGAGACAGGTGCAGATGAACAATCTGGAATCATTATGAAGAATACAAAAGGAGAGATGGTTGTTATGTGCCTGACACTTCGTGCAAAACAGCCAAAACGAGGAGTTGTGACAGGTGATAAGGGATATATCGAAGTGTATGAATATCCAAGAGCATGCAAAGCAACGATCACCAATACGGCAACTGGAGAAGTTGAGACAGTTGAAGCAGGAAAGACAGAAGATGCTTTAAAATATGAGGTAGAAGCAATGGAAGCAGCAATCGAAGGAAACTTGGAGGATGATTGCCAGATCATTACAAAAGATACGATGCGGATTTTAACAAGTATTAAGACACAGTGGGGAATGAAATACCCATTTGAATAAGGATCTGAGATGATCATATAAGAATTTATCAAAAAGAAATGTGCCAAACACACATTTCTTTTTTTACTGGACGAAGCTTTTGCTATCAGTTATACTTAATAAGAATGAAGCAGGAAGGAGCGGTAAGATGATCCAGATTTATAAGAATTATGAAGGACATAAGGAATTAGAAGAATTAGATCATATCGAATTGGAATCATGGGTGATGCTCACAGATCCAACGATGGAGGAACTCATGAATATTTCGAGAGATTATAAGATTGATATGGATGATCTTAAGGCAGCGCTGGATACGGAAGAACGTTCCCGACTAGAGAATGAAGATGATTATACAATGATCCTTGTGAATATTCCAGTTGTAGAGGAAGAGGAAGGAAAGAAATGGTACGAGACGATACCGCTTGGGATTTTTATTACCAATAAGATCGTCTTTACCGTTTGTCTGGAACAGACGAACATCTTAAAACAGTTTGTTGATGGATTGGTATCGAATTTTTATACATTTATGAAGACAAGATTTGTATATCAGATTCTTTACAATAATGCAGCATTGTTCCTGTATTATCTGCGTGTGATCGATCAGAGAGCAAATCAGGTGGAAGATCTGTTACATGAGACATATGAGAACAAAGACTTGATCCAATTGTATGATTTAGAAAAATGTCTGGTTTATTTTACAACAGCATTAAAATCAAATGAAGTAGTGCTGGAGAAATTAAGAAAACATATTGGCCTTAGACATTACGAAGAAGATGAAGAACTATTGGAAGATGTTATCATTGAGAATAAACAGGCAATGGAGATGACAGATATTTATCATAATATCCTGCGAAGTACAATGTCTTTGTTTGGATCGATCATTGATAATAACCTGAATCAGGTTATGAAATTTTTGGCAGCGATCACGATCATTTTGGAATTGCCAACGATGATCTCAGGGCTATATGGTATGAATGTCAATGGTGTTGGAATGCCATTTGCGACGAAAGCATATGGGTTTGCAGCAATCTCAATTTTTTCTTTGATCGTCTGTTTGATCGCGGTGTATATTTTGAAGAAGAAACATATACTATAAGATATTGAAGAATCACACTAAGTGGTTCTTCATGTGTTTTAGGGCGTTTTTTTCCAGACGGCTGACCTGTGCCTGGGAAATGGCGATTTCGTCTGCAACTTCTGTTTGCGTTTTTCCTTCAAAGAATCGCATTTTGATAATATCATATTCTCGATCTGGAAGATGTTCCATTGCTTCTTTTAAGGCAATGGATTCTACCCAGGTATCTTCTTTATTTTTTTTATCTTTTACCTGATCCATAAGGTAAAGAGTATCACCCCCATCTTGATAAACAGGTTCATAAAGAGAAAGAGGGGTTGCGATCGCATCAAGTGCAAATAAGACATCTTCTTTTTTCATATCGATTTCTTTTGCAATGATATCGATCGTAGGCTCATGATTTAATTTCTTAGTAAGAACTTCTCTTGCGTTGATCGCTTTATATGCGGTATCTCGAAGAGAACGACTTACACGCATACTGTGATTATCACGAAGGTAACGTTTGACTTCACCAATGATCATGGGAACAGCATAAGTAGAGAATTTGACATTTAGATTCCGGTCAAAATTATCAATGGCTTTCATAAGACCGATGCAGCCAACTTGAAAAAGATCATCTGCATTCTCACTACTTCCTGAAAATCGTTGAATGATACTGAGAACAAGTCGTAGATTTCCTTTGATATAATGTTCTCTGGCAAGAAGATCACCTTGCTCGATCCGCTCAAATAAATCTTCTTTTTCTTCTTCGGAAAGTAAAGGAAGAGAAGAAGTGTTAACGCCACAGATTTCTACTTTTTTTCGTGCCATAATAAGTTCCTCCATTTGTGATTCGTATAATAAAATCATGCACAGATCGGGTGGAAATTATACGTTGAAAAAAATGGAAGAGGAAATTGACTTATATTTTTTCAGGTGCTATGATGAGGATAAATACGATCAAAGGAGAGTAAAGATGAAGAAGATATTAGCATCGTTTATGGTGGTTGGGCTTATTTTTTGTCTTGGTGGATGCAACGTTCCATGGACGAAACAAAAGACAGAGAAAACGAAGGCTGCGAAAGTTATTCAGGCAGACAAAGTCGAAGGGACAATGAAAGGAATGAAATTAAAGGTTGGTGTATCGAATGATATGGCACCATTTTCATATTATGACAGTGAGCAGAAGAAGATCACAGGGTTTGATATTGATCTTCTTGCTAAACTCAGTGAATATTTGGGATTTGAATATGAATTATATCCAATGAATATGAAGAAATTAGAACAAAAGATCAAGAACAAAGAATTAGATCTTGCGATCGCAGGGATTTCGATCACAGATGAAAGACAGAAAGAGTTTGCATTTACAGACACTTATTATGAAACATATCTTCAGATCGTGGTCAGAAAAGACAGCCAGATCACAGATCGTAAGGAGATTACAGAGAAGAAGATCGGTGTTGTAGAAGGAACATCCAGTGCACAATATGCGGAGGATTATCTGTCAGAGGATAACAAGATCACATATTATAAAAACATTACAAAAGTATGGAAAGATCTTGAAAAAGGAACGATCGATGCAACGATTCATGATACAACAGGAATCCAGAATTATATGAAAGAACACGCAGATGATACGAATCTTAGTGTGTTGAATGAACAACTTAATTCTGAGGAAAGTAATTATGGAATTATGTTTACGAAGGGATACAAATATCTGGATCAGTTTAATGTAGCACTTCAGGTTCTCAATAATGATGGGACGTATCAGAAGCTTAAGGAGCAGTGGATCAAGACAAAAGAATAAAAGATAAGAAAATGGCAGGAACTGTATGTAAGATGAAAAGTTCCTGCCATTTTTGTCTGTTTAAAATAGTCGCGTAAAATAACTGTTTTCCATGAGGTCTAAAGTGTGAGTGTATGAAGCCATGCAGATTCTTCCTCGTTAAGGTGTGGAGAAAGTGTATCATATACGAACTGCTGGTAATCAGTTAACAATTGTTTTTCTTTTTCGTTAAATAAAGAAAGATCAACACCGTCAAGATCGATCGGTACAAGTGTCAGAGGTTCAAAATGAAGGAAAGCACCGTATTCATTTTGCTGCCATTTTTTACAGATCAGCATATTTTCTGTACGGATTCCGTATTTTCCAGGAACATAAACACCTGGTTCGTCTGTGATGACCATACCCGGCTGTAGTACTGCGTCAAGATTTTCTGGATTTGATCTCCAGCGAAAAGCGTTTGGACCTTCGTGAACACCAAGAAAATATCCAACACCATGTCCGGTTCCACAACGATAATCAACGCCATCTTCCCAGAGAGGTTCTCTTGCAAGAATATCAAGATTACTTCCTCTGCATCCCAACAGGAATTTTGCATTGGCAAGAGTCAGCATAGATTTTAATACCAGTGTAAAGTATTTCCTTTCTTCCTCTGAAATTGGACCAAGAATAAAAGTTCTTGTGACATCGGTTGTACCACCATAATATTGTCCGCCGGAATCAATGAGAAGCATACCTTCAGCTTTGACATCGACATCGGATTCTTCGGTGGATTGATAATGCATCATGGCAGCATGATCTTTATAAGCACAGATTGTCTCGAAACTAGGGCCCATGTAATCGGGCAGTTTTTCTCTTTCTTCTTCAAGACGGTCAGATATCATACGTTCTGTCATAGGAATTTTTCCGACGTTTTTCTTAAGCCAGTACATAAATTTTGTCATAGCGATGCCATCATTGATATGGCATGCTTTCAGATGATCAATCTGAATGTCATTTTTTATAGCTTTCATTAGTTCTGTTGGATTCTTATCTTCAATGATCTTACATTTGAATAAGAGATTATAATGCAGATAGTTTGTAAGATCTGGATTTAACAAAACAGTTTCATGCTGGTCTTTTAAGAAAGAACTAACTTCCATGTAATCGCGGATGGAAATACCGTGTTCCTTAAAACGTTGAAAAGCAACTGCGGAAATACAATCCTTTCGAAGGAAAAGAAAACATTTGTCCATCGTGATCCATGCATAACTATAAAATAAAGGAGTGCATGCAATATCATCTCCACGCAAGTTAAAAAGCCATGCAATATCAGGAAGAGAGGATAAGAAAAATGCATCGGCATTAAGTTCTTTCATTTTTTCTCTGACACGTGCAAGTTTTGAATCAGTATGTTCTCCACTGTATTTGATATCATGACGGTAAATTGCGGATTTTGTGATCGTGGGGCGGTCATCTTTCGCCCAGAGTTCTTCTACAAAACGAAGATTAAAACGAAAAGATGCACCAAGCTGCTTAACTAGTTTTGCGATTTTTTTTCCGTAAGAAGCTGAGATCGTAAAGCCATTTACACCAAGTGTGTCACCTTCCTGCAGGTGTTCTTTCAAAAATTCAAGAATCGTAGGAACACCGGAAACCCCTTGTTTCATCAATGTGATATCAGAAGAGATCTGTCCCTCGGCCTGCGTAAAATAACGTCCATCAGTCCAAAGCCATCCTTCTTCGCATCCAGCAAGAAAGGTACCGGCAGAACCGGTAAAACCAGAGATATATTGTCTGCATTTAAAGTAATCATCTACGTATTCGGATTGATGTGGATCTTCACTTGGAACAAGATAATAAGAAACCTTTTGGCTTTCCATTTGTTCACGAAGTTTCGTAAAATTTAGATTCATGTCCAAAACCTCCATTTTGTCATATTAAAATCCTGAAAATATATGTTTTATATAGAATTTCAGGAACGGCTTATGTTAATTATAGTAGATTAATAGGAATTCGTAAAGAAAAAGCAAACGTAAAAATATACAGTATTTTATCAAAAAAAGTTGAAAAAAATAAAAGAAGTACGATATAATCGGGATTGAACAAATATAAAAGTATAAAGGAGAAACTTATGAAGAATCTACTAGTTGCTCAGTCAGGAGGACCATCTGCAGCGATCAATGCGACGATCACAGGAGTGATCGATGCTGGAATTGAAAGCGGACGTGTGGGTCATGTTTATGGTGCACTGAATGGAATTAAAGGTGTGCTGAACGAGAATTTTGTAAATCTCGATGAAGTATGCGACACAAAAGAAAAAAGAGATCTGTTAGCGATCACACCGGCAGCAGCGCTTGGTTCCTGTCGATGGAAACTGGGTGATCCCAAAGAAAATGCAGAAGAATTTGAAGAGATCATCCGTATTTTAAGAAAGAATGACATAGGATATTTTATATATACTGGTGGAAATGATTCTATGGATACCGTATATAAATTGTCTGTTTACTGTGAAGAACATCATATTGATGACATTAAGGTAATGGGAGCTCCAAAGACGATCGATAATGATCTTGGAGAGACTGACCATTGCCCTGGATTTGGTTCTGCAGCCAAATTTATCGCGACTGCATTTACAGAAATCGCTTGTGACTGCTTTGTTTATGATGTTCCATCCGTAACGATCGTAGAAGTTATGGGAAGAAACGCAGGATGGTTGACTGCAGCATCTGCACTTGCAAGGATCGAAGGACGAAAAGTTCCTCAATTGATCTATCTTTGTGAGAAAACATTCGATGAAGATCGATTTATTGAAGATGTAAATGAAGCATTAAAAAAAGAAAATAATATCATCATTGCGGTGAGCGAAGGTGTAAAAACTGCTGACGGAAATTACGTTGGAGAAGAAACCAAATCAGGAAAAGAAGATGTGTTTGGACACAAGTATCTTTCTGGTGTTGGTAAATATCTGGAAGGACTGGTAGGAGAGAAGATCGGATGTAAAGTCAGATCTGTAGAATTAAACATCCTTCAGAGATGTGCTGGATATATGTTAAGTGAGACTGATATCATGGAATCAAGAAATCTTGGAGCATTTGCAGCGATCAGTGCAATTCGCGGAAAGAGTGGAAAAATGTCTGCACTGCGAAGAATTTCAGATGATCCATATCAGGTAGAGATCGTACTTTCTGATCTGTCAAAGATCGCGAACTATGAAAAGAAAGTTCCGATGGAATGGATCAATGAAGAAGGGAATGATATTAAAGACGAATTATTGACATATTTAAAACCATTGATCCAAGGTGAAGTACAGATTCCATATGAAAATGGAATTCCAAAACGATTCATTTTATAAAAGACAAGAAAGAATCCTGCTGTGCAGGATTCTTTCTATTTAAGCTCATATGGAATATCAGGTTTGTTATTTCTTGTTTTTGCAGGATTTTTTGACGATTGTGAAATAAAATAATGATTGATCTCTGCACCGATAAAGAGCATCATCATACAAAAATACAACCAGAACAAAGTTAACAAGATACTTGTCAATCCTCCGTACATAGTACTAAAGAAAGAAAAATTATCAAAATACATTGAAAAGAAAAATGATAACACAAACCATGCAACAGAACTAAAAAATGCTCCGGGCAGGATCTGCTTTGTCTTAAAATTTTCACTTGGCAGAAAACGATACATAATGATAAAAACGATCATAAATGTAAAAAATGCAAGGAAAAAACGGATCATTGCAAAAAATACATGTTTATTCTCGAGAACAGGTTCAAAGCGATATAACTGAATGAGTAAGGAATTACCGAATAATAAAAGGATCAGGCCGAATAATACGGCGATCGCTAGAAGTCCAATATAAATACTTGAGATAAAACGCAAAACAAAATAGTTTCTCTTTTCAGGAATTTCATGAATCGTATTAAGTCCAGTCATCAAGGATAAGATCCCTTTGGATGCAGACCACAATAATGTAAGAATTGTGATCGACATATACGTAGTAGTAAGTTTTCCATTTAAAGATCGGATGATCGGGACTACCATGCCACTGTACTTTGGCGGGAGATAGGTGCGAACCAGCTCGATCATATCATTCGGCGTGATCGGAAAATATCTTGTAAGACTAAGCAATACGATCATAAATGGAAAAAATGAAAGGATCGTAAAGAATGCGGCCTGTGCAGAAAACGCTGTAACGTGGTCTTTCTGAGCCTTATCAATGACGGATCCGATCATGGAAATTAATTTTAACATAATATCATACCTCTTAATTGATACCTCATAATATCATAATTTGGTTGATTATACAAGCGTTCTAAAAGCAAAGGAATCGTGCCAAAAGAGAAAAATATCAAAAACAGACAAAAAAACCTATTGCATAGTAAAGAAAATTGTGATATAGTTCCTAACGGAGTCAAAAAAGAATTATAATTATTTAAAAAAAATAAATAAATTATAAAATAATTCTTAAATATTCTATTGACAAAGTGAAGACACCTTGTTAAAATGTAAACATAAGTTAACAGGAGATTACGAGGAGGATTGTTACTGGTAGTGCAGGCTAAACCAACTTATTGAATTTCACAGAAGGGAAGTTTATAACTGTGGTTTATTTTTTTTGTGGAATGCGCAACAGGAAGTCTTTTCGTTAGAGAAGTATGAGGTAAAGTTGTGCAGATTACAAAAATTGTGAATAATAACATTGTAATTTCAGAGGACAAGAATCATAAAGAAGTTGTACTGATGGGGAAAGGCCTTGGCTTTCAAAAGCACAAGGGGGATGAGATCAAGTCAAGTCAGATTGAGAAGACTTATGTCATGAAAGACCATGGTATGACACAGCGTTTTCAGGAGATGTTAACTGATATTCCGATCGAGAGAGTGAAGATCTGTAATAAGATCATTCAGTATGCGAAGGATACATTACAGAAGAATATTAATGATAATATATATGTTTCGCTTACGGATCACATCAATTTTGCGATTGAGAGAGTTGAGATGGGAGTACCATTCCAGAATCCTTTTTTATGGGAGATCAAGAAGTTTTATTATCAGGAATATCTGATCGGGAAAGTAGCGATCGGTATGATAGAGAAAGAACTGAAGGTTACACTTCCACAGGATGAAGCGGCGTTCATTGCATTGCATATTGTGAATGCGGAACTTGATCTGGATATGACAGAGATGGTTTCTATGACGAAGTTTGTGAATGATATTTTGAAGATCGTGGATAAGCATTTTGGGGAGCAGATCGATAAAGAGTCTGTTTTCTATGAGAGATTTATCACACATCTGAAGTTCTTTGCACAGAGAGTTTATATCGGCAAAGAAGTGAAAAGTGATGATACAGAATTCCAGGAGATCATAAGGAATAAGTATCACGAATGTATTGAATGCGTAGATGAGATCAAAGACTACGTGAAGAAGACTTGCAATCATGATATTACAGATGAAGAACTTATGTATTTAACCGTACATATCAAGCGAGTTACGACAAGATAAAAGTTTATATTGTTGATCAGGATTGTTACTGGTAATGCAGGCTAAACTTGATTTGAATCATGGATTTTCCAGAAGGTCCAGGTTTCTTTGTGAAAGTATTTTTGCAGGGGGATTTGGATGATGGAGATTTGCGGATTTGAATCAGGTTTTTTTATTTATAAGAATTTTCTTATAATATATATAATTAATTAGCTTATGAAAATATAGAAAAGGAGGAATAAAAAATGGTAGGAATTATTCTTGCTACACATGGTGATTTCGCCAAGGGTATCTTACAGTCCGGGTCCATGATTTTTGGTGACCAGCCAAATGTTGCGGCTTGTACATTACAGCCAAGCATGGGACCAGAAGACATCAAAAAACAGATGGAAGATGCCATTGCCGGATTCGAAAACCAGGATGAAGTGCTGATTATGGTTGATTTATGGGGTGGAACTCCATTTAATCAGGCTAACGGATTAATTGCCGGACATGAGGATAAATGGGCAATCGTTGCTGGATTAAATCTTCCAATGTTGATCGATGCATACGCATCTCGTATGATGATGGACACAGCACATGAAGTTGCAGCTCAGATTTCCGGAAGTGGAAAAGAAGGTGTGAGAATCTATCCAGAATCTCTAGAACCTAAGAAAGAAGAAGCTGCACCAGCTGCTGTGGCAGCACCTCAGGGAGCAATCCCAGAAGGAACAGTACTTGGAGACGGTCACATCAAGATCGGTCTTACTCGTATCGACACACGTTTATTACATGGACAGGTGGCTACAACATGGACAAAGATGGTAAATCCAGACCGTATCATTGTTGTATCTGATGCCGTATCAAAAGATGATCTTCGTAAGAGAATGATCATTGAGGCAGCACCTCCAGGAGTAAAAGCACACGTTATCCCAATCTGGAAGATGATCGAAGTATCAAAAGATCCAAGATTTGGTGAGACAAAAGCAATGCTTCTGTTTGAAACACCTCAGGATGTATTAAAAGCAATCGAAGGTGGAGTTGATATCAAAGAGATTAACTTAGGATCACTTGCACATTCAACAGGTAAAGTAGTAGTAACAAAAGCTGTTGCGATGGGTAAAGAAGATGTAGAAACTTTCGAGAAACTGATCGACAAAGGTGTTACATTCAACGTACGTAAAGTACCAAGCGATTCTCCAGAAAACATGGATGAAATGCTTAAGAAAGCGAAAGCAGAACTTAAATAATCAATTTAGAAAAATATATAGGAGGAATTATCATGTCAGTTATTTCAATGGTATTAGTTGTTATCGTTGCATTCCTGGCTGGTATGGAAGGTGTCTTGGATGAATTCCAGTTCCATCAGCCATTAGTAGCTTGTACATTAATCGGACTTGTAACCGGACAGCTTGTTCCTTGCATCATCCTTGGAGGTAGCCTTCAGATGATCGCTTTAGGATGGGCTAATATCGGTGCAGCCGTTGCCCCAGATGCTGCATTAGCAGCCGTTGCATCTGCAATCATTCTTGTTCAGGGTGGACAGGGAAGAGCCGGTGTTGATACTGCCATCGCAGTAGCAATCCCATTAGCAGTAGCAGGATTATTCTTAACAATGATCGTTCGTACACTTTCCGTTATCTGTGTTCATCAGATGGATGCAGCAGCAGAAAAAGGAAGCTTCAAAGGTGTAGAAGTATGGCATATCATTGCGATCGCATTACAGGGTATCCGTATCGCGATCCCAGCTGCAGCATTATTAGCAATCCCAGCATCTGCTGTAGCTGGCGCATTAAATAGTATGCCAGCATGGTTAACAGATGGTATGTCTATCGGTGGTGGTATGGTCGTAGCTGTAGGTTACGCAATGGTTATCAACATGATGGCTACAAAAGAAGTATGGCCTTTCTTCGCAATTGGTTTCTGTCTGGCTGCTGTTTCAGACTTAACACTGATCGCATTAGGTGTTATCGCTGTATCTATGGCACTGATCTACCTGAAACTGTCTGAGAATGTAGGATCTGGTAACGGTGGAAGCAATACTGGTGACCCATTAGGCGATATTTTAAATGATTATTGATTAAGAAGGAGGTAAGAAAAATGGCAGAAAATAAAGTTCAATTAAGTAAAAAAGATAGATTATCTGTAGCATTACGTTCTACTTTCCTTCAGGGTTCTTGGAACTATGAACGTATGCAGAATGGTGGTTGGTGTTTCGCAATGATCCCAGCTATCAAGAAATTATATACAACAAAAGAAGATCAGATCGCAGCATTAAAACGTCATCTGGAATTCTTCAATACACATCCATATGTAGCATCTCCAGTTATCGGTGTTACACTGGCCCTGGAAGAAGATAAAGCAAATGGTGCACCTGTAGAAGACAGTGCGATCCAGGGTGTTAAAGTCGGAATGATGGGACCTTTAGCTGGTGTTGGTGATCCAGTATTCTGGTTCACAGCAAGACCTATCCTTGGAGCTTTAGGAGCTTCCCTTGCAATGGGTGGAAGTATCCTTGGACCAATCTTATTCTTCGTATTATGGAATGTAATTCGTTGGGCATTCATGTGGTATACACAGGAATTTGGTTACAATGTAGGAACAAAGATCACAGAAGACTTATCAGGTGGATTACTTCAGAAAGTAACAAAAGGAGCATCTATCCTTGGTATGTTCGTTCTTGGTGCCTTGATCGAACGTTGGGTAAGTATCAACTTTACACCTGTAGTATCTAAAGTTACTTTAAGTGAAGGAGCTTACATCGATTGGGCTAAACTTCCAGCAGGAGCTGAAGGAATCAAAACAGCATTATCACAGCAGGCATCCGGTATGGCACTTGATCCAACAAAAGTTACAACTCTTCAGGATAACTTAAATTCATTGATCCCTGGATTTGTACCATTACTGTTAACACTGTTATGCATGTGGTTATTAAAGAAAAACGTTTCTCCAATCATCATCATCATCGCATTATTTATCGTTGGTATTGGTGGACACGTGATCGGATTATTATAAGAGATGATCTAGCACATATACAAAAGGCCCGGAAGTCCGGGCTTTTTGCTTATATAAGAAGATTATAGAAAATATATTGGCAAGAATAAACAAAAAGTCATCTTGTATAAGCAAAGAAAATTGTATAGAATAAATAAAGAAGAACCTACAGAATCGGAGGAAAGCTTATGGCACAATCAATTAATACAAGAGTTGATGTTGTTGTGGAAGCAACATCGTATCAGGGACTTACAAACTATGGAAAGATCATGGTCGGAGACAAAGGATTTGAATTCTTTAATACAAGAAATGTCAATGATTATATTCAGATTCCATGGGAAGAAGTTGATTATGTGATTGCATCTGTGATGTTTAAAGGAAAGAAAATCCCACGTTATGCGATCCAGACAAAGAAAAATGGAACATTTTCATTTGCATCAAAAGAACCTAAGAAAGTGTTACGTGCGATCAACCAGTATATACCATCCGAACGTCTGGTACGTTCTTTAAGTTTCTTTGATGTGTTGAAACGTAATTTTATGCCATCAAAGAAGAATGCGAAGATCAAGAAATAAATGTAATTTTTGGAGTTACAAGGTGAAGAAGGAGAAGATGGCTATGGGACATATTTTAAGAATGAATCCAGTTTTTAAAGAAATGATCTGGGGTGGAACAAAATTAAAAGACATTTATGGATATGAGATTCCGAGTGATCACACAGGAGAGTGCTGGGCAATTTCTGCACATAAGAATGGAGATTGTACGATCGCAGATGGAGAATATAAAGGAAAAACATTATCCTGGTTATTTGAAAACCATAGAGAATTATTTGGAAATATCGAAGGAGACCAGTTCCCATTACTTGTTAAGATCATTGATGCGAAAAATGACCTGTCTGTACAGGTGCATCCAGACGATATGTATGCGAAAGAACATGAGAATTCTTTAGGAAAGACAGAATGTTGGTTCGTTCTTCAAGCAGATGAAGGAACAAAGATGGTCATGGGACACCATGCAAAGACAAAAGATGAATTCGTCAAAGCGATTGAGAATGATGATTATGACAATCTGTTAAATTCATTCAAGATCAAAGCAGGAGATTTCTTCTATATTCCATCAGGAACATTACATGCGATCTGTAGTGGATCACTGATCTATGAAGCACAACAGTCTTCTGATATTACATACCGAGTTTATGATTATCATAGAAAAGACGCGGATGGAAATGAAAGACAGCTTCATGTACAGCAGTCTATTGATGTAACAAATGTACCAGCAGATATTGAGCAGAATAAAGAATTTCCGCAGACAATTCTTGAGAATGGTACAAAGACAAGATATGTTGACAGTGAATTCTTTAAAGTAGATCGTTATCAGTTGAATGGAAAAAATGTGATCAAGAATGACGAACCATTTATGATGGTAAGTATCACAGAGGGAACAGGAATTTTTGAAGGAAATGAAGTAAAGAAAGGTGACCATTTTGTAATCTGCTCCGATCAGAAAGAAGTTACTTTTGATGGAGATATGGAAGTTATGATCGCGACATTATGATCATGACCATAATAGATAAAGAAGGATTATAAGAATATATAGAATAAGGAAGTTTTATATGAAGGAAACAGGAAAGGTATTTGGCGTCCTGCAAAGAGTCGGGCGTGCGTTTATGCTTCCAATCGCTGTTTTGCCGGTTGCAGGTCTTTTGCTTGGAATTGGACGATCTCTGACAAATGAAACGATGCTTCGGGCCTATCATCTGATGAAGATCATGGGTCCGGTGACTATTTTGTATGGAGTGATTAAAGTTGGAGGCGATTGCGGAAGTATCATATTTGACAACCTTCCATTGATATTTGCAATGGGAGTTTCAATTGGGATGGCAAAGGCAGAGAAAGCGGTAGCTGCATTATCAGGGGCATTGTCTTTTTTTGTTATGCATGAAGCTATTTCATCGATGTTATCATTGTATGGTGATACATATACAATGCATGCGGGAGCAACGGATCAGATTCTTGGAATAACATCACTGCAGTTAGGTGTATTTGGAGGAATTATTGTTGGACTTGGCGTCGGATATCTTCATAATCGTTTTTATAAAATAAAACTTCCAGAAGTTTTATCGTTTTTTGGCGGGACAAGGGCTGTACCAGTTATTTGTACCATTGTATATGTTGGAGTTGGAATCGTAATGTTCTTTATCTGGCCGCCGATCCAGAATCTGATGTATTCCATTGGAGGAATTGTGAGAGCTTCCGGCTATTTGGGGACGTTTATTTATGGAGTGATGGAGCGTGCATTGATTCCATTCGGATTGCATCATGTATTTTATCTCCCGTTCTGGCAGACATCATTAGGTGGAACGATGGAAGTTGCTGGGAAAATGATCGATGGGGCACAAAATATCTTTTTTGCTCAATTGGCAGATCCAGCGACAACACATTTTAATGTGGAAGCAACAAGATTTATGGCAGGGAAGTTCCCATTGATGATCTTTGGATTGCCAGGAGCGGCATTTGCAATTTACCGTTGTGCCAGACCTGAACAGAGAAAAGTTGTCGGCGGACTTATGATTTCTGCGGCATTAACATCAATGCTTACAGGAATTACGGAACCGTTGGAATTTACATTTTTATTTATTGCACCTGGATTATATGTGATTCATTGTGCTTTTGCAGGATTGGCATATATGATGATGCATGTATTGAAGATTACAGTGGGATTAACATTTTCTGGAGGGCTCATCGATCTGTTCTTATTTGGAATTATGCAAGGACAAGAAAAAACAAACTGGATGATGGTTATTCCACTAGGAATTGTTTATTTTATAGTGTATTATTTCGTATTCCATTTCCTGATCCTGAAATTTGATATCAAAACACCAGGAAGGGAAGAAGAGCCTGCACAACAATATGAAGAAGAGCCAGAATATGAATACAGGGAAGATTTTTCAGAAGAATTATTAGCAAAGATCGCAGCGGGACTTGGAGGCAAAAAGAATATCGGTGATATCGATTGTTGTGTTACAAGACTTCGATGTGGTCTGAAAGATATAAGTCTGGTGGATGATGCCATGCTCAAAGAAACAGGCTCAAGGGGAATCCTGAAACGAGGAAACAGTATTCAGATCATCTATGGTCCATATGTAACGGTACTAAAATCAGAACTAGAAGATTATTTAAGGACAAGACGAGCAAAGAAAGAAATCAAACAATTGCTAAAAGAAAATACGCATTCCAAAGATAAAATGCAACAGGAAAGTATCGCCTGTCCGATCAAAGGATGTGTGATCGAACTACAAGAAGTTGGAGATGAGGCATTTTCTGGTGGAATGTTAGGAGAAGGCTTTGCGGTCAAACCAGAAGAAGGAAAACTATATGCACCAGTAGACGGAATCATCGCAGCAGTATTTAGAACAAAACATGCCCTTGCTATGGAATCCAAAGATGGAGCAGAAGTTTTGATACATCTTGGGCTTGATACAGTAAAGCGAGGTGGAAAAGGCTTCTATATGAAAGTAGAAGCTGGCCAGAAAGTTAAAAAAGGAGAGCTCATCTGTGAGTTCGACTTAGAAGATATGAGAGTAGATGGATATGTTATGACGACTCCGGTAGTTATAAGTAATAATGCGGAATACGCAAGTATTGCATTGAAACATATTGGAGAGTGTAACGCAGGGGAAGAGATACTGACCCTCTACAAATAGGTAACTATAAAATTAAATATAGATACAATTCTTAAACTTAAAAAGAAAGAATACATTTATGATCGATACCAGATCATAAGATGTATTCTTTCTTTTTACTTGCAGACAAAAAACTACCGTAGTAAAATAAATTCAATATGCTAATGAAGGAGAAGATTTGAAAAGTATGAAAAAAGAACAGATCAAAGGATCATTATTATTATTTTTAGCTGCGATCATATGGGGTGTTGCATTTGTTGCACAAAGTGTCGGAATGGATTATGTTGGACCATTTACATTTAATTGTGTTCGTACATTGATCGGAGGCCTTGTATTGATTCCGTGTATTGTATTTTTAAACCGAGGAAAAGTAAAGAAGAAAACGGATTTCACGGAGAAAAAGAGATTGCTATTAGGCGGAATCTGCTGCGGAGTCGCATTAACTACAGGAAGCACCCTGCAGCAATTTGGAATCATGTATACAACCGTAGGAAAAGCAGGGTTTATTACAGCATTTTATATTATCATTGTTCCGATTTTGGGATTATTTTTAGGAAAGAAGTGCGGATTATCCGTCTGGATCAGCGTTGTGATCGCACTTGCAGGACTTTATTTTTTATGCATTACGGACGGATTTTCGATTGGAAAAGGAGATATCTATGTATTTTTAGGTGCAATTGCATTTTCAATTCATATTCTTGTGATCGATTATTTTACACAGTTTAACGATGGGGTCAAAATGTCATGTATTCAGTTTTTTGTCTGCGGGATACTTTGTTTTGTTCCAATGATGCTCTTTGAACATCCAGAGATCAGCATGATCTTACTCGCCTGGAAACCAATCTTATATGCGGGAGTGATGTCATGCGGAGTTGCTTATACGTTGCAGATTGTCGGGCAGAAGAACATGAATCCTACGGTAGCATCGTTGATCCTTAGTCTGGAATCTGTGACCTCTGTGATTGCTGGCTTTTTGGTACTGCATCAGAATTTGAGTCATAGAGAATTGATAGGGTGTGGGTTGATGTTTGTGGCGATCGTATTGGCACAACTTCCACAGAAAATTTAATTTTGTAGTTGGCCAACTGTAGATTTCGAGTATATGATAAAAAATAAATAAGCAATCGAAAGCGATGCGGTGGAATATACCTGAAGTCTATAGAGTGGACAATTCACAAGATAGGAAAATTTAAGTGGTGTGCATGGAGGACAGCATTGATTGTATTTATATTAGGTTTTTAACAACAGTGTAACCATTGAAATTACATCTGTTTTTTGATATGATTATTGTTGAAGAGAGGTGTTTATAATGCAGATTTCAAGCAGATTTACAATGGCAATCCATATGTTTGCCTGTATAGATACATTTTCAGATCAGAAGATGACTAGTGATTTTATGGCAGCAAGCATTGGAACTAATCCGGTGATTGTTCGTAAAATATTGCAACAATTAAAGGCTGCTGGTCTTATTGAAGTTGCAAGAGGGACAGGCGGTGTGACAATTACCAGACCATTGGAGCAGATTACATTCCTTGATGTGTATAAAGCAGTGGAATGTGCACCAGATGAAGAACTGTTTCATTTTCATGAGAATCCCAATCAGAAATGTCCGGTAGGAAAGAATATTCACCATGTTCTTGATAAGAGACTGTTAGAAGTACAGAAGGCAATGGAGGAAAAACTTTCAGAAATGACACTTGCTGATGTGAAAAAAGATATTGCAGTGTATACAGAGGAAGAGTAGCCTACAGAAGGCTTCGGATGAGTGATTATATCATCACAATTTCCGGAGCCTTTTCGTTTTTCATAATCAATGTAAAATCTTCAAAAGGAGTTGTAACAAAAAAAGTTACAAAAAGTTTGATGTAACTATTGACATTACATTAAACGGATGATATTGTATAGCTACAAGATGTAATAATAATTGTTACAACATATCGAGGAGGTAATTTAAAATGCAGAAAGTAGTAGAATTTTTACAGAAAAATTCAGTTCAGTACTTAGCAACAGTCGGAAGAGATGGAAAGGCAAAATGCCGTCCATTCATGTTCTGTTTTGAGCAGGACGGAAAGCTTTGGTTCTGTACTAACAACACAAAGGATGTTTACAAGGATATGTTAGCAAATCCTGAAGTAGAAGTATCAGTATCTTCCCCTGAATACGCATGGATTCGCCTTCATGGCAAAGCAGTATTTGAGGACAACAAGAGTGTAAAGGAAGGATGCATGAACAATCCTATCGTTAAGGGACAGTACCAGACAGCAGATAATCCTATTTTTGAGGTATTCTATCTTGAAAATCCGCATGGTTTAATCGCAGATTTCTCTGGAAATCCACCTTATGAATTTTAAAGACAATTAACAGAAAAAATTACAGTCTTCGGGACAAGGTGTAATTCCTGACCGGCAGTATAGTCTGCGAGCAAAAGCTGATATGGTGCAATTCCATAACCGACGGTAAAGTCCGGATGAGAGAAGATATGATAAAACAAGTCCCGCAGGGAATCCCGTCCTGCGGGCTGTTTTAAATTCAGGCATATCTCACAAAAAGGAGATTTATGAGTAACAATACAGCAACTATTAAAACAAGAAAAAATTTAGTTTCTACAAGAACGATAACAATGACAGCTCTACTGGCAGCTATATCATATGTGTTGGCATTTTTAGAGTTTCCGGTTCCTTTGAGTCCATCATTTGGCGAATTTCTGCCATTTATTAAGACTAAGCTGGACGTTGTGCTATTCAATGCATTGCCGTTTAATATCTTAAAAGGCTTGGTAATTGGAGCAATTACCATGATGATATATAAAAAACTTACACCGATACTGAAAGGAGAGACTTGGAAATGACAAAAATGGATTATCTTGAACTTCTGGTGGATGAAATTCATTCAACAACAGTTGCAACGATAGGTTCAGATGGACATCCTCAGACAAGAATCATAGATATGATGTACTATGATGAAGAAGGTGTGTATTTCCTTACAGCAACGGGAAAAACATTTTATGACCAGTTAATGGAGCAGCAGTATGTGGCAATATCCGCAACAAAAGACAAAATTGCGGTGTCTCTGCGTGGAAAAATAAAGAACATCGGAAAAAAGAATCTTGATATTATGTTTGAAAAAAATCCATATATGAAGAAAATCTATCCGGGAGATACGAAAGACGCAATCGAAGTGTTTCGGCTGTATGAGGCACAGGGAGAGTATTTTGATATCAGCAATCCATCAAATATTGTGAGGGATACTATAACAATTGGAAAAACCGAGGCAGTTCAGACAGGGTATTTTATTGGAAAAGAATGTATTGGATGCAAACTGTGTTACTCTGTATGTCCGCAAAAATGCATTGATATATCTTCAGTTCCGGTTACTATCAACCAGAATCATTGTCTGCATTGCGGAAGATGTGCAGAAATTTGTCCGAAGCAGTGTATTGAGAAAAGAGGTTCATTATGATTTTTAAGAAAATCAGAAAAGGGTATGCTGACTGGAGAAACTTTTTATGTAGTACTCCGGCAAGGGATTATGTATTCCAAAAGGATGCATATGAAGACCAGATTGACAGGGCAGCAAAGAATATAAGAAATACAGACTGTGTTATAATCGGGGCAGGAGCCGGGGCATCGACAGCTGCGGGAATCCAATATGGTGGTAAAAGGTTTACAGACAATTTTGCAGAATTTATAAAAAAATACGGTGAGTACTACATGACAGATATGTATGCAGCCGGATTTTATCCATATCCGTCTGAGGAGGCAAAGTGGGGATACTGGTCAAAACATGCATTGATGAACCGCTTTGATCCTCCGGCATTGCCGCTTTATACAGAGCTTTATGAT
>JAXJNA010000071.1:0-13911 GCA_036312945.1 Anaerostipes hadrus
ACTACATGACAGATATGTATGCAGCCGGATTTTATCCATATCCGTCTGAGGAGGCAAAGTGGGGATACTGGTCAAAACATGCATTGATGAACCGCTTTGATCCTCCGGCATTGCCGCTTTATACAGAGCTTTATGATATTGTAAAGAACAAAGAATATTTTGTACTTACAACCAATGTGGATCATCAGTTTTATAAAGCGGGATTCGATGAAAAAAGAATATTTGCAACACAGGGAGATTATGGGAAAATCCAGTGCCAGAAAGCTTGTCATCCAAAGACTTACGATGCAAAAGATCTGTTTCGTAAAATGGATGAAGTTAGAAAAGATTGCCTGATCCCGTCAGAACTTGTACCAAAATGTCCGGTGTGTGGCGGCAATATGGCCATGAATCTCCGTTGTGATAATTATTTTGTGGAAGATAAAGCATGGCATGAGGCAGCCGACAGATATGCGGATTTTCTGGAACAGAATAAGGATAGAAAGGTTATTCTTTTGGAACTTGGAGTTGGATTTAACACGCCGATTATTATACGTTTTCCTTTCGAAAAGATGGTGCGGGAGAATTTGTCATACAGCTTGATACGTCTGAATATGGACGAAGCGGTAGTGCCGGAAAGCTTCGGGGAACGTGCAATCGGTATTGGCGGTGATATGGCAAAGGCAATTACTGATATAAGGGGGAACGTATTATGACACAGGATGAGCGAAGAGAATATCTGATTCAGTATCTTTTAAAAGAAGAAATACGGTTTGGCAGACAGCACATCCCGGCAGACAAGGAAGAGCAAGAAAATCTGCTCCGTTCACTTATGAATGTCAGACTGCCAAGACCAGTCAGTGGAGATTTTTTAAAAATACAGGACGAATATCTTATGGAAAGAAATATAGAGCGTGGAATCACAGATGTTGACACGCTTGCACCTGTAAAATCAGATTCGAGATTATATATCTGGCAGGGTGATATTACCACTTTGAAATGTGACGCAATCGTAAATGCGTGTAATTCACAGATGCTTGGTTGTTTTTCACCAATGCACGCCTGTATTGATAATTTTATCCATACTTATGCAGGAGTTGAGCTGCGTCTGAAAATGCATGAGATTATGACAAAGCAGGGACATGAAGAGGAAACCGGAAAAGCAAAGATTACATCAGGTTATAATCTTCCAGCAAAATATGTTCTTCACACAGTAGGACCAATCATACAATGGAAAGTTACAAGAGAAGATGAGGCTTTGCTTGCAAGCTGCTACACAGAGTGCTTAAAGCTTGCTGCGGATACAGGAGTGGAATCCATTGCATTCTGTTGTCTGTCTACAGGTGTATTCCGCTTTCCGCAGCAGAGAGCTGCGGAAATTGCAACTAATGCTGTAAAGCAGTATCTTGACAAAGACAGCAGAATCAAAAAGGTGATCTTTAATGTGTTTAAGGACGAAGATTTAAAAATATACAATGGTTTGTTATAAGTGTCTGGTGAAACATCCGAACGCGAGTGGCTTGCAGACACATGATCTCTGTATATAATATTTCACTAATAATTTCCGCCATCAAACTACAAATCACAATTGACAAATGCCATAAGAATGTTATAGAATAATAACGT
Organism: Anaerostipes hadrus; assembly: GCA_036312945.1. Taxonomy (GTDB): domain Bacteria; phylum Bacillota; class Clostridia; order Lachnospirales; family Lachnospiraceae; genus Anaerostipes; species Anaerostipes hadrus_C. Next base: position 1,606 of record JAXJNA010000071.1, read on the forward strand.
TAAAGGCATTGATGGTGCACAGTAAGAAGAAAATGATCTTCCGAATTTCACACCGTAGCTGTATCTCTGAATGCGATGCAACAATCATTTTCATATCATGCATCAGTAGGAGATAACGGAGTCTGCCCGTTACGCAGAGACTTAAGTGCTTATGGTAATTAAGAAGAAGTTTAACGATACCATAGGAATTAGGGTGGTACCGCGAGTATATATTAAGAACTCGTCCCTTTGCGGACGGGTTCTTTTTCTTTTGCCTGAATACAGAAGAAAAAGCAACCTGATCCGAGAATATAGAAAAGATCAATAAAGGAGAACTAAGCAGATGAAAGAGAGATTAGAGGCAATCAAGAAAGCTGCCTTGGAGAAAATCGAGCAAGCAGATGCAATGGATAGTTTAAATGATATCCGTGTATCTGTACTGGGTAAAAAAGGTGAATTAACTCAGGTATTAAAAGGAATGAAGGACGTAGCCAAAGAAGAACGTCCGATCGTAGGACAGATGGTCAATGATACCAGAGCAGTCATTGAAGAAGCATTAGAAAAAGAGATGACTTTATTAAAGAAAAAAGTTCGTGAAGAAAAGATGAAACGAGAAGTCATCGACGTTACATTACCTGGAAAAACTCATGAAAAAGGACATCGTCATCCAAACCAGATCGCGCTGGAAGATTTAGAGAGAGTATTTATCGGTATGGGATACGAAGTTGTCGAAGGACCAGAAGTAGAATACGATAAATACAACTTTGAAATGTTAAATATCCCTGCAAATCATCCTGCAAAAGATGAACAGGATACATTCTATATCAACAAAGATATTGTGTTAAGAACACAGACATCTCCTGTACAGGCTCGTATCATGGAAACAGGACAGATGCCAATCCGTATGATCGCACCTGGACGAGTATTCCGTTCTGACGAAGTAGATGCAACACATTCTCCATCTTTCCATCAGGTAGAAGGATTAGTTGTAGATAAAGGAATCACATTTGCAGACTTAAAAGGAACATTAGAGCAGTTCGCAAAAGAATTCTTCGGACCAGATACAAAAGTAAAATTCCGTCCACATCATTTCCCATTTACAGAGCCAAGTGCGGAAGTAGACGTTACATGTTTCAAATGCGGTGGAAAAGGATGCCGTATGTGTAAAGGAAGCGGATGGATCGAGATCTTAGGATGCGGAATGGTTCACCCACACGTTCTTGAAATGTGCGGAATCGACCCAGAAGTATATTCAGGATTTGCATTTGGAATCGGTTTAGAGCGTGTCGCATTATTAAAATACGAGATCGACGATATGCGTCTGTTATATGAAAACGATAAGAGATTCTTATCACAGTTCTAAGAGAAACGATAAGAATATTTCGAATAGAGAAGATAGAATAAAGGAGAATAAAAGTAATGGATACACCAATTTCATGGATCAAAGCTTATGTGCCTGATCTTGATTGCACACCACAGGAATATGCAGATAAAATGACATTATCTGGTTCCAACATGGAAAGTGTCACATATTTAGATAAAAACTTAGAAAAGATCGTAGTCGGAAAGATCGAGAAGATCGAAAAACATCCAGACGCAGACAAACTGATCATCTGTCAGGTGAATGTTGGAGATGAAACAGTTCAGATCGTAACAGGAGCACCAAATGTATCAGAAGGTGACTTAGTACCAGTTGTCTTAGACGGTGGACGAGTTGCCGGAGGACATGACGGTGGAAAGAATCCAGAAGACGGAATTAAGATCAAAAAAGGAAAACTTCGTGGAGTAGAATCTTTTGGTATGATGTGTTCTATCGAAGAACTTGGAAGTTCCAGAGATATGTACCCAGAAGCACCAGAATATGGAATCTACATTTTCAATAAAGATGTAAAACCAGGAGATGATGCAGTCGAAGCTTTAGGTCTTCGTGATGCAGTTGTCGAATTCGAGATTACATCTAACCGTGTAGACTGCTTCAGCATGATCGGTATGGCAAGAGAAGCAGCAGCTACATTTAAGAAAGACTTCTTCCCACCAGTTGTCACAAAGACTGGAAATGATGAAGATGTCAACGATTACATCAAAGTAAGAGTAGAAGATGAAGACCTTTGCCCAAGATACACAGCAAGAGTTGTGAAAAATATCAAATTAGCACCATCACCAGAATGGATGCAGAGAAGATTATCTGCGATGGGAATCCGTCCGATCAACAACCTGGTTGACATCACAAACTACGTGATGGAAGAATTTGGACAGCCAATGCATGCATACGATCTGGATACAATTGCAAACAAAGAGATCGTTGTCCGTCGTGCAAAAGCAGGAGATAAATTCACTACATTAGATGGTGAAGAAAGAACAATGGATGAAAATGTCTTAATGATCTGTGATGGAGAAAAAGAAATCGGTATCGCAGGTATCATGGGTGGAGAAAACTCTATGGTAACAGATGATATCAAGACATTATTATTCGAAGCAGCATGTTTTGACGGAACAAATATCCGACTTTCTTCTAAGAGAATTGGTTTAAGAACTGATGCATCTGGTAAATTCGAAAAAGGATTAGATCCAGAAAATGCAATGGCAGCGATGGATCGTGCATGCCAGCTGATCGAAGAATTAGGAGCAGGAGAAGTTGTTGGAGGAGCCGTTGACGTTTATCCAAATCCGGTCAAACAGATTCGCCTTCCATTAGAAGTAGATAAAATGAACGCCCTTCTTGGAACAAATGTATCCAAAGAAGAAGTCTTAGAATATTTTGGAAGAATCGACCTTGGATATGATGAAGCAACAAATGAAGTCATCGTACCATCCTTCCGTCAGGATCTTCACCGTATGGCAGACCTTGCAGAAGAAGTTGCAAGATTCTACGGATATGATAACATCCCAGTTACATTACCAAACGGAGAATCCACAGCCGGTAAGAAACCATTCAAGATCCGAGTTGAAGATGTCTGCAGAAATGTAGCAGAACAGAACGGATTCTGTGGTGGAATGACATATTCCTTCGAAAGTCCAAAAGTATTCGATAAATTATTATTAGCTGAAGATGCAAAAGAACGTCAGGCAATCGAGATTTCAAATCCATTAGGAGAAGATTTCAGTATCATGAGAACAGTTTCCTTAAACGGAATGTTAACATCTCTGTCTACAAACTTGGCACATAGAAATAAAAACGTAAGATTATACGAATTTGGAAATATCTACATTCCAAAAGCATTACCATTAACAGAATTACCAGATGAAAGAATGCAGATGACACTTGGAATGTACGGAGAATGTGATTTCTTCACATTAAAAGGTGTTGTAGAAGATATGCTTGATTCCCTAGGATTAGGTGGAAGATCAGAATATGCACCAACAGGTGAACATCCATTTTTACACCCAGGAAGAGCAGCAGATGTGACGATTGATGGAGAAAAAATTGCCTACATCGGACAGATCCATCCAGAAGTTATGGATAACTATAACATGAAAGGTGAAGTCTATGTAGCAGTCATCGACATGCCAACATTAGTACCAAAAGCAACCTTCGACCGCAAATACGAAGGAGTTGCCAAATTCCCTGCAATGAAACGTGACTTAAGTATGGTTATGAAGAAAGACATCTTCGTTGGACAGCTTGAGAAGATCTTCAAAGATAAAGGTGGAAAACTTCTCGAATCCTACGAATTATTCGATGTCTACGAAGGAGACCAGATCGAAAAAGGATATAAATCCGTAGCATACTCCTTAACATTTAGAGCAAAAGACCGTACATTAGAAGACGCAGAAGTATCTAAGATCGTTGAGAAGATTCTTGATGAACTGAAGAAATTAGGCGTTGAATTACGTGCTTAATTGTGATCGAAAACCAAATAAAGTGAGAATTAAAATCCTCTGGCAGATAATACTGTCAGGGGATTTTTTAAAATTATATATAGCAAAATTGGAATTTACCATCATTTGTGTTAATATAAAAATAAAAGAAAGGAACGAGGTGACAGCAGAATGGGAATTTATCTAAATCCGCCAGCAGACGGCTTTGAAGATATTTTAAAAGATGATATCTATGTAGATAAAACAGAATTAATCGCATATACCAATCAGGTTTTAGGAACATCAAGAAAGCTTACATGCTTCAGCAGACCAAGAAGATTCGGAAAATCTTTCGCAGCCCAGATGTTAGTCGCCTACTATTCAAAAGGTGCAAAGTCTGAGCATTTATTTAAAGACTTAAAGATTGCAGAAAATGAAGAAAAAAGCCATTATAAACAATATTTAAACCAATGTGATGTCCTATTCTGGGACATGACATGGTTTATTACCAATGCTCGGAATATCGAAGATACGGTAAAAGATCTTCAAAGAAAAATAATTTTCGAATTAAAACGAGAGTTTCCAGATTGCATAGAACAAGAAACAACAGCACTCCCAGAAGCACTCCTGCAGATCAGTGCGATCACAGGGCGAAAGTTTTTTATCATTATCGATGAATGGGATGCATTATTCCGAGAAGCTCAAACAGACAAGAGATTACAGGAAGAATATATCCAGTTATTAAGAGGATTATTTAAAGGGGTACAGGTTTCAAGATTCCTAAGTGGAGCCTATATGACAGGAATTCTGCCAATCAAAAAATATGGAACACAATCAGCATTAACCGATTTCTACGAATACACAATGCTGGAACCAGGACCATTAGCAGAATTTGTAGGATTTACAGAACAAGAAGTTAAAGAATTATGTAAAGAACAAGAAATCAATTTTGAGCAGGCAAAAAAATGGTACGACGGATACTGCTTTGGACAGACAGGACATATTTATAATCCGAATTCTGTAATGAAAGCAATATTTAACAAACGATTCAGCAATTATTGGACTCAGACAGAGACATATGAATCACTAAGGGTTTATATTGATTTAAATTTTGATGGTTTAAAAGATATGCTAGTAGATCTGATAGGAGAAAAACACTGCCGAATCGATACCGGATCATTTCAAAATGATATGACATCCCTGAAGAATAAAGATGATGTGTTAACGTTACTGGTACATTTAGGATATCTAGCATATGATATTGACCGAAAAGAAGTCTATATTCCAAATGAAGAGATACGTCAGGAATTTATCAGAGCAATTAAGAATGGGAAAAGACAAGAATTAGTCAAAGCAATTGAACGTTCAGACCAATTATTGGATGCGACACTTCGCATGGATGAAGAAACAGTAGCAGAAATCATACAAGAAGTACATTTGTCAAACACCACACCTCAATTTTACAACAATGAACAGGCACTTCGATCAGTTGTGATCATGGCATATTTAAGTAGTATCGATCACTACATGAAATTTGAGGAATTAGCAAGCGGAAGAGGATATTGTGATATATTGTTTATTCCAACAAAAAGCTCAGAAAAACCAGCATTAATCATTGAATTGAAATGGGATAAGAAAGTAAAAAAAGCAATCGAACAGATTGAAGAAAAGCAGTATGCGAAGAGTCTGGAAAAATTCAAATATCACGGAGATGTTTTGTTGATAGGAATCAGCTATCAGACAAAGAATGAAAAACACGAATGTAAGATAAAGAAAATAGTAGTGTAGACATCTAGTTAAAACCAATAACCTAAATTAAAGAATAGAATTATAGAAATAGAACCGGGACCATATGAGCTCGTCGGCACTTAATGAGCAGTGGTGATTTATCATCGCTGTCGAATTTAGTGTCCGCTACGTGCGAATCTGAATGCAAATGGGTCCCGGTTCTATCGATATAATTATATTTATTCACAACCTAAGCTAATGAAACTTTTTCTGAAAAATTATTGTTTTTCAATAATTTTCATGCTACAATAATCTTGAAATTATCGAAAAACAATAATCGGAGGTGGATAGGATGAAATCAAACATAAATAAATTAATCCTGATCGAAGTCATCGCAGGAATCCTTCTTGCATTCATAGCAAGCAAAATCCTGCATATGACAGAAGCACTGCAGATCATGTATTTACCATTTGAACTCATAGGGAAAGGACTAAGATTTTTATCCCTAAGTTCAGCAATAGGAAATGTCATCGCGATCATCATATACGCAGCCATTTCAATGATACCAGCAATCTATGTGATCAATCAGAGAAAAAGAGGAAGAACACACAAAGAAGACATATTACTTGTTGTATTCACGGGACTATTATTTTATTCCCTGTATATGTTTATCAATCCAGGACTCATGTATCAGAAAATGCCAGACATTTTTTCAATGGACCAGAGCAGTCTGATTGTAATGAAAGTTATTTACGCATTCATCATTTACAGCGTCCTGATCATGTGGTTGATCATGAAAGCGATCCGTTTTCTTGGAGATGACAGCCAGAAGAATTGGAAAAGCCGCTTATATTTTGGAATGAAAGGACTGATCGCTGCACTAGTCAGTTATTACACACTTTTGATCACATATGCAAAGACATTTGAACTGCTTCATAAGAGTGAAAATAAACTGCAAAATGTATCTTCGATAGAATGGTTTAAATCAGTATTACAGTTATTGCCAATTATTATGACAATTCTGCTATTTATCAACATCATTCATGTAGTAAAAGCAATCGAAGATCATAAGGAAGAGCAGCAGATGATGACCGTGGCAAGACTCGCAAGTGTCGCAAAGGTTACCGCAGTGGTTACAGTTATATCAGATTTTATCCTGAATTTTTATCAGTTTTTGCTTGGAGCAACCTTACAGAATGTAAATGTTACATTTGCACCAGATGTATCCATGGAACCACTGATCATAGCATTTGGAGCATTGATCTTCCATGAATACTTCAAGCGGACCAAACAGCTAAAAGAAGAAAATGACCAGTTTATATAGAAGGTGTGATAGTTATGGCAATTAAAATACATTTGGATGATATCTTAAAAGAGCGAAATATGACATCCAAAGAATTATGTAAAAAAGTCCATATTACAGAAGCAAACCTGTCAATCTTAAGAAGCGGCAAGGCAAAAGGAGTGCGTTTCTCAACGATCAATAAGATTTGTTATTATCTTGAGTGCGATGTCGGAGATATCTTGAAATTTGACGGGAGATTGGAGGAAGAAGATGAGTAGGGAAATCAGAAAAACAGGAATATTTATAGTGGTTATGCTTACGGTAGTAGTCTTAACAGGATGCCAGATCGCAAAGAAGGACGAAAGTGGACAGGCGAAGGAAGAATTATATGGAGCTTATGCAGTTGTAGGAGACAGAATACCAGACGGTAAGATAGCTGGAGTGAAAGATAAGAAAGGATTTGTGCATTTTAAGAAAGTAAAAGGATATTTTCTATATAAATATATGCCAGAAAAAGATACTGTCAGTATGGATGGAGATCCACAGTTAACACATTTTAATTTCGCATCGAATGTTGGTGGACAAATGGATGATAAAAATAATATCACATCGAAGGAAAAAGAACAAAAAGTAAAGGCAACAATGTATGTTCAAGAAACAAAAGGCATAGTAACAACAAGTTTGGGAATGGTTTGTAAAAGATCAGATGGAACAGTTTATTTAAAGAATACAGATGGCTTTAAGGGATGTGCATCAGTGCAGGATTTTGGAAAAGGTCAGTCAATGACACTAAACTTTTCATCGGATGTGGGAGATAAAAAAATCAGTTATGAAGTGGAATTTAAAGCAGACCGTGCAGTCAAAAAGATTCAGATCATCGAAATGAACAAAGATGATGTCAAGATCAAAAAAACAGCCTATATTTCACCTAAAATAAAACAATATCAGATGCAAAAAGATACAGCATATGTTATCATAAATGAACAGCTGATCGGTATGAAAGGTCAAACGATCAACAGACAGAAGATACATTCAGCAAAGAAGAATTTCACGTATATATGGAACCAGCTTGGAGATGATGGAGTATTGACACCGACAGACTTGAAGTTTAAAAAATAAAATCAGGAGGATAAAATTGAAATATGAAAGATAAAAGAGAATCATTTAACAGCAGGTGGGGATTTATCCTCGCCTGCATTGGTTCGGCAGTTGGCATGGGAAATATATGGATGTTTCCGACAAGGGTATCTTTGTATGGGGGAGGTTCTTTTTTGATCCCGTATTTTATCTTTGTCGTTGTGATCGCATCCACTGGTGTGATCGGAGAGATGAGTTTTGGACGTGCGGCAAGATCTGGACCGATTGATGCATTTGGGATGGTCTGTGAGAAGAAGGGAAAGAGAAAAGTCGGGGAAGGGTTAGGAATGATCCCAGTTCTTGGTTCTCTTGCTATGGCAATCGGATATACAGTTGTGATGGGGTGGATCTTAAAATATGCTGTTGGAACTTTCACGGGGGCAACACTTGCACCAAAGACGATCGAAGAATTTGGCGGACGTTTTGGAACAATGGCATCTGCATTTGGAAATAACATCTGGCAGATTCTAGCTTTGATCTTATGTATGTGTATTTTGATCTTTGGTGTAGGAGCAGGAATCGAGAAAGCCAATAAGATTTTAATGCCAATTTTCTTTGCGCTGTTTGTGATCCTTGGAATCTACGTGGCATTGCAACCAGGAGCAGCAGCGGGATATCAATATATTTTCAGAGTCGATAAGGCGGCCATCTTAGATCCAAAGACATGGATCTTTGCACTAGGGCAGGCCTTCTTCTCCTTATCCGTCGCAGGAAATGGAACATTGATCTATGGATCATATTTATCCGATGAAGAAGACATTCCATCATCTGCGGCAAGAGTTGCATTTTTTGATACGATCGCTGCGATGCTTGCAGCACTCGTGATCATCCCAGCTATGGCAACAACCGGAGCAACACTGGATCAAGGAGGACCGGGACTGTTATTTATCTATCTTCCAAACCTGATCAGCTCCATGCCAGGAAGTACGATCATCGCGATCATCTTTTTCGTTGCAGTGCTTTTTGCGGGAATGACATCACTGATCAATCTCTACGAAGCACCGATCGCAACCGTACAGGAAAAGCTTCATGTAGGAAGAAAGACCGCCTGCGTGATCATCGCAGTGATCGGCGTGATCGTCTCTTTATTGATCCAGGGCATTGTATCTGACTGGATGGATATTCTATCCATTTACATCTGCCCACTAGGAGCAGGACTTGCAGGAATCATGTTCTTCTGGATCGCCGGAAAGAAATATGTAGAAACACAGATAAACAAAGGAAGAGAAACAAAATTTACAAAGATGTATTATCCAATCTGCAAATATATTTATGTACCGATCTGTATTTTGGTATTGGTGCTTGGGATTGCGTTAGGCGGAATTGGGTAATGAATGAAGGATCGTAGTTAAGGTATATCTTGGCTGCGATTTTTTCTTATATGAAAGCAAACAAATTAAGTTCCAAGAAATCATACGAAATTGCAAGGAAAGACATATAAAGTGAACGTGAAAGTAAAATAGGAAACAATAAAGTAAAGATACATGGTAGAACAGGACATTTCAGCGAAAGCAGGGATGTCCTGTGTTTTCTTATGTAGCATTTCCTTGTTATTTGCAATATCAAATGGTAGAATTAGGAATATTCAAAGTGAATCAATTTGTAATGGAAAACAATCCGATACAACAAAGGAGAAACGAAACAATCATGCCAGGATACATTTTACATTTAACCGCTGCCCAGATGTTTCTAAAGACACAAAAAGGACAGGAATTTTTAAAGACAAAACAAGATAAAAATGATTTTCTGATCGGAAATCTTCTGCCAGATACAACAAAGATCAAAGCAAGATCCCATTTCAGAGATCCAAAATATCACGATCGCATGATAGAATACCCGGAAACAAGCTGGTTTATCAAGAAATATAATCATCTTCTATCAAACAGCAGTGTGGTCGGATATCTCTTTCATCTCTACATCGATCGAAGATTTTTCAAAGACTATATGCCAAGGATCGTAGAGTTTCGAAATGCACAAGATGAGAGAGAAGAAAGAAGAGATATGGTAAAAGATGTCTTATTAAAACGGACAGGACAAAGATTGTCAAAGCAGGATTTTTTCTCAGAGAAATACTACTATGGGGATTATACAAAGATGAATACTTATCTTGTAAATCGTTATCAGATTCCGACAACACTTGATTCCAATATATCAAATCCTGGGATCAAAGAAGTTGATTATGAGGATGTAAAGCAGGTATTAAAAGAATTAAAAACATATCTGAAAGTGACAGAAGATGCAGTAAAGAACGTGAGAGTTTTTGACGTGGAAGATCTTCTTTTCTTTTTGGAAAACGCAGTAGGTGTATTTAAAATCTAAGTTTGGATAACATACAAATACAGGAAATTTTTTTATTATATAACAAAAAAGTTGCAAATATTACAAAAATATGACATAATACCATAGAAATAACTTTATGGAGGACAACATGATGAAAACTGTAAAGGAAATTGTAAAGAGGGAACGTCAAAAGAGAAGAAGACGTGTGGGGATTATGATCGTATTGATCGCTTTATGTGCAACAGCAATTTTCTTTGGAACCAAAGCTTATCACAATTACAAGGAAGAGGAATTCTTTAAAAGTGTGAAAGAAAAAGAAATCAAAGTAACTCCAAAAAGCATAACGCACAAACAGACAGATATCTTTACACAAAGTTATCAAAAAGAAACGGATGATCAGTTGAAAGCATTAAAAAAAGGCAAAAATTATACTTTCAATAAGCCCTTGATCGTCTGGAATGCATATGGAACATACACAACATCTTTGTACTATTATGCAAAAAATGACCGTGCATCTTATGCAGTATGTACTGTAGAAGCCAACGAAGCAGGTGCGAGTCCATACAAACGTACATTGAAATCCGTATCTGGAAAGAAATATGTGACAACACATGAGTATCAGATCAAAGGACTTGTTCCAGGAGCGAAGAATAAGATCACAATGCAATTCTTTAATGAAGATGGAAGAGCTGTCGGGAAAACACATTTCTACGTGACGGCACCGAAAGATGATGTCATTCCTGCAATTCTTAAGAAGAATACAGGGACAAGCAAAGCAAAGATGAGCGATGGACTGTTTTGTCTGTTTGGACATGATAAAGCGGATGTGTCAAACATCTATCTGTATGATGATAATGGAGTGAGCAGGGGAAGAATGCCTTTGAATAAATATCGTACAGACCGCTTTTTATTTATCAAAGGACAGCTAGTATATTCTTATGACTATAATAAAATTGCATTTACGAATTGTATAGGAAAAGTAACAAGGATCATTGATATTGGAAATTATCAATTTCATCACGATTTTCGTTATGACAAGAAACACGATAAGATCATTTGTCTGGTAAATAATCTGGACAAAGATACGATTGAAGATACGATCGTACAGGTGGATGTAAAGACAGGAAAGACAAGTATGCTCTTTGACTGTGAAAAAATTCTGCCATTAATGAGAAAACTGGCGATTCAGAGAAAAGGCGGTAGAAATACCTATGGAGGAACTGAACTAGACTGGATACACATTAATTCTTTTGATTTTCTTGATGATGGTAATAGTTTGGTCTTAAGCAGCAGAGAACAAAGTTCAATCCTTAAGATTAAAAATATTTACACAAAACCAGAATTAGACTATGTGATCCATCGTGGAACAATCTATAATGGAACAGATATTGCCAAATATCAGTTAAAACGAGAAGGAGACTTCGTTGCAAATGCAGGACAGCATACGATCACTGTAGAATATGACGATTCCCTTCCAGAAGGACAATATTATTTGTATATGTTTAATAATAACTATGGAAGAGCAACATCTATTCCAACTTTCGACTGGAGTATGTATCCTAATGTAGGAAACTTTAAAAGTGGAACATCCTATTACTCAAAATTTCTTGTAGATGAGAAGACAAGGACTTATAAACTTGCACAGCAATTTAGTTTGCCTTATTCAGCAATCGTAAGCAGCGTGCAGCATTTAGGGGGAAATATTCCATTTAGTAGTGGAATGAGTAAGACATTTGGAGAGTATGATAAAGATGGGAAATTGATCAAGTCCTTTGAATATGAAGCAGATAAATATTCATATCGCGTGATGAAGTATGAATTTTAAGTTGTAAGTTGGCCAACTATAGTCTTTCAGTATATGATAAAAATTAAATAAGCAACCGAAAACGCAGCGGTGGAATTTTGCTCACATTTTGAACAAATCGCTTATCCGCCCAATTTCCTACGAGAACTCGCTCTGAAGTTTTGTTTCAGACAAAAGTATTTGAAGCTCAGACATTCGTCCACTTGGGCTGCGAATTTGTTCAAAATATGGCAAAATTCCAATGCTGCGTTTTCGGTTGCTTATTTAATTTTTATAATATACCTGAAGTCTGGAG
>JAXJNA010000072.1:0-82854 GCA_036312945.1 Anaerostipes hadrus
ACGAGGTAGATAGGGCAGAGGTGGAAGTACGGTAACGTATGGAGCTGACTGTTACTAATCGGTCGAGGCTTTAACCAAAGAAGGCTGAAGTGTAAAAGATGTGAATAGTTCTTGTATGTTGTTTTGAAGGTATATCCTTTATAAATAAGGCCCGGTGGCTCAGCTGGTTAGAGCGCCGCCCTGTCACGGCGGAGGTCGTGGGTTCGATTCCCATCCGGGTCGCTTTATTTTTTGAATATTTGGGATCATAGCTCAGCTGGGAGAGCATCTGCCTTACAAGCAGAGGGTCATAGGTTCGAGTCCTATTGGTCCCACTTTTTAATTTAATAACTATGCCGTTGTGGCTCAATTGGCAGAGCAGCTGATTTGTAATCAGCAGGTTACCGGTTCAAGTCCGGTCAACGGCTTCACACCTGGTCATAATTATGTTATGATTTAGGTGTTTAAAATATATATGGTTGGATTCCCGAGTGGCCAAAGGGGGCAGACTGTAAATCTGTTGGCACCGCCTTCGAAGGTTCGAATCCTTCTCCAACCACTTAATTTTTATCGCGGGATGGAGCAGTCTGGTAGCTCGTCGGGCTCATAACCCGAAGGTCGTTGGTTCAAATCCGGCTCCCGCAATTTTTTATTTTAATAAGTAGTATGCCCAGATAGCTCAGTCGGTAGAGCAGAGGACTGAAAATCCTCGTGTCGCTGGTTCGATTCCGGCTCTGGGCATCTTTTTTTATTTTATAAAGAAATTCAAAGAGTTAACTTTCAGAAAGAATGAAAAAACCGAAAGTTGACTCTTTTTTTTAATTCCTATTCAATAGGAATTAAGTATGATATAATAAAAATGAAAAAATATGTTTACAAAGGGATAAAAAAATGACATCAATTTATAATAAGTTGAAACAACTACAATACAAAGAAGATTATCCTTTTCACATGCCAGGACATAAGAGAAATTTAAAGATCGATCCATTATTAGATGCGATTTCCAAAATTGATATTACAGAGATCACAGGATTTGATGATCTTCACCATCCAGAAGAAATGATTCGAGAATTGATGGATGATTTAAAACAGATTTATGGAACAAAAGAGAGTTATCTACTGGTAAACAGCAGCACTGCGGGGAATTTAGCTGCAATAGCTGCATTGTGTAATATTGGAGATAAGATACTGGTTGCGAGAAACTGTCATAAGTCAGTCTATCACGCGATAGAATTGTTGGGACTTGATCCAGTCTATATTTATCCAGAGATTGATGAATATGGAATCTGTAAAGGCATTACGAAGGAACAGATAGAAAATATCATAACAAAAGAAACCTCAATTAAGGCAATGGTCCTTGTTTCACCAACATATGAAGGAAGAGTATCAGATATCGAAGGAATATCAGATGTTCTGCATCGAAACAATATACCATTGATCGTAGATGAAGCTCATGGGGCTCATTTTATTTATCATGAGGCATTTCCAGAGAGTGCGGTAAATAGCGGAGCAGACATTGTGATACAAAGTCTGCACAAGACATTGCCCGCATTTACGCAAACAGGATTACTTCATTTGTGCACAGATTGTGTTACAAGAGAAATGATGCAAAAGAAATTGTCAATATTTCAGAGCAGCAGTCCATCCTATGTGTTGATAGCATCAATAGAACAATGTATCCACATATGCAATGAAAATCGTGGATATTTTCAACAATACTGCGAGGAATTGTGGATACTTCGTGAAAAATTAGAAGAATTAAAATATATCAAACTGGTGCCAACGGATGATATTGGAAAACTTGTATTTTCGGTAAAAGACACGACAATATCTGGAGAAGAACTATTTGAGATTTTAAGAGACAAATATCATCTAGAGATGGAAATGTCAGAACTGTATTATGTGATCGCAATGACGAGCGTGTGCGATACACAAGAAGGGTACGATAGATTGTATCAGGCATTAAAAGAGATTGACAGTGAGATTACAAAAAAGAATACAGAGTATGTATTTTTGGAAAATAATTTCCATCAAAATAAAAAGATATTAAAGCCAGAAGAAGCGGCAACAAAAGATCGAATTCAGATTGATTATGATGATGCAAAAGATGAGATTGCAGCGGAATTTATTTTTTTGTATCCACCAGGAATTCCACTTGTTGTGCCTGGAGAAGTGATCGATGAGTATGTGATCGATAAGATCAGACAGTATGAGCAATATGATATGAAAGTGATAGGACTGGATGATCATAAAATTTATATAATAAATAGATGAGAGGATATTAATATGGGATTATTTTTGACCGTTGAAGGACCAGATGGAGCTGGAAAAACAACACAAATAGAATTACTAAGAGACTACTTATCTGACAAAGGTTATGATATAATAGTATGTAGAGAACCTGGCGGAACACCGATCAGTGAGGCTGTAAGGAATGTAATCCTTAACAAAGAATTTACTGAGATGGGGCATATGACGGAATTACTGCTTTACGCAGCTGCCAGAGCTCAATTGATCGAAGAAGTCATTCGTCCGGCATTAGAAGATGGAAAGATCGTAATCTGTGATCGATTTGTGGAATCTTCTGCAGTCTATCAGGGAATAGCCAGAGGAATGGGAATTGATCTTGTTTACAAAGTAAATCAGTTCGCAATCGGAGATACGATGCCAGATCTGACGATTATGATCGATCTGGATGCAGAAGCTGGTATTTCAAGAAAGAAGAAACAGGCAGAACTGGATCGAATGGAAAGCGAGACAATTGATTTTCATAAGAAGGTTGTTGAAGGATACAGACAATTAGCGAGCCTGCATCCAGATAGAATCTATACTGTTGACGGAAGTCTGTCGATCGAAGAGATTCATCAGCAGATCGTTTCACAGGTCAACAAAAAATTTCATGGTAAAGGGTGATGTAGTATGAAGAGTTTTGATGCAATTATAGGACATAAAAAGATAATTTCTCATTTTGAAGAAGCAATCAAGACGGGAAAAGTTTCCCACGCCTATTTATTAAGCGGCGAAGATGGAAGCGGAAAGATGATGATCGCAAAGGCAGTTGCGAAGGCACTTCTGTGCGAACACAAAGATGGATGTGGAGAATGCGCAGCATGTAAGCAGGTGGATTCGTTA
This sequence comes from Anaerostipes hadrus, assembly GCA_036312945.1. Lineage (GTDB taxonomy): Bacteria > Bacillota > Clostridia > Lachnospirales > Lachnospiraceae > Anaerostipes > Anaerostipes hadrus_C. The sequence goes on from JAXJNA010000072.1 coordinate 3,112, forward strand.
AATCATCCAGATGTCATTTATATTACTCATGAAAAGTATGAAATCAGAGTTGATGATATTCGAAAAGGAATCAATGAGACGATCGATATCAAACCATATAGCGGAGATTATAAGATTTATATCATTGATGATGCGGATAGAATGAATGCAGGAGCGCAGAATGCTTTATTAAAGACATTAGAAGAACCACCTGCATATGCAGTGATCCTTCTGTTAACAAATAATAAGGATAGACTGTTAGATACGATCCTCTCAAGATGTGTGTCCATGACATTAGGAAGTGTCAGAGAAAGCGAAATTGAAGATTATCTAAAAGCCAATACAGGGGCAAGTCATGCAGATATCGCATTTGCAGCCGCATTTTCACTTGGGAATATTGGACGTGCATTGCATGTACTGGATACAGAAGAATTTAAAGATATGCTGAATGATACAATGAACGTGATCACTCATATGAAGAGTATGGAGATTTATGAAGTTGTATCTTATGCGAAGAGTTTGACAAAATATAAGAATGAGATTTATGATTTCCTTGATATCATTATGGTATGGTATCGAGATATGTTGATCCTTAAGACAACAGGGTCTTTAAATCAACTTGTATTTAAAGATAAATACCGTCAGCTAAAAGATCAAGAGATTTATATTTCATTTGAGGGAATCAGCCATATTCTTGATGAAGTAGAAAAGGCTAGAAGGCGACTGATCGCGAATGTTAATTTTGAAGTGGCAATCGAAATGCTGCTTGTGACGATAAAGGAGAATGGTAAAGTATGGTAGAAGTAATTGGAGTGCGATTTCGTACTGCAGGAAAGATATATTTCTTTAATCCAAAAGAATTTCAGGTAAAGTCAGGAGACCACGTGATCGTGGAAACAGCCAGAGGAATTGAATTTGGATCAGTCGTTTCTGAGAGAAGACAGGTAAAGGAAAAATGCATCGGAGATGAACTAAAACCTGTTTTAAGGATCGCAACCAAAGAAGATGAAGAAAGGGCAGCGAATAATAGAGAGAAAGAAAAAGAAGCATATAAGATCTGCCTGGATAAGATCAAGGAACATAAGCTTGATATGAAGCTTGTATCAACAGAGTATACATTTGATAATAATAAAGTATTATTTTATTTTACGGCAGATGGACGAGTTGATTTTCGTGAACTTGTAAAGGATCTGGCAGCAGTGTTCAGAACAAGAATTGAGTTACGACAGATCGGTGTCAGGGATGAAGCCAAGATGCTTGGTGGTATGGGAATCTGTGGAAGAAAATTATGCTGTAATACATTTTTATCCGAGTTTGCACCTGTTTCTATCAAGATGGCCAAAGAGCAGAATCTGTCACTGAATCCGACAAAGATTTCAGGAGTCTGCGGAAGATTGATGTGCTGTCTTAAGAATGAACAGGAAACATATGAGTATTTAAACAGCAAGCTTCCAAATGTCGGTGAGAAATTAAAGACAAAAGATGGCGTAGTTGGAGAAGTTCAGAGAGTGGATGTTCTTCGACAGAAAGTAAAACTGATCGTGGAAGATGAGAATGGAGATAAAGAAATCCAGGAATATAAGATTGATGATCTTCTAATGAGAAAGAAAAAGCCACAAGGATGCCAGGGGTGCAACAAAGGATGCAATAATAAGAATCAAGGATGTAATAAAGGAAATGGAAAGAGAAAGAATTGATGATCTTGGGATCAATGGTTATCAGATCATCCAGAAAGAACAGGGATTTTGTTTTGGAATGGATGCGGTTCTTTTATCAGATTTTGCACAAGTTAAGAATGGTGGGAGAGTTCTAGACCTCGGTACGGGGACTGGAATCCTCCCAATTTTGATGGAGGCAAAGACGAAGGCTGTTCATCTTACAGGGCTTGAAATACAGCCGGAGATGGCAAAGATGGCGGCAAGAAGTGTCAAATTAAATCATTTAGAAGATAAGATAGAGATCGTAGAGGGTGATATCAAAGAGGCTTCTGCGATTTTTTCGCATGACAGTTTTGACACGATCACATCAAATCCACCATACATGATCGGACAGCATGGACTTAAGAATCCGTCGGAGACGAAAGCGATCGCAAGGCATGAGATACTTTGTACATTTGCGGATATCACGGCAGCAGCTAAAAAGCTTTTAAAGAATAAAGGAAAGCTGTTTCTGGTACACAGAACATTCAGATTGTCAGAGATTTTATGCCAGCTGTCTAAGGATGGATTAGAGCCAAAGAGAATCCGTTTTGTGCATCCATACATTGATAAAGAACCGAATATATTTTTATTAGAAGCAGTAAAAGGCGGAAAGTCAAGAATGACAGTTGAGCCTCCATTGATCGTTTATCAAAAAGAAGGAAAATACACAGAAGAAATTTATAAGATTTATGGAATGAGTCCGGAGGAATAAGCATGAGTGGAACATTATATTTATGTGCGACACCGATCGGCAATCTGGAAGACATTACTTTTCGTGTGATAAACACATTAAAAGAAGTTGATCTGATCGCAGCGGAAGACACAAGGCACAGTATCAAATTATTAAATCATTTTGAAATTAAGACAAAGATGACAAGCTATCATGAGTATAATCGTGTGGAGAAAGCAAAAATTCTTGTAAAGCAGTTGCAGGAAGGAAAAGATATCGCACTCATTACAGATGCTGGGACACCGGGAATTTCAGATCCAGGAGAAGAATTGGTAAGACAGTGCCATGAAGCAGGAATTACAGTTACTGCATTACCGGGGGCATGTGCGTTGATCAATGCACTGATCATCTCTGGACAGCCAACAAGAAGATTTTGTTTTGAAGCATTTCTTCCATCGGATAAAAAAGAAAGAAAACAGATTCTTGATTCTCTGGAAAATGAGACAAGATCTATTATCATTTATGAAGCACCACATCGTTTAGTAAGGACTTTGGAGGAACTGTATGAAGTGCTTGGAGAAAGGTCAATGACATTATGCAGAGAACTCACAAAGAAGCATGAGAGCGTATTTAAATCAACACTTGGGGAAATCCTTACCTATCATAGAGAAAACCCGCCAAAAGGCGAATGCGTAATGATCATAGAGGGAAAATCTTTTAAAGAATTAAAAGAAGAGAGTCAGGAAGAATTTTTAAAGATTCCATTGTCAGAACATATGAAACGATATATGGATCAGGGATATTCCAAGAAAGAAGCAATGAAACTGGTAGCAAAAGATCGAGGTGTTGGTAAGAGAGAGATTTATCAGCAGCTGTTGGAAGAGGAATAAAAATATATCAACAAAAAAGGTATGGGAAAATAAAATTAATTCCCATACCTTTTGTTTGTCTTTATTGAAATGATCCAAAAAATTACGCTTCAGTAATTTCGAATCCAGCAAGTTTAGCTAATTCAATGATAGATTTTCTTGAGACTTTCTTTCCTTTGTAGTCGATCAGATCATCCATATCTTCCCCAGTAAAAATATCTGCAGGATTATATTTCTTTAAAATAATCTTATCGTCATCTACAAATATTTCAAGAGGATCGCGTTCGTTCACATCAAAGTTACGACGTAATTCGATCGGTAAAGTAATTCTTCCAAGTTCGTCAAGCCTTCTTACAATGCCTGTACTTTTCATGTGTAAACCTCCTTAATGTCTTACAATCATTTTATATCTTAAACCATAGCATACCAAAATCTGGTTGTCAATTCATTTATTTACTTATAAATTAGAGAATAAATAAGTATAATTAGCAGATTTCGGCACCTGCTGGCATATCTTTATCTGGTGTCACAAGAGCTAATTCGCCCTTATCATTTTCTGCACAAAGTAACATTCCTTCAGAGAGAACTCCTGCTAATTTGGCTGGTTTTAAGTTCACAAGTACCATAACTTTCTTACCGACCATATCTTCTGGTTTGTAATAAGCTTTGATACCAGAAACAATCTGTTTTACCTGGCTTCCAATCTTAACCTGAGAGCAGAGAAGTTTCTTGGATTTCTTCACTTCTTCACAAGCAATGATCTCACCAACCTGGAACTGCATCTTAGTGAAATCATCAAAAGTGATCTCATCTTTTGGTTCAATGTCGATGACAGTAGCTTCTTCTACAGCGGCGTTTGCAGCTTTGACAGAAGCAGCCTGTTTCTCCATTAAGACTTTGGCTTTTTCCAAAACTTCCTTCTCATCTAATCTTGCAAATAAGATCTGAGGTTTTTCAGTTACTTTTGTACCACTCTTGTAGTTTCCGAAAGTTGCAAGGTTATCAAATTCAACCATAGATGTATTTAACTGAGCAAAGATCTTCTCAGATGTCTCAGGCATATATGGTGATAATAAAGATGCACCAATTGTGATTCCTTCAACAAGGTTGTATAAAACAGTAGCCAGACGGTCTTTTGAAGCTTCGTCTTTTGCTAATACCCAAGGCATAGTCTCATCAATATAACGGTTGCAGCGACGGAATAAGTTAAAGATCTCAGTCATTGCATCTGCAACACGAAGGTCAGCCATCTTCTCAGCCACTTTATCTCTTGTACCTGTCACAACGGCTTTCAGATCATCATCATAATCTCCTACAACACCCTTGTCTTCTACGATTCCGCCAAAATATTTGTTGGACATAGAAATCGTACGGTTTACAAGGTTACCAAGAATATTTGCAAGGTCAGAGTTCATACGCTCGATCATCAATTCCCATGAGATTACACCGTCACGTTCGAAAGGCATTTCATGAAGAACGAAATAACGCACTGCGTCAACTCCGAAGAAGTCAACCAGATCATCTGCGTATAAAACGTTACCTTTAGATTTACTCATCTTACCATCACCTTGAAGCAGCCAAGGATGTCCAAATACCTGTTTAGGAAGTGGAAGATCCAGTGCCATCAGGATAATTGGCCAGTAAATTGTATGGAAACGGATGATATCTTTACCGATCAGGTGAAGATCTGCAGGCCAGAACTTGTTAAACTTGTCTGAACTGTTTCCATCACAGTCATAACCGATACCTGTGATATAGTTTGTCAATGCATCTAACCATACATAAACGATGTGCCCTTCATCAAAGTCAACTGGGATTCCCCATGAAAATGATGTTCTTGAAACACACAGATCCTGAAGTCCAGGAAGAAGGAAGTTGTTCATCATCTCATTCTTACGGGATTCTGGCTGAATAAATTCAGGATGTGTATTGATGTGTTCGATCAGACGATCTGCATATTTGCTTAATTTTAAGAAATAAGCTTCTTCTTTTGCAGGCTGTACTGGACGTCCGCAGTCAGGACATTTACCATCTACTAACTGGCTCTCTGTGAAGAAAGATTCACAAGGTGTACAGTATAAACCTTCGTATTCACCTTTGTAGATATCTCCCTGTTCATATAATTTCTTAAAAATCTTCTGAACCTGTTTCTCGTGATCTTCATCAGTTGTTCTGATAAAACGATCATAAGAAGTGTTCATAAGATCCCAGATTCTCTTGATCTCTCCGGCAACATCATCAACGAATTCTTTTGGTGTTACCCCTTTTTCTTCTGCTTTTAATTCTACTTTCTGGCCATGTTCGTCAGTTCCTGTCTGGAAAAATACGTCATAGCCTTCCATTCTTTTATATCGAGCAATACTGTCTGCCAGGATGATCTCATATGTGTTACCAATATGAGGTTTTCCGGAAGTATAAGTAATTGCAGTCGTAATATAATATGGTTTCTTACTCATAATGATCCTCCGATTTTCTGTTTCTATCCTTATAATTATAGTACATCTTGTGCGGTTAGTCTATTTCTTTTCTTTAAAAAATAAGATATTAACAGGTGTTTATTTGGAGGTAGAAATGGAATTTGCAGGGAGATTGAAAAAGGTCAGAATAAAGTTGATCATGATCGGGATTTGTCTGATATTTCTGGGAGGGTATAGTCTGATCCAAGAATGGAAAGATCAGGAAAAGAATACAACAAAAAAAGTATTTGATCAGTATACGGATACGTTTTTTAAAGAAAATATATCAACAAATGAGATCACGATGCATTTTCTTTTAGAGAATCCAGAAAAATATAGATTAGAACAACCGAAAAGTCTTTATCCATCTATGGATCAGGGAAGTGTCTTGAATGAAAAAATTAAAATTTCAAAAGAAATTAAGAAGTTAAAAAAATTCAAACAAAAGGAATTGACGAAAAAACAACAAAATACATATCTGGTTTTGATGGATTACTTAAGAAGACAGAAAAATCTTGCGATGTATCCGTATTATGAAAGAATCCTTGGGAAAACATCTGGGCAGCAGGCACAGATTCTTCTGACATTAAGTGAATATCGTCTGAAAAATGAGAAAGATATCAAAAGCTATTTTCAATTATTGAGAGGGCTGAATGGATATTTTGATTCACTGATCGAATACAGTAAGGAACAGGTAAAGAGAAATTTATTTATATCTGATCAGTCTTTAAAAGAAGTATTGCAGCAGATTCAGAATGTCATAAATCAAAAAGAAAACAATATGTTAGTTGCAACATTTAATTTAAGAATTGCAGACATTAAAGGAATTAATGCAGCCCAGAAAAAGAAATACTGCAGAGAAAATAAGAAATTGATCGGTACAAAGGTGCTGCCTGCTTATGAAAAATTATATTCCCATTTGCAGGCATTAAATGGAAATGGGAAAAATGAAAATGGTCTGTATTATTATAAAAATGGAAAAGAATATTACAAAGTATTGGCTGCACAGAAAACAGGATCAGATAAAACGACAGAAAAAATGATCGAAATCAGTGATCGATCCATTGAAAAATGTCTTCGAAAACTTATAAAATTGCAAAAAAAGTATCCAAATATCATAAATGAATATAGAAATCATAAAAAAAATATAAAAATTGTGCAAAATCCACAAAATGTACTTAACAAACTAAGGCAAAAGATGGTAAAATATTATCCAAAGGCACCAAAAGTTAGCTGTAAAATAAAATATGTGCACAAAACCATGGAAGAATATACCAGTCCTGCGTTCTATATGGTACCAGCGATTGATTCTTACAAGGAGAATGTAATTTACATTAATAAGGCACAGACTGCAGAGTTATATCCGACTTTGGCACATGAAGGATACCCGGGACATTTATATCAGAATGTATATTATGCGGCAAGGAACGATGATCCAGTGCGCTATCTGCTTGATTATCCTGGATATTCAGAAGGATATGCAACGTATGTAGAAAGTTTTAGTTACAGCATGATGGATGCTGAAGGATATGGCGATATTTATCAACAGATGAATATGGAGATGTACGAGTACAATCTGGCACTTTGTTCAAGAGTTGATCTTGGAGTTCATTATGAAGGATGGAAGAAGAAAGATGTCAGGGCGTATTTAAGATCATTTGGAATGGATGATTCTCAGGCAGATGAATTATTTCAGATGATCATCGAGAATCCTGCAAATTATTTATCTTATTATATTGGTTATCAGGAGTTTTATGAGCTTTTGACTGATTATAAGAAAATGGCAGGGAATAAATACAGCTTAAAAGCGTACCACACAGAGATTTTAGATGCAGGCCCATGTAGTTTTGACATTTTGAGAAGACGCATCGAAAGCAACCTATGAATGGAGGAGTAACTTATGTCAACAAAAGCTTATTACACACATGAAGAAATCGGAAAAGGAAAGCCTGGATTTTCAAAAACAAGATCCATTATCGAAGCAGCATTCTATGGAAATAACGTTGTAGAAGTAAAAGATTTAAAACAGGCTTATGAATTAGCAAAGAATTCTCCTGGAACGATCGTTACAGATATGCCAGTATATAAACCAGAAGCGATTGGTTTAGATGAGGGGTCCAAAGTTCTGTTATTTAATGATGGATCAGTGACTGGACGCTGTGCAGCCGCAAGAAGAATTTCCAGTGAACCTGGTGTCGATACAAATGATCTGGATTTAAAATTAATGGATGCGATCTATGATACAAGATGGACAACAATGTATCATGCACAGGTATATATCGGATTAGATCCTGAATTTATGGTAAAAGCACATCTTTTAATTCCAGAAGGAGAAGAAAATATCTTATATTCCTGGATGTTAAATTTCCAGTATATGAATCCTAAATACAATGAAATGTATAAGAATTCACAACCAGTTGCAGATGAGACAGATATCTATATCTTCTCAGATCCACAGTGGACACATGAAGAACATCCATTAGGATTAACATATTTTAATACAGACACAAACTGTGCCGCACTTCTTGGTATGAAATATTTTGGAGAACATAAGAAAGGTACATTAACAATTGCATGGGCAATCGCAAACCGTAATGGATATGCTTCCTGCCATGGTGGACAGAAAGAATTCAGATTAGATAATGGAGAGAAATTCGTAGCATCTTTCTTCGGATTATCAGGATCAGGAAAATCTACATTAACACATGCAACACATAACAACAAATACGAAGAGATTCAGGTTCTGCATGACGATGCATTTATCATCAATACAGAAACAGGTGCATCTATTGCTATGGAACCAACATATTTTGATAAAACAGCGGACTATCCAACAGGATGCCCAGATAATAAATATCTGTTAACAGCACAGAACTGCTCTGCAACAAGGGACAGCGAAGGTAAAGTCGTTCTTGTCACAGAAGATATCCGTAACGGAAATGGTCGTGCGATCAAGTCCAAATTATGGTCACCAAACCGTGTAGATAAGATCAATGACCCAGTTAACGCAATCTTCTGGATCATGAAAGACCCAACAATTCCACCAATCGTTAAGATCAAAGGAGCTTCTTTAGCATCCGTTATGGGAGCAACTCTTGCAACAAAACGAAGCAGTGCAGAACGTCTGGCACCTGGAGTAGATCCAAACCGTCTGGTTGTAGAACCATATGCAAACCCATTTAGAACATACCCTCTTGTAAATGACTACAAGAAGTTTAGAAAACTTGTAAAAGAAAGAAATGTAGACTGCTACATCATCAATACAGGGGACTTCATGGGTAAAGATATCAAACCTGCAACAACAATTTCTGCAATCGAGCAGGTTGTAGAAGGAACTGGAGAATTCAAACAGTGGGGACCATTTACAGATATCGAAGTGCTTGAGATGGAAGGATATGTTTCAGACTTCAATGATATGAACTATGTGGAAACATTAAAAGCAAGAATGACAGACCGATTAAACTTTGTCTTTGAGAAAGATGTAGAAGATGGCGGATACAATGCACTTCCTACACAGGCGAAAGAAGCTTTGGCAAAAGTTATTGGAGAAGCACACAATTTAGAAGTGGAAAATTCCAATAATTAAAGGTATAATACTCTTAAATCGTTGTTTAGGAGGTGAATTGATTGGATAAAGATCGTTTAAATAATATGGTGGTAGACTTATTCCACGGAATTTCATATGAAGAAGAAAAAGCCGTGATCACAGATGAGTTTAAGGATATTTCGAACAAAGATCTGCATATTATTGATGCGATCGGGATCAAGAAACCTAAGAATATGTCAACGATTGCAGGAGATTTAAACATTACGGTTGGTACACTTACAACCGCTATCAATAACCTCTTGAAGAAAGGATATGTAAATCGCAAACGCGGGGAGAAAGATCGCAGAGTTGTTTATATATCTCTTTCTGAGAAGGGGAGAAAAGCATACAGTCATCACAGAGAATTTCATAAACGTATGATCCAGGGACTGCTTGATACGTTAAATGAGCAGGAACAGGATCTGTTGGTGAAAGTAATGCAGTATTTTCATGATTATTTTCGTGAGCATATGTAAATTTTAATTGTTGGTTTGATAGCTGTAGTCTTTGTGTATCTGAGAAAAACGAAATAAAAGAATAAAAGATCCAGACCAGAAATATTGCTCGCCGTTTTGAACGGTCGCTTATACGCAAATTTTCCTTGCATAACTCACTCGCTACGCGAGTTCAAACAATGCACCAAATTTGCTGCGAACCGTTCAAAACGACGGCAAAATTTCAATGGTTCTGGATCTTTTATTCTTTTATTTCGTTTTTCTCAGATACCTAAAGATTACAGGTATGAAATCCAATAAATCAAAACTCACAGTATGTATGTTTTACGGTATTTGTTTATATTTTTAGATAATCAATGACTGAAAATTCTCTTATTTTAAGACCTCGTAAACATTAAGCAATATAAGTAAAAATATCAACAAAAATATGGAATACATTCCGAGAAATTAATATAAATAACAAAAATTCGGAATTGATTCCGAAAAAATGATATGAAAAACTAAAATATAGAATGAAATATGTAAAATCGCAAAACAGAATTAAATTTTAGAAATATATATAATTTTGACGGAAATCATTTCGATTATACGTCTTATATAGTGAATGATCATTCAAAACAACTAACAAACAAGGAGAACAAGAGTGGAGGAGAGAGATAAACAACTATTAAAAATGATTCGGAAGCATCCAGAAGAGGGCATGGGTCTTTTGATTGATGAGTATGGTGGCGTGATCAAGACAATCTGTTCTAATGTGCTGCGAAATTATGATGCAGATATTGCTCAGGATGCGATGCAGGAGACTGTTATTCGGTTGTGGCAGAAATTGTCGCAGAGGTTTCAGGTGAAGAAAAGTTTAAAGGCATATATTTATCAGACGGCAAGAAACTGCGCGCTGGATCATCTGAGAAAATATCAGAAACATTCAGAGACGGATTTTGAAGGTGTAGAAGATATGATGCAAGACGTATCTGCAGATGTAGAACGGGAATTTTCTAGAAAGCATAATGAACGGATTGTTCATGAAGTGATAAAAGAGATGGAAGAGCCAGATCGTACCATTTTTATTTTGCGTTTCTTTTATTATGAGACTATGAAAGTGATTGCAGAAAGGGTTCATTTGGAAGAAGACAATGTTGAGAGCAGGATTCGCAGAGGAAAGAAGAAATTAAAAGCAGAGTTATTAAGGAGAGGTGTTTTGAATGAGTAAAAATAGGATTGATATTACAGAGCAGGAAGCGATAGACTTAAAAGAAAATATTACAGAAGAGGAAAAAGATTTACTGAAAAATGCAGTGAAGAAAGAAATCCGAAAGAAGCATAGAAAAAAGACAAAATACATGAAAGCGGCAGCAGTCGCAGCTTGTGTATTGATCGTTGCGCCAACGACGATTTATGGAAAAGAAATTCAAAGATTTTTCCAGAGCAAATGGAAACAGAATATTTTCCGAATGGAAGTTCAGGTGACAAAAGAGAAGAAATCAAAACAAAATGTATCTTTGGATACAAATAATTTAAAGCAGTATGGAGTAACAAAAGAGAAGTCTAAAAAAGAAACATGGTATGCATTTAAAAATCAGAAAATCAATAACAAAGATTTTTATGCAAGGTTGATCAAAGTAGATCAGACGATTAAGAAAAATTTCTTTGTTAACGATGTAGAAAAATATTCTGAAGCTGAGATTGCTGGAAACAAAGTTTTGATACTTAGTATGAATCATATAGATGGAAAGAAAGATCATAAGGTTTATATTTTCTATGAAAAAGAAGGATATATTTTAGAAATTCCATCTTGTGAATTAAGTAAAAATCAGATTTTAAATACAGTCAAAAATATTACGGTACAGGAATGTAGCAAAAAAGATGCTGACAAGGGTATTTCATTGACCAAATATTTAAAAGAGCAAAAGGGTATCAAGGAAAATAAGAAACTTCTGTCAAAACAAAGTGTTGCTAAAAAACAGGAAGTATCAAAAGGTTATGGAGATGGAATTACCTATCAGATTCAGAAGGTTAAAGTTTGTGATTCAGTGAAAGATCTGAGCAGTGAAAATAAAAAATGGAGAAATAATGATGTTCAAAGTCAGTTAAGGAAAATTACAGACAAGAAAGGAAAACTCCAATCATATCAAAGAAAGACCATTATTTACGGAGACGGATTCCATGCTCCAGAGCAGAGAATTGGAAAGACACAGACAATGAATCCGAAATTGGTGTTTGTTGAATTAAAAGTAACGAATACAACGAAAGAAACAAAACAGGCAGAAGCTGCACCGGGAATTTGTTTTGTAAAAGAGAAGCAAAAAGGGTATGAGATTTTGAATGATGATTATAAACGGCCAACAGCGATCTCGAAATTACAAACAAATGAGTTAGCTGCTTATTTTGAAGAGAGTAATGGCGGATATGGGTATGGATTCAAGGAACTAAAAGCTGGGGAAAGTAAAGTGTATCATTTAGGATATTTTGTGGATGAAGATCAAGTGGAAAATATGAGTTTGAATTTTTATGGAAGTGGTAAGAATCATAGTGTTTTAAGATGTTTTGAATAAGCTATAATTAGAAAAATCGCTGCATGATAACTGATTTTGAGTTAATGGTGCAGCGATTTATTTAGTTATAATTTTTGAAATTTTTTTAATAATGCTTCTTGTAATAATTGGGAAAAATTAATTCCTAAAGATATAGCTTGATCATTCATCCAAGATGGAATAGTCAATGTTTTTTTAACAGATTTTTCAAAATGGAGTTTTGCATATTCTTGAACATCAACAGTTACGATATTGACGAAGTATTCTGTACAGTCATCAATTTCTAGTTCATTCATAATTTCTCTTGGATCAATACTAGAAATTGATGATGGTTTTGGAATATCTTCGTGGTCTTTTTCCTGCCAGAAGAGATAACCGGCAAGACAATCTATAGACATTTCAAGTGCTTCGTTTAAGGAATCTCCACAGGTAGAAAGATAATTTAAATCTGGAAAAATAACAGAGAATCCATTTTCTTCGTGAAAAAAACAAGCTGGGTATGCGGATAACATAAAAGTACCTCCTGATAATTGTTTAAGTTGCGGGACATTATTTCAGTCCCGCTTGTTTTAAGATGGAATTTTCAGTACCTTTGGGAATATCGCCACCATGAAATGGAATGGTTACTTTCCCCGGCTTTGAAGGGTGTATGTATTGTCTGTGAGATCCACGCTGCATTTTAAGCACCCATCCATCTGCAAGGATTCTTTTTTCTAATTCTCTTGCTTTAATAGGCATGTAATGTGTACCTCCTTGCAAAACATATTTTAACATTTGATACGTGCTACTTCAATACGTGTTATTAAAATACGTATTATATTTAGATGAAAATATGTATTTATTTATATGTTTTAGTAGTGTATCATGAAAATAAGATATTTAATCAAACCAAGGGAGGGGAAGGAATATGCTGCAATTAAATTACAAATTAACAGATGAAGACTACATAGAATTCAACGAATTTCATCAGTTAATTCATTCAGAAATAGGAAAAAGAAACCTGTTTTTTTTAAGATTAATCGGTCCAATGATCAGTATTCTAGCTATGATCATTTTCATATTAGCAAGAGCAGAAGTAATGGTAATTATTGGTGAAGCGATTGTATTATTCATTTTTTCTGTGGTGGATATATTACTAGCTAAAAAGATTATGAAAAGAGGGATCCGTAAGACAATTCTAAAAATGAAAGAAAAAGAAGGACTACCATTTGCAGAAGAAACAACATTAAATTTTACGGAAGATCAGATCATAGAGATAACAAAAGGTCAGGAAGTGAAAGTAGATTATAAAAAGGTAGAAGATGTTTGCGAAACAGAGAAAGCTTTTTATGTCTACATGAGCTCTGTACAAGCGATTATTATTCCGAAGAGAGTATTGGATCAGGATAAGGAAAAGAAATTGAGACAGATCTTAAGTAAAAAATAGAATACATCAGAACTTATATCATAAAGTATAAATAAAAAATATGGTTTCAAGAAACAAGATTTTGAAACCATGTTTTTTATTTATATGATAATCTAGCTTTACAGAATCCATTTTCATATCTAAAAAAATTCTTATAAAACTAACCAATCCGATTTTCACATCGTTATACCCTATGTTGAAACTAATGAAAAACAATAAGTTCAGGAGGGGTATCATGAACAGAAAATTAATGTTGAAAAAATATAATAACAAGAAAACAATTCTAAAAATCCTATTTATAGTAGCAATCATTATCCTTGGATTCTCAAAATTTATCTTATACAAGAACAAACAATACGCAGATACAACCGGTGACTGGAAATTGATCCTTGTAGATAAGCATCATTACATCCAAAAAGATTACCAAATGAATCTGACAAGATTATCAAATGGAAAACAGGTCGATTACAGAATCTATCCATCTCTGCAGAAGATGTTCAACGATGCCAGAGCAAGCGGCTTAGCCTTATTTGTCAGGGAAGGATATCGAACCGCTCAAGACCAGCAGCAGATTATGAATGAACGAATCAGGGAATATGAAAATCAAGGAAATTCAAAACGACGGGCAACAAAAATGGCAGAAAAATACGTGGCAATTCCAGGAACGAGTGAGCATCAGTTGGGATTAAGTGTAGATATTAACGCAGACCAGACAAAATGTTCATCAGAAAAAGTATACAGCTGGCTTGATAATAATGCATATAAATACGGCTTTATCAAACGTTATCCATCCAGTAAATCTTACATCACAGGAATCAACAATGAACCATGGCATTACCGATATGTAGGAAAAGAGGCGGCGACAACAATCAAAAATCAAAATCTGTGTCTGGAAGAATACTTAAAAAAATATAAATAACCAGACTGTCTTTTCTACAAGAATCAGCGTTATACTTTATAGAAACAATACGAGGAGGAAAAGAAAATGGATGCGGATTTTCTGTTAATACGGAAAATTGAAAAAGGGAATGAACAAGCCATGGATCAGTTTGTATTGAAACATTACCCCAAAATCTATCAGTATTGTTTGCTGCGTGTCAGAGATCATGGGTATGCCGAAGATCTGACACAGGAGACATTTCTGAAGTTTTTTCAGGCATTTGAAAGATATAAACATTATGGAAAAGCCCTGAATTATCTGTATGTGATCGCAGGAAATCTGTGTAAAGACCATTTCAGGAAAGAGGGGAGAATGGAAGTTTATGAAATGTCAGAGAAAATTGCAGTGGAACATATGGGGCAGGTAGAAAAAAGAATGGAAATCTATGAGGCATTGGATAAACTTCCAGAAGAAATCAGGGAAGTTGTGATCTTGTTCTTTTTTCAGGAAATTAGCCAGAAGGAGATTGCCAGAATGATGGGCATTAAATTATCACTTGTAAAATATCGTGTCAGCCGGGCGAAGAAACTACTGGCAAAATATCTTGGGGAAGGAGAGTAAAAGCAGATGAACGAAGAATATCAACAAAAAATAAACGGCTACAAAGAAGATATCCAGCAAAATATTGATCAGGAAGCTGTCTTACAAACAATTAAAAACTGTAAAAAAACATTTGTGCAGGCAGAAGATTATCCGCTTTCTTATATGGAATTTTTATATGATCAGATGCAGTTTATTCAGAAACGATGGTGGATCTTGCAAGGGTGTCTGTTAGTTGTTTTATGGATTTTTCTAAATGATGCGGCAGACATTTATGAAATGCAGAGATTAATGGGAGCAGGGGCTTGTTTATTTGCAATTTTTCTTGTGCCGGAGATTTGGAAAAATCGAAGAAATCAGGCGATGGAAATCGAAGGGGCAGCATATTATTCGCTGCGGCAGGTATGCATGGCGCGAATTCTGCTGTTTGGATTTATGGATCTTTTGATCGTAACAGCATTTGCGGTAAGTGTGGCATTTACGGTGAGAGTATCAGCGCAGATGTTTGCTGTGAATTTTATGATCCCATTTAATGTGACAGGGGCGATCTGTTTTCGATTTTTATATTGTAAGCGAAGCGAAAGTGAATATTTGGCGGCAGCAGGATGTTTTCTGTTTATGATCCTGTGGGTATTTATCATTTCCAGAGAAGAAATTTATTGTAAGATTTCAGGAACGGTCTGGTGTGTCGCATTGATTTTATCGATCATATATTTGATTTATGTGATCAAAAGATCGCAAAGTTTTTATGGGGAAATGTATGAGGTGCAGGGTTGAAAAGTTTGAAGACAGAGTATGTGAGGTGTAAGGATTATGGAACTAAGTATTAACAACGTGACAAAACAATTTAAAGCAAAAAAAGCAGTGAATGACATCTCATTTTCGATGGAAAATGGTGTTTATGGGTTGCTTGGAGTCAATGGTGCGGGGAAAACAACGTTGATGAGAATGCTGTGTACCCTGACAACACCAGACTGTGGAACGATCACATGGGATGGAAAAGATATCTATAAGATGGGAGCTTCGTATCGCCAGATTCTTGGATATCTGCCACAGGATTTTGGGTATTATCCGTATTTAACGATTTATGATTATATGATGTACATTGCATCTATCAAAGGAATCCGCCCAGCAGTGGCGAAAAAACGAACAAAAGAATTATTAAAACAAGTAGGATTATCAGATCAGAAAAAGCAGAAAATGAGAAATCTGTCAGGCGGAATGGTGCGGAGAGTCGGAATCGCACAGGCAATGTTAAATAATCCGAAAATCCTGGTCTTAGATGAACCAACTGCAGGACTTGATCCAAATGAAAGAATTCGTTTCAGGAATCTGATCAGTGAATTAGCCGAAGAACGACTGGTATTATTATCAACACATATCGTGTCAGATGTAGAATTTATCGCAAATAAGATTCTTCTCATGAAAGAGGGACAATTCTGTTTTGAAGGAACATCCGATGAAGTGATCGCATCGATGAATAAAAGGGTTTACTGTTTTGTGACGACAAGAGAACAAGTAGATCATTATATGAGAAACTATCTTGTTGCAAATGTAAAAACAATCGGATCGAATGCGGAACTTAGAATTCTCTCAGATCATGAACCAGTCAAAGGAGCATGCATCGAGGAAGCAACGCTAGAAGATGCATTTTTAAACTATTTTGGGGAGAGGACGGGTGAAAGTGATGCTTAAATATGAGTTAAAAAGAATTTTTACAAAACGGTTGAATCGTGTGTTGATAACGATCGGGCTTGCACTTGCTGTGATCTTAAGTTTTCTTGCAGCAACCAGCAATCGATTTGTTACACCGCAAGGACATTTAGTCACAGGAATTTCAGCAACGAGAAAGGTTGTGGCAGATAAGAATCGAAACAAAGGGCTTATGACACCACAAAAAATATTAGAACTTATCGCACAGGACCAGAAAATATTTCGAGAATATAAAGATAAAGATGAAAGTGACAAAGTTTATGGAACCAGCTTGCAGCAATATTTGGATGTGGAACAGCTTGTCAGCTATATTTTAACAGGAAATGAAGATTACAATCCATCGATATATTTGGATGTAAATCCAAAGAAACTTTTAAATATTTATAAGATCCGTGAAGCAAAAATCCAGAAACTGATCAGGCAAAATGGAAAGACAGAAGAACAGAGAAAATATCTAAAAGCACAATATGATAAGATTTCCACACCATATCAATACGAAGCACCAGATTCATGGGATACGATGCAATTATATGTTGTGACATATTCCATTGTTCTGGCAGTACTCATGGGAGTTTTAACTTCAGGAATTTTTTCAGAAGAAATTACACTGAAAGCAGATGCGATATTCTTTTCATCCAAATACGGAAGAGACAAAGCCATAAAAACAAAGATCAGTGCAGGACTCATCACATCAACGGGAATTTACTGGATCGGTATGTGTCTGTTTACTGTGATATCACTTGCCTTGATGGGAACAAGCGGATCACATACTTTGATGAGCATGTTAAACAGCTATACGATCTATAATGTTACATATGGACAGGCATTTTACATTATGATGTTTGCAGGATATATAGCAAATCTTTTGGCAACGACAGTGTCTATGCTGGTATCTGCGGTTATGGGAAGTCCGAATATTGCAATTTGTATTCCATTTTTTTTATTCTGCATTATGCCATTTGTGGGAAGAATCGGTGGAGGTAAGGGAATCTTTTTGCTGACACCGGATCAGCTGAATAATTTTCAGGAGATTATGAAAGTGAATCATATTTACCAGATCGGTGGATTTGTGACGAATCAGCTGGCTTTGATCTTGCTGATATATGTGGTTGTAAATTTAGTTTTGATACCAGTGGTTTATTCGGTATATAAAAGAAAATCATAAACTGGCACCATTAAAAATAAAAAAACTGGCTATTTTAAAAATACCAACAACACGATAAATTATAACACAATAAAGGAACGCAGCGTACTTGAAAAACTATATATAACATAAAAAATCAGAAAGTGAGGAATATAAAATGAAAGAAAATAAAGTACAGTTTATTGCAATAACAGCAATGGCAGTTGCATTAACTTATGTGTTTACAGCATTTGTTAACGTAAGATTACCAATCGCAGCCAATGGAGGTCTGATCCATTTAGGAAATGTACCTTTATTCATTATGGCTATTTTATTTGGTAAGAAAACAGGAGCAATCGCTGGTGGAGTTGGAATGGGATTATTTGATCTGTTATCAGGATGGACAGCATGGGCACCATTTACATTTATTATCGTAGGAATCATGGGATATGTTGTTGGAGCTATGACAGAGAAACATGACCAGTATGGATGGAAAGTTGCAGCAATCTTTGCAGCATTTGTAATTAAGATCGTTGGATATTATATTGCAGAGATCATTCTTTATGGAAACTTTATTGCACCAATTAGTTCCGTGCCAGGAAATGTCGTACAGATCGCTGTAGCAGCAGTTGTTGTACTGATTGTGATCGAACCAATTGAGATTGCAGTTAAGAAAATTGGAATTACACAGTTCGCATAATAAAATGATATAATGATACCGGGATTGCAAAAGCATTTTCTATGCAGTGATCCCGGTATATTAGATTATAAAAATAAAAAAGAAAGTGAGTGACGGATATGAGTAAATACAAGATTATGACACCAGGACCTGTTCAGGTGCCAGAAAATGTAAGACTGGCGAGAAGTCTGTCTACAACAAATGCAGACTTGGACCCTCAATTCTATGATGAATACAAGGAAACCTGTGAGCTGATCAGTGAGCTGCTTCATACGAAGAATGAAACATTGATCTTGAGTGGAGAAGGAATTCTTGGTTTAGAGGCAGCATGTGCATCTATGACAGAGCCGGGAGACAGAGTTTTAATCCTTGATAATGGAATCTATGGAGCCGGATTTGCAGATTTTGTATCTATGTATGGTGGAACTCCAGTTATGTATACAAAAGATTATAAAAATGCATTTGATGTCGATGAATTGGATGCATATCTGAAAGAAGACCATGATTTTAAATATGCAACAGTTGTTCATTGTGATACTCCAAGTGGAATGTTAAATGACATTCATAAAATCTGTCCATTATTGAAATCCTATGGAATCATGACGGTCACAGATTCTGTTTCAGGAATGTTTGGAAATGAAGTCGATGTTGATAAAGCACAGATCGATATCTTATGTGGTGGATCTCAGAAAGCAGTTTCAGCGCCTCCAGGACTTACTTTCGTAACGATCAGTGATGAAGCCAAAAAAGCTATGGAAAATAGAAAAACACCGATCGCATCATTTTATTGTAATCTGACGATTTTCAAAGATTACTATAAAAATTTATGGTTCCCATATACAATGCCAATCAGTGATATCTATGGATTGAAAGCTGCGATGGACAACATTGCAGAGGATAAAGATCTGATCAAACGTCACGCCAGAATCGCAAATGCGACAAGAAAAGCCATTGCAGCTTTTGGCTTAAAATTACATTTGGAAAGTGGATTTTCAGATACGGTTACAGTATTTGATGTACCAGAAGGAATGACAGCGGATGATATTCTTGAAAGAATGCGAGAAAAACATGGAATCATGCTGGCAGGTTCTTTCGGTGAATTGGCAGGAAAAGTCATTCGAATCGGGCATATGGGTGCAAGTGCAAATGTAGGAGACATGTTAGAAGTGATGTCTGGATTGGAAGAAACATTGAGACATCTTGGATGGAAATCAGAGAATAGTTTGTTGGGAGTGTTTCATACAGAATTATGATATTAAGACATACAATAAAAGATTATAAAAGAGAAAATCTGTTGCATGACGTGATCACAGGAATCATCATCATGGCAGTATCGATTCCCATTTCTATGGGATATTCCCAGATTGCCGGATTACCGGCGGTTTATGGATTATATGGGTCTGTATTTCCAATCATTTTATTTGCATTGTTTTCTACATCGCCTCAGTTTATTTTTGGAGTGGATGCGGCACCAGCAGCGTTGGTTGGATCTGCGCTTCTTGGGATGAATATACAAAGCGGCTCCAAAGAAGCACTTGCAGTTGTACCAGTGATCACATTTTTTGTTGCATTGTGGCTGCTCGCATTTTATCTGATGCATGCAGGAAAACTTGTAAATTATATTTCAGCACCAGTTATGGGCGGATTTATTACAGGAATCTGTTCGACGATCATTTTGATGCAAGTGCCGAAATTAATGGGAGGAACAGCAGGGACAGGAGAATTATTAGAACTTCTAGAGCATATAGAAAAAGCAGCAGAACAGATCAATCTTCCATCCTTGATCTTAGGAATCCTATCATTAGTCATCCTGTTGGCAGCGAAAAAGATCATGCCGAAATTCCCAATGGCAGTTGTAATGATGGCAGCAGGGGCTGTTTTGACACAGGTTTTGCCGATGAAAGAATGGGGAATCAAGACATTAGATGCGGTAACACCAGGACTTCCTAAATGGAGTTTTCCGAATCTTATGTTAGTTCCAATGGATGAAGTGGTAACGATCAGCTTGTCAGTAGCGGTCGTTATTATGGCAGAAACACTTCTTGCAGAGAATAACTTTGCACAGAAAAATGGATACCGCATCAATGATAATCAGGAGTTACTGGCATTTGCAGTTGGAAATCTTGTGGCAGCATTGACTGGATGCTGTCCGATCAACGGATCTGTTTCAAGAACTGCGATGGGAGAACAGTATCAGGGAAAAACACAGTTAATGAGTATTGTTGCAGGATTATCTATGATCCTATTACTGTTATTTGGAACAGGATTTATTGGATATCTGCCAGTTCCGGTATTGACAGCAATTGTAATTTCTGCACTTCTAGGAGCGACAGAATTTGAACTGGCGGTAAAACTGTGGAAAGTCAGCCGCACAGAATGTTTTATTTTCTGGGGAGCATTTATTGGAGTGTTGTTACTTGGAACGATCAATGGTGTATTGATCGGAATTATCTTATCTTTTGCAGAAATGGTCATACGATCATCAAAACCTGCAAGCTGTTTTCTTGGAATCCAACCAGGACATAAGCATTTTCGTGATTTGACTGAGAGTAGTCAGATTCACGAGATTGAAGGCGTTTTGATCTATCGCTTCAGCAGCAATTTGTTTTTTGCAAATGCAGGAGTGTTGCAGCAGGATATTGAGCAGGAACTTGAACGTAGAGGAAATATCAAAGCAGTGATCCTTGATGCCAGCGGAATCGGAAGCATGGATATCACGGCAGCAGACCGCATTGAGATTCTTTATAAGTCATTGAAAGAGCAAGGAATAAGATTTTATATCACGGAGCATATCGCAGATTTAAATGAGCAGATGAGAAAGCTTGGGATTGGATATCTGGTCGAAGAAGGTTGTGCAAGAAGAACAATTCACACTGCTTTAAAAGATATGGGAATTAAACGTCCATATCCATTAGAAGGAGGAGTTGACAATGAAGAACGCAGTGCATCCAGAAAACGTGTAGATAATCGTATGCAGGAATTTGTCTGGGCATTTGGTTCTGATACAGAAAATCAAATTGAGAGACAGATTACAAATCAGATTAAGCAGTTAAAGAAAAATGGAGATGTAGAAAAGCTGTTACATGGAAGCTGGTCCCATATGGAAGCTTTTGACGAAGATGAATGGTTAGAACATCTGGAAGAACATCTAAAAGAGATCGTAAATATTTCTGGAAAAGATGAAAGAACTTTGGCGGCACGTTTTGAGGAGCATCGAAGGGAAATTCATGAACATATCATGAAAGAACATCCAGAACTTGCACAGAGATTTAAAGAGCGAAGACATCGTCTGGATGAACATTTGAAAGAACGTCGGCCGGAAGTTTATGATCTGGTTGTCAGTTTGAGAGAATTAGAGAAACGAAAAGATATGGAATAAAAAAGATGAGTGCTATCAGTAGTAGATGCTGATAACACTCGTTTTTTGTGTATGCTGATTTTTATAATGCAATATTATTTATTTATGTCAAAATTATACCATGAATATATCAAAAAAAGTTAAAAATAAGAGATAAATACAGAGATAAAAGTACCAACAAAAACGGCCAGCAATGCCCCAGTCAATGTATATCGAATCTTTTTTATTCCAACCACAGAATAATACACAGATAATGTATAAAAACAAGTTTCCGTAGAACTAAGGATCACAGAAGACATAAACCCAGCTAGTGAATCAGGTCCAGAAGTTTTATAAATATCAAGCAGGAATCCAGTTGCAGCGGAAGAAGAAAAAAGTTTTGCAAAGATCACGGGCAAAACTTCTTTAGGAATCTTTAAAAGTTTTCCTATAGGAGTCAGAAAACGAACGATCAGATCCAAGGCCCCAGAAGAACGAAAGATCTGAATCGCAAAAAACAAAGCGATCAGAGTCGGGGCGATCTCAAGAACAATTTTAAATCCGTCCATAACACCTTCAAGAAAAGGGGTATAGATATCCTTCCGCTTTAGGGTTCCATATAAAACAAGTATAAATATGAACAAAGGAATGACAAGATTTGCAAGAAATGTGATCATTGTTTTCGGTCCTTCCATTTGATATAGATAACAGCAACGATCGTGGAACCTAAAGTAGCGATAAGTCCCGGAATTAAGATCTTAGATGGATTGACAGAGCCGTATTGGCTTCGGTAGGCAATGATATTGATCGGAATTAATTGCAGAGATGATATATTAAGAATTAAGAACGAACACATTTCATTTGTTGCGGTGTTTTTGTCAGGGTTATCCTTCTGCAATTCTTCCATAGCTTTTAATCCGGAAGGAGTTGCAGCCCAGCCAAGACCCAATATATTTGCGACGATATTTGTACTGATATATTCTTTCGCTTTTTGGTTCTTAAGATTTGGAAATAAAAAAGTCAGAAAAGGGGTTAATAGTTTTTGAAGCCGTGTAGTAATTCCAAGAGACAGTGCAATGTTCATAAGACCAGACCATAACCCAACGATTCCAAACATTAGAATACAAAGTTCTACAGCTTCTTTTGAAGAAGATAAAATCGTATCAGAAAGGGTCGTGATCTTCCCATTAAAACTGCCGACAATGAGCCCCGCAAGGATCATAAAACACCAGATTTTATTCATCATAAAACATACCCCAAAAACCCTTTATCATAAGATATTCAAAAAAAATGAAAAAAATTCAAAAAAACACTTGCAATTTATAAAAAGTGGTGGTATAGTATTACTTGTCGCTGAGGAAAACACAACACAGCGAACAAGATATGCGGGTGTAGTTCAATGGTAGAACTCCAGCCTTCCAAGCTGATCACGTGGGTTCGATTCCCATCACCCGCTTGGTATTTATTTAAGGATATATTCGAGAGGATATATCCTTTTTTTCATTTTACAGGAAAGAACTATAAACAATAGTTAGATATGAGGGAAAATATGATAGAAGAAGAAAAGAATCAGTTTGCAGTTCTGATCGATGCAGATAATATTAGTCCTAAATACGCACCGATCATTTTTCAGGAGCTGGAAGCCTACGGATTTCCGTCTTGTCGAAGAATTTATGGGAACTGGTCCAAAGCAAATGGATGGAGCGAAGAATTATTACTAGAATATTCTATTATTCCTGTGCAGCAATTTTCTTATACTTCAGGTAAAAATGCAACAGACATGGCAATGGTTATTGATGCAATGGATCTGTTATATGGAAAGAAAGTAGACGGATTTTGTATTGTTACAAGCGACAGTGATTTTACAAGACTTGCAATGAGACTTCGAGAAGAGCACATGTATGTGATCGGAATGGGAGAATCAAAGACACCGGTGGCACTGACAAGAGCGTGTAACAAATTTATTCATCTAAATCTGATTTATGAAGCAGACAGAGGTAAAGAAGAGGATATGGAGAGTGATGAAATAGAGAATGTTACATCACTGGATGAGATTTCATATACGATCGCAGATATTATCAGTGAAAATGGGAATGCCCCAGTAGATTTAGGGAAGATTGGAAATCGATTAAATGCAAAATATTCAGATTTTGATGTGCGAAATTATGGATATACAAAGCTGAGTGTTTTGATCGATGAAGAGATGGATAATTTTATGCTTGTGCAGGAAGATACAAACTGTTATGTTGAATTTAAAGAACTGACAAGCAGAGAAACGATTGAAGAAGAAGTGATTCATTTTGTAAAGAAAAATGGCGGATCTTTAGATAATCTTTCTGCAGTAACGTTAGAATTAAAAGATAAGCACAGCGGATTTAATATCAAAGATTATGGTTACAGCCGTATGTCAAGTTTCTTGCGAAGCATCCGTTGCCTTACGGTCAACGGAAATACCGTTAGATTAAAGAAACGAAGAGAAAAGGGGGAAAGACGATGATATTTGATACACATGCACATTATGATGACAAACAGTTTGATCAAGACAGAGAAGAACTGTTAGCATCTATGAAGGACAATGGAATCGGAACGATCGTTGATGTAGGATCGAATATGGAAACGTCTACATGGATCGTAGAAGCAGTGAAACGATATCCGATGATGTATGGAGCTGTCGGAGTGCATCCAAGTGATACGGCAGAGCTGACAGAGGCAGATATTGATACACTAAAGAAATATGCAGCAATGGATCGAATTCTTGCGATCGGAGAGATCGGGCTTGATTATTACTGGGATGAACCAGAACGCAGCATTCAGAAGAAATGGTTTGAAGCACAGATCGAACTTGCAAGAGATGTAAAAT
The DNA here is from genome assembly GCA_036312945.1 of Anaerostipes hadrus. GTDB lineage: Bacteria > Bacillota > Clostridia > Lachnospirales > Lachnospiraceae > Anaerostipes > Anaerostipes hadrus_C. The sequence continues at coordinate 27,955 of JAXJNA010000072.1, forward strand.
TACCGATCATTATTCACAGCAGGGACGCAGCAAAGGATACTTATGATATAATGAAAGCGTTACATGCAGAAGAAATCGGCGGGGTGGTTCACTGTTTTTCTTATTCAAAAGAGATGGCAAGACAATTCCTTGATATGGGATTTTATATTGGAATCGGTGGCGTTGTAACATTTAAGAATGCAAAGACATTAAAGGAAGTTGCAGCTTATACACCGTTAGACAGAATCGTATTAGAGACAGACTGCCCATATCTGTCACCAGAACCCAATAGAGGTAAGAGAAATTCTTCCCTGAATTTAAATTATGTAGCAGAAGCGCTCAGTCAGATCAAAGGGATCAACAAGGAAGAGCTGATCGCAGTCACTGAAGAAAATGCAAGACAATTGTATCGTATGAAAGAGGTATAAAGAGTGAAACTTGGAAATCCAAAAAATACAATAGAAGTAATTCAGAAATATGATTTTGATTTTCAGAAAAAGTTTGGACAGAACTTTCTGATTGATGAACGTGTTCTTGAGAAGATCATTTCTGCAGCAGAAGTGAACAAAGATGATTTCGTGTTAGAAATCGGACCAGGAATTGGAACAATGACACAGTATCTTGCAGAAAATGCGAGAGAAGTCATGGCAGTTGAGATCGATAAGAATCTGATTCCGATTCTTTCAGACACATTAAGCGCATATGATAACGTGTCCATTTTAAATGCAGATATTTTGAAAGTCGATATTGCAAAGATCGTGGAAGAGAAAAATGGTGGAAAACCAGTGAAGGTTGTGGCAAATCTTCCATATTATATTACAACCCCGATCATTATGGGATTGTTTGAAAGTCATGTGCCGATCGACAGTATTACTGTCATGGTACAGAAAGAAGTTGCAGACCGTATGCAGTCAGGTCCTGGAACAAAAGACTATGGTGCATTATCACTCGCAGTTCAGTACTATGCAGAACCATATGTGGTAGCGAATGTGCCGCCAAACTGCTTTATGCCAAGACCAAAAGTCGGATCTGCAGTCATCCGTCTCACGAAATACAAAGACGCACCGATCAAAGTCACAAATGAGAAATTATTATTTCAGTTAATTCGTGCATCTTTTAACCAGAGAAGAAAAACTCTCCAGAATGGAATTAAAAATTTCGGAGGATTAAACTTCTCCAAAGAACAGGTAGCACAGGCATTAGAAGAGATGGAATTACCTGCATCTGTCCGTGGAGAAGCATTAACCTTAGAACAGTTTGCACAGTTAAGCAACATCTTAGACCGGTAAGATAAAATAACCAAAATTTCCAGTTTTATGTGGTTTTAGCGGCACCGTGATAAAAGTCTTAAAACCAAATAAACGGGAGATAAAAGCTTTTTCGTTATCAAAGATTCCAGGAATTCCAAGATAACATTGGCCGCTGTCTTGATCCTTTGCGAGCATTAAGTGGCCGAAATTCCCATAATTTAAAAGGAGAAATCCATTTGTCTTTATGTTGTCATCAAGATCAGGGATCTGATCAAGATCTTCTAGTCCGATCTTAATGCTAGGATCAAGGCTATAAGAAGGAGGCATGGGCAAGGTGGGATACTCCTTCCAGTCGAAGGCCTTTGGTGGATTTGGATGTGTGGATTCTTTCGCATCCTTTTCTAATTGAAGGGCTTCAATATATTCAGAGAGACTGGATGGATGAGGCGTTTCAGTTTCAGAAAGTGTTTCGGTTTCAGGTGAAGGTTCTGGAGGCGGAGGTAGCGTTTTTTCAGTATTCTCATTTTTATTTTCAGCAGGCTTCACAGGTATAAAACTTCGTATAATGATCGGATGATCTTTCCACTGCGATCCAAAGAAATGATCATTCGAATAATACAGCAAGAATCCGTCCATTTTATCAAAATCATCGATCAGAGGATACGTGTTTTTAAATTCAATGATCGCGTCAGTTCGCTTGACCGTATCAAGATAAATCCCATTCATAGTACCTTGATGAAAATAATAAAAATAAATTTTGTATTCCAATGCCTGATCATTTGTTTTTACATGGAAATAGACCCTCAGACGGTTTTGGCGTTTTTCTATTTTGGCAAAACCGACATTGGAACCCTTGATTCCATGGTGATATTCATACAGATAAGATACAATACGTTGATAATCTGACAATCGTGTACTCTCTTTTTGCTTCATTCTATGTTATAATAAAGAAAAATATGACATAGATATAAGGGGTAAGAGTAAGTGACACAAGAAGAAAAATACATGAAAGAAGCAATCAAACAAGCGAAGAAAGCGGCAGCGATCGGAGATGTTCCGATCGGATGTGTGATCGTTGAAGATGACAAGATCATTGCAAGAGCTTATAACCAGCGCAATAAGAAGAAGACAACATTGGCACATGCAGAACTTCTTGCGATTCAGAAAGCAAGTAAGAAAGTTAATGATTGGAGACTGGAAGATTGTACCATGTATATCACATTGGAGCCATGCCAGATGTGTGCAGGAGCTATTGTACAGGCACGAATTCCCAAAGTTGTGATCGGAGCGATGAATCCAAAGGCGGGCTGTGCAGGATCTGTATTGAATATTTTACAGATTGATAAATTTAATCATCAAGTAGAGATAGAACGTGGTATATTAGAGGAAGAGTGCAGCCAGATGCTGTCTGATTTTTTTAAAGAATTAAGAAGAAGGAAGAAGGGGGACAAGGAACATGGAAAGGATTAAGAAGCTTATTGTAGTTATTTTATGTGTCGGCATGATAAGTTCTTTAAATATTTCTTTTATCTATGCCTCACAGTCTAATGGATATCATCCATTGAATATTAAGATTGAATCTCCAGATGTGCCCAAAACTGTAACGCCAAAGAGGAATGCCAGATCATTGGATTCTTATTACAGTTCATCAGAACTTGGACAGGTAACGTCAGTGAAGGATCAGGGGAACACAGAATTATGCTGGGCGTTTGGAATTACATCGATGGGAGAGACTTCTCTGATCAAACAAGGAATCGCAAGTACGAATGTAGATTTTTCGGAGAAACATTTTGGATATTTTATGTACAATCGAAAAAACGATAAATTAAATAATACCAAAGGAGACAAAACAAAAGTTTCAGGAGATTGGAGATATGCGGGCGGCAATTCACTGCTTGCAATGTTATCGTTAACAGGATGGTATGGCCTTGCAAAAGAAAATATTGCACCATTTAATACAGGAAAATGGAGATTATCTGATTCTGTGGGACAAAAAGACAGTGCAATTTTGAAGAATGGATTTTTCCTTGGAGATACACCGCAGGCAGCAGTAGTAAAATCCTATATCATAGAATATGGATCCGTAGTTATGGCATACCATGCGCCTGAAGAGACATGGGAAGAAACAGCCTATTACGGAGATAATCATCAGGCATACAACTGCAATAGTGCCAGACAGACAGCAAATCATATTGTTGCGATCGTTGGATGGGATGATAGTTATAGCAGAGATAATTTCAACAGTGGATCCAGACCGTCCAGAGATGGAGCATGGATCGTAAAAAACAGTTGGGGAAATCAAGAAGGAAGCAATGGATATACCTATATTTCTTACGAGGATAAATCTCTTTGTGAATTTGTTGCAGGGCAATTTGTGAAAGCCTCAGAATATAAATACAATTATTTCTACGATGGTTCAGCGAATCCTGGAATTTTAAAACTGAAAAAAGGACAAAAGTTCGCAAATGTATTTACAGCGAAAAAAGGAAGTGCAAAGAAGAAAGAGCTGATCAAAGCAGTGAATCTGGTGACTTGGTCTGCAAACGTCAAATACAGTATACAGATTTATAGAAACCCTAAAGATGGAAAACCAACAAGTGGAACAAAGATGTTAAAACGTTCGGTAACAGGAACGATCAGAGAGGCCGGAACGCATACGATCGATCTTCCAAGAAAAGCAGAGGTTCTGAGAGGAGACAAGTTTGCAGTTGTAGTAAAATTAAGATCTTCTGGCAAGATTGGTTTTGATGAAAATGATGATTATCACTGGGTATCTTTTGTTAATAAAACAAAAAAAGGACAGAGTTATCTTTATGATCATAAAAAATGGAATGATCTGAATCCAGATCATGCAACGGTGCGTTTAAAGGCATATACAGTAATGCAGCCAGTAAACAAGATTCATCTGAGATATTGTAAGGCAGATTCTAACAATAAGAATCCAAAGGGAATCGTATTATATTACAAAGGAAAGCATTTAAAAAAGAATAAAGATTACAAGATCGTCAAAAAAGAAGATCATAAATATGTGATCATAAAAGGAAAAGGAAGATATCGGGGAACGAAAAAAATTTATCTAAAAACCAAATAAGAATAACTATTGACCAAAAGAAAAGTATTTAGTATAATCAAATATGCATCTTGCAAAAGATGCCAAAGATAATCAAGTCATAAAGCTTCCGTGCTAGCCGGGGAGGTAGCGGCACCCTATTTCTGCAATCCGCTATAGCAGAGGTGATGGTTTGTTTCGGGTTGTTTTCTGTAGAGCTGCCCTCTACAAGTGGCGTTGATATCTGGGTCTCACGCAATAGGAATCCATGAACCGTGTCAGGTTGGGAACAAAGCAGCACTAAGTGGAACCTTCTATGTGCCGTGAGGGTGCCTGGGTTGAGTTAACTATAGAGGTAACGTCTGTGGAAGATAGCACAACGCATTCCGCACGGATTTTTTTTACCCATTTTTAGATATTTAAGAACTCATTACTCGGATTGTATGCTATTGAATACAAAGTGAAACAGTGATAGAATAGGAATAGCAAACATGGTAAGGAGTGAGACATATGAGAGAATTAGAATTACCTGATGTACAAGATGTAATGCTTGAATACCGAAAGATCAAATTATTATATCGTTCTGCATTAAAAGAGATCGGGACGAAATTAGAGATATTAAATGATGAGTTTAAACTTGTGCACCAGTACAATCCGATTGAACATATCGAATCAAGATTAAAAACAGATGAGAGCATCACAAGAAAGCTGATGCGTAAAGGAAAAGAGATCACAGTAGAGAATATCCAGAAATATATTGACGATATCGCTGGGGTCAGGGTTATTTGTTCTTTTACACCAGATATTTACCGAATTGTAGATATGATCTCATCACAGGATGATATAGAAGTACTAAAGACAAAGGATTATATGTTGAATCCTAAGGTCAATGGCTACAGAAGCTACCATCTGATCGTAAGAGTACCAATCTTTTTATCTGACCGAGTGGTACCTACAAAAGTAGAGATTCAGATCAGAACAGTCGCAATGGATTTTTGGGCATCTCTGGAGCATAAGATTTATTACAAATACGAGGGCAATACACCAGAATACATTAAGAAAGAATTGAAGGAGTGTGCAGATCTTGTGACATTTTTAGACAGCAAGATGTTGGCGATCAATGAAGAAGTGAGAAGTATTCGGGAAGAAAATAAAGAATAGGACATGCAATATTTTCTCTAGATGATCATAAGATATGATTGATAGAGAAAAAGGAGCAGGAAGATGGCAGACAGAGATGGTTTAGGAGATCTTCCATTATTTGATACCGAAGTAAGACCCGTCAGAGAATTTGTAGCACAGGAACAGAGGCAGGAAGACGATTATCAGTATATTACGAGAATGTATTCTGCACTGGCCAGACAGATTCTGGATCTGATCGAAGATATTTGTGATCAGATGGAATACGAGGGCAGCAGGATGTTTGATGAATATATGGATCGAACAATGCTGCTTGCTATGGCGGATAAGATTTATGATAAGATCGATCATCAAGAGAAGCAAGATTGTCAGAAGAAAGAACAATTATTATATCAGATGATCCTTTCGCTGCTTGGAGGAGAGATTTATCATAGAAGATGCCGTTATCGAAGAAAACGAAATATGTTCAAAGCATAAAAAGAAAGAGCCGGGAGAAATCCTGGTTTTTCTTTTTTCATAGAAAATGCCTATGAAATCCACTGTAAAATGAAAAACATACATCTTAAACATTTCTTAAAAAGGTTGTATTCATATACAAAAACGGATAAAATGTACATTATAAGGCTTCACGGAATTAGGAAAAGGAGAAAGTAATGAAGCAAAGCAAAGTGATACAGATTTCAGTATTTGGGATTCTATTTTTAATTTCATTATTTATCTGGAATTATATATTAGTTGGAAGAAATAACAAAGGGGTTACAGAAACTAGTCAAGCAACGATCCCTTTATTAACAGTGTCTGCAGATGGAAAGAATATTAACCAGCTGCATGGGTATCAGGGAAGTGTTGATGCATCCTTGATCCGTGACAGTATCACACCAATTTATGAGAATGAAGTAAAAGTAATGCTGACACATGCAAAATCTGATGTCAGTGTCGTGTCATATAAGATTTATGATACAGATAATAAAACAATCCTTGGAAATGGTGATACAGCATTTCATAAAGTCAAAGGAAAAAAGACAGCAAACATTAAGATCAAAGAACGTCTGGAAAATGGAAAAACATATCTAATGGAATTGTCAGTAAAACAAAATGACAAAACGATCCGTTATTTTACACGTGTGATTTATGGAACTAGTTTTCATTTAAAAGAATGTCTGGATTTTGCACAGAAATTCCATGATGCAGCATTGACAGAAGGTAATACAGAGTTTATCAGTCAGTATTTAGAAACGGCAGAAGGAACAACATCAAATAATCTGGCGAATGTTGATTTGAAATCGACACAGGAAGCGGTATCTTATGCGACATTAAAACCACAGGTTGAAAGTGTATATCCTGCAACAGTGAAAGAAATTTCTGAAAATGTAACGTCACTGGAGATGAGATATATTCTTTCAGCAGAGAATACGGATGGAACAAAACAGTATTATCAGGCAACAGAATATTTCAGGGTTCGCTATGCAAAGGACAGAATGTATCTGTTGAATTATGAACGTAATATGGAAGCATATATGCGATACGATACGATCGACCGTAGCAATAATCGTATTTTATTGGGAATCGGAAGCAGTCAGAAACAGTTGATCAGTAAAAATGGTGGAAAGAAAGCAGCATTCGTTGTCCAAGATGAATTGTGGTATTATGATTATCAGAAGTCTAATATGCACAAAGTATTTTCTTTTGAAGGAGAAGATTATCGTGACAGTCGCAACAACTATCAAAAGCATGCGATTCAGATCATGAAGATGAAGAATAATGGAGATATAGCATTCTTGGTTTATGGATATATGAATCGAGGAAAACATGAAGGAGAGAATGGTATTTCTGTTTATCAGTATACTGCATCAGACCAGAAGATTGAAGAACTAGGTTTTATCCCAACACAGATTCAGTACGATATGATGAAAAATGACATTAAAAAGGGTGCATTTTTAAGTGATAGCGGACAGTTTTATTTCTATTTAGATGGAGCGGTTTATCAGGTAGATCTTGACTCTGGAAAGAGTAAGATTCTGGCAAAGAACATTACAGATGATATGACAGTTATCTCTGATAATGGAATGCTTGCATTGAATCAGTCAAAGAATAAGATGAAAGTTGTGGATCTTTCTACACAGAAAACAGAAGTGATCACATGCAAAGATGATCAGGTACTGCGTCCAATTGGATTTATAGAGAAAGATTTTATCTATGGAGTTGGAAATAAAAAAGAAGTTGTAAGGAATAAAGATGGTTCTTATATGTATCCATTGACAAATGTATATATAAGAAACAATAAAAAGATTGTAAAAGAGTATGGAGAAGATGGTACTTATATTACGAACACAAGTGTAGACGGAACAACGATCGCATTGACACATTCTAAGAAGAGTGGAAATGGATATAAGAAGATCAATGTAAGTTATATTCGATACAAAGATAAACAGGAGAGTAAGGCAGTTTTAGAGTACGGATATACAGGAACAAGATTGAATCAATTATATCTTGCATTCCCGGATGATGTTTATATTCAGACAAGACCAAACTATCTTTCCACAAATGTTGAGGAACAGGAAGATGAGATAAAGATCAAATTTGCTGTAAATGATAATAAATATAGGGATGCATTTGTCTATACAGGCGGTAAGTTATCAGGAATTTACAGTAATCTGAAAGAAGCGATCAAGGTCGCAAAGCAAGGCGGAGGAGTAGTTGTAAATTATCATCAGATGTATCTGTGGGAGAAGGGTGTTGCACAGAATTATGGAAAAGGATCTAATATCCCGATGATCAAAGCAGAGAATAAAGATGAGACAGATATTGCATGTATTCTGATGATGGCAAGGTCAGAAGGAATTAAGATTTCCTATGATAAGATCAAGAAGATGTCAGGTAGCACATATGATAAATTATTTAAGGTGTTCAATAAGCGTGCAGTTAATTATTCTGACTGCAGCATGGATGATCTTGTTTATGCAATAAGTAAGGGAAGATCTTTTATGGCACAGAGAAAGAATGGCACATATGTATTAGTTATGAGTTATAATCAGACGGATTTAAGATATTATGATCCGACAAATGGAAAGTCTGTAAAAGCAAATCGCAAGAAGCTTGAGAGTGAATTTAAACAAGCAGGAAGCGTTTATTACGGATACGCCAATTAGATTTTGTCTTTAGAGTGCGAACTATGTCGAGACAAAAATTTTAGTTATGATATATTTTATGTTAAAATTAAGATATATATCTGGAGATGATCCGGAAAATGAGAACAGTAAAAACAAACGAAAGGTGAAAGGAATATGGCTGAAGAAACAAAGGAAACAAAAAAGATTATTCCCGAAAGCAAGAAAAAGCATAAAAAGAAACATAAAAAGAAAAAAGTTCTTTTGAAAGTTTCTGTTGTCTTTTTGTTGTTGGTCGTAATCGGCTGGTTTACTTTTGGGGCAAAGGTTATGAAGCTTAGAAGTGAAGCCAAGGAACTCGTTGCACAGTCGAGTGAGGATACATTTAAGGCATCACAGACAAGTATTGTATATGACACCAACGGAAAACAGTTACTGAAGTTTAAAGGTGAAAAAGATGTATATTATCTGAAGTACAAGGAGCTTCCGGTTTATGTCATAGCTGCAGTGATTTCTGTCGAAGACAAGAATTTCTATAAACACAGCGGTGTGGATTACAAAGGAATCTCAAGAGCTGCAGTAAGTTATGTGGTACACAAAGGAAGGATCACACAGGGGGGAAGTACTCTGACGCAGCAGCTTGCGAAGACTGTCTTTTTGAATCGTCAGAAGACATGGAAGAGAAAAGTTAAAGAGATCTTTATGGCAGTAGAATTAGAGAGAAAATACTCCAAGGAGCAGATCCTTGAGTTCTATCTGAACAATGTTTATTATGCGAATGGTTATTATGGAATTCAGGCAGCAAGCCAAGGATATTTCCGTAAGGATGCGAAGAATCTGACAATGTCAGAAGCAGCATTTTTATCTGCGATTCCAAATAACCCAACAATCTATGATCCACGTACAAACAAAGAAAATACGATCAAGCGTAGAAATAAGATCTTAAAGGATATGTACGAGCAGAAACTGATCCGTAAAGACCAGTATCAGGAAGCGATCAATGAAGAGATCAAAGTAAAGAGTGCGCAGAAGAGTAAGACAGAGAAGAAGAATTACGTAGAAACATATGTCATTCATTGTGCGACAAAAGAGATCATGAAGCAGAAGGGATTTGAATTCAAATACGATTTCAGTTCGACTTCTGAGAAGGAAAAATATCAGGAAGAATATGATAAGATGTATGCAGAGTGTAAGAGAACCTTATACAGTGCCGGATATCATATTTATACATCTATTGATCCAGATGTCCAGAAACAGCTGCAGAGCAGCGTAGATAGTGCATTGTCTGGATATACAGAGAAAGATAAGAATGGTATTTATAAGACACAGGCATCTGGAACATGTATTGATAATGATACTGGAAAGGTTGTAGCGATCGTCGGTGGACGTGAACAGAAGAATATCGGTTATACATTAAACCGAGCTTTCCAGAGTCCAAGACAGCCAGGTAGTGCGATCAAGCCATTGCTTGTATATGCACCAGCCTTAGAACATGGATGGTCTGCAGGATCAACGGTGAATGATTCACCGATGTCAACGAAAGATAAGCATCGTGTAAGAAACTCTCATGGTTCTTATTCTGGACAGATCTCACTTCGAAGAGCTGTTCAGAAATCAAGCAACGTTGCAACAATGCGGCTCTATGAGCAGTTGACACCAAAGACCTGTTTAAAATATCTGGAAGAGATGAATTTTAAATATCTGACAGATTCTGATTATAAGTATTATACGACATGTATTGGTGGTTTCACGAAAGGAACAACATCAGAAGAAATGGCGGCAGGATATGCTACATTGAAGAACGATGGTGTGTATAGAGAACCAACGTGTATTTCTAAGATCACAACTTCTGATGGAGATGAAGTGATGTCATCTTCTACAAAGAAGAGAAGAGTATATTCCACAAATGCAGCAAATGCAATGACAGATGTACTGAAGAGTGTTGTCACAGGTGGAACAGGTGTTGGTGCAAAGGTACCGAATGTTGATACTGCCGGTAAGACAGGTACGACAAGCTTGAATAAAGATGGATGGTTTTGTGGATACACACCTTACTATACAACAGCAGTATGGGTAGGAAGAGATGATAATAGGATTATGGAATCGCTAAGTGGAGCATCTTATCCAAAATCCATCTGGAGTAATTTCATGAATGCGATTCATTCAGAATATTCTTCTACAGATTCTATGGGTGGAGATTATACGGATTATCAGGGAGAGACTACACAGCAGACAGGAACACAGACAACAACAGCTACAGAGAGCAGCACAAAGGGCACAGAAGCTACAACAGCAGCGCCTACGACGGCAGCTCCTACAACAGCAGCGCCTACGACAGCGGCTCCTACAACGGCAGCACCGCAGTCAGAAGAGCAGTCAGCAGAGAATCAGTAAAAAGAATATTGAGATAGTAAAAATCACAGGTAATTCAAATACCTGTGATTTTTGTGTATAAAAAAGTTTTGCAAATAAAAAAGACTCCGTCATAGAGGCGAAGTCTTTATCTATATATTACATATTCTTCTTTTCAAGATATTCTTTGATGCGTTCTGTTGGGTTTAACAGATCACTGATAGATGCATCATGGTTTAATGTATCAATTAACAGCGCAACGTATTTAGATACGTCAGAAGATGCATACCAGTCACGAGATAATAACTCAGGTGTCTGATAAGTAAGGTTTGTTGTGATAACCTTCTCGATGATACCTTCTTCAACTGCACGGTCAAATACTTCTAATCCGTTTGTAAATAAACCAAATGTAGATAAGCAGAATACACGACGGGCATTTCTGCGTTTTAATTCTTTGGCTACGTCGATCATACTTTCTCCAGAAGAGATCATGTCGTCGATGATCAGAACATCCTTACCATCTAAGGAATCACCAAGGAATTCATGTGCAACGATAGGATTACGTCCGTCAATGACAGTAGAATAGTCACGGCGTTTGTAGAACATACCAACATCGACACCAACAACGTTTGCCATGTAGATTGCACGCTGCATAGCACCTTCATCTGGGCTGATAACCATTAAGTGGTCGTTGTCAAAGTGAACATCATCACACTGCTCAACTAATGATTTTACAAACTGATAAGTAGGCTGAATGTTATCAAATCCACTGATAGGGATCGCATTCTGTACACGAGGGTCATGTGCATCAAAAGTCAGGATGTTATCAACACCAAGGCTGATCAGTTCCTGAAGCATAACTGCACAGTCTAAAGATTCACGTGTACTTCTCTTATGCTGACGGCTTTCATATAAGAAAGGCATGATAACATTAACGCTCTTAGCCTTTCCAGCGGAAGCACTGATAATACGTTTTAAGTCAGCATAGTGATCGTCTGGAGACATGTGGTTTACACGTCCGCTTAAAGAGTAAGTTACACTGTAGTTTAATACATCAACAATAATGTATAAATCCATGTCACGAACAGATTCGCGAATGATACCTTTAGCTTCTCCAGAACCAAAACGTGGGCAACTAGCATCTAAAAGATAAGTATCTCTTAAATATCCGTCACAGGCAACAGAGTCTTTGAAATCTTTGTAAGTTTCAGATCTCCACTGGATGATATAGTTGTCGATTGTTTTTCCAAGTTCTTTGCATCCTTCAAGGGCAATGATTCCAAGTTTACCGTCTGGAATCTTAGTAAAGTTACGGTCAGATCGTCTCATGATACTATCTCCTTCGTATATTGTTCTATAGTTTTTTATAACATTATAAATAAGTTACGTCAAGTTCGATTTTTTAAAACGGATATCATCTCCATAGATTTTCTGCCATGAATAATTCTCAATGATCCTTGAAAAAATTCGTTCAGAATAAGTATTTCTGAATTCTTGCAGAGATAAATTGGTGGATATGATCGTTGATCTTTCCTGGATCAATCGTTCATTCAAACATTGAAATAACTGTGAGATCACAAATTTATTGATCATCTCAGTCCCAAGGTCATCGATGATCAAAAGATCGCATTGAAAGATCAGGTTAGCAGATGTTTCCTGTTCAGTATCCTTTCCTTTACCAAAGGTATGCTTTGCCAAAGTATCAAACAGCTGGAAAGCTGTCATATAGACGCAGGTAAATCCGCGGTCCATGATCTCCTTTGCAATACAATGACTTAAGAAAGTCTTCCCAACACCAGTGGAACCCTGAAATAAAATGTTGTCGTGATTTGGAAATCTGGAAATAAAGGTTTTACAGTGTTCCACGACTTTCTGGATGTTACGTCTAGGGCTTGGAAGACCTTGCTTGGTCATCTGGTCGGAATAATAATCTTCCCGAAAGGTCTGAAAATTCTCCCGTGCTAAAATCTTAGCCATATTAGAACCGGAATACAGGTGATCGATCATCGCCTGATGAAAGCAGGAACATTGTTCCTGGCCAATATATCCGGTGTCCTTACACTTCTTACAATGGTAGATCGGTTCCAGATAATCAAGAGAATACCCAGCTTCTTTTAAGAGAGTCTGCTTCTGGCTGATCAGCAGCTGATTCTTTATGCGGTATTCCTCTCTTAAAGCAGGATCATCACGGACGATCAGCTGCTTTCCGAGAGAAATAGAATTGGCAGTGATCTGCCGGTCAAGTTCTTTGATCTCTGGAATTGTTGTGTATATATCTTTCTTGCGCTGTTCATGGAGACGGTAATTAGAAAGCCGTCTTTCCTCATACTGGCGCATGATATCCTGATAATCGTTATTTGACAATGACATAAGTTAGTTCTCCATGAGTTCGTCCGCGAACTGTTTCTGTAAAAGCTGTTGCTCTAAGGCATCAAAATCATAATCACGCTGCGTAAAGTTATGCATATTGCTCTGGTTGTTATTGTTAGCGAAAGTCTTTGGTGCTTTCTGCTGGATATGGAAGTTCTTCGCATCTTCCAAAGTTACGATGTGGTTATCTTTCCAGTGCTTTAAGATCGTATCTGCATATGGAAAACTAGGTTTGTTGATCGCGTTGATCGTACGATTACAAGCTTCAATGATCAGTGCAAGATCAAAACCATCAGTTTCAAGCCATCGTTTCATATATTCTTCCTGAACAGGGGCTGGATTCTGATTTAATCCAAAGGCACGCATGATAGAATAATATTCCTTGCGGAAATTCTTGCTGTATGCTTTCGCTTCTTCAGGAGTTTTGATATTTGCTTCGTACCAGTTGATCGCTACAGACTGCATATAACGAAAACTCTTCTTACCATTTGATACACAATGTTCTACAAGATACTCGATCAACTCACATGACATTCTAAGATCTTCATACATGTAAAGTAAAGTGTTCATATCCGTACAAGTTAAAGGCTTCCCTAAGAACATCTCACACACATAGAGAAGATAAGAAAAACGCTCATCTTCGCTCTTGCGCTGAAGTTCTGCCGGAGAAAGTGTCTTCATGGCAGGGATCGGTTCAGCACCAGTGATCGTCTGTTCCTTCACAGCAGTCGTAGAAGCTGCTGAAGAAGGGGCTTGGACTGTGTCTTCTTGTTTTGTAGCCTGTGCAGGAGAATGTGGATTGCCACTGACAGGAAGCAATTCAATAAATCTGATCTCCCCATCCTTGAGTTCCATGCGTAAGAGGGATTCCTTCTCCCAGTATTTTAACGCACGAGTAACATCACGCTCCGTAAGTTCCAGTACATCTGCAAGACAAGGAATGCTGAAGTTTGCACCGTCAGAAACCATACGCAGAAGATAAATATACACTTTGATGTATTCACCGTTCGCACGGATCATATAATTATCAACAAATGCGTTTGGAAGCAGCGTTCCACCGGTTGGATATGTGGTTGTTACTTTAATGTAATTCATGGCAATCTCTCCTTCTTTTATTATTGTTAATCTGACTATAACGCAGATTGGAGAAATTGTAAATACCAGGGAAATCCACACCCTAATTGTGTACAAGTCTGTGGATAATGTGGATAATGTGGACAAAAATCGTAAAACAATGGAAATAAGCCATTTACATAGATTTTACAATTGTGGAAAAGGGCAAAAGAAATCCACAGATTTGTTTATCAACAATTGTGTACAAGTCTGTGGATAATGTGGATAACTATCTATTTACGAGCGAATTTCCGATAGAATCAACGTTTCCGGCCCCCATAGTTATCAACAGATCATTTTTTTTGCAATTTTTTAAAATAAATTTTTCAATGTCATCAAATTCCTTAATATAGTGTACATCTACATCATAATCAGCCATGCGGTCCACGATATCTTTGGAGCTTATGATGCCAGTATCTTTTTCTCTGGCAGCATAGATATCAGTGACGATCACGTGATCACAGAGGCTTAATGCCTTTGCAAAGTCATCAAGGAAAGCAATTGTTCTGGAATAAGTATGAGGCTGGAATACACACCATAATTCGTTATGTGGATAATTCTTAGCAGATTCCAGAGTTGCACGGATCTCTGTTGGATGATGCGCATAGTCATCAACAACAGTGAAGTCATTGCATGTGCCTTTTAGTTCAAAACGACGTTTGGCACCAGTGAATCCAAGAAGGCCTTTCTTCATTGTATCAACGTCAATGCCGATACGTTTTGCAGCAGCAATGGCGGCCAGTGCATTTTTCACGTTATGTTCTCCGTTGACATTTAACTGGATATGGTCAATAAATTCTCCTTTATAATAATAATCGAAATGAGCATGTCCAAATGCATCATATCCGATATTCTTTGCACAATAATCATAAGAATCTTTTTCTAATCCGAAAGTTGCATATTCTGCTTCTAATCCGTCCACAATATAATTGATGTTCTCAATTTCACCATTGATGATCAGATAACCATAATCAGGAAGTTTGTGGGCAAATTCACGGAAAGAATGGCGGATATCATCAAGATCCTTAAAGAAGTCCATGTGATCTTCTTCGATATTGAGGATAATACTGATCTTAGGGAAGAATTCTAAGAAACTATTTGTGTATTCACATGCTTCAGTTACGAATGTCTCAGAATGTCCGACACGGATATTCCCATTGATCGCATCAAGAATTCCACCAACGCTGATCGTAGGATCTGTGTTACCAGCAAGTAAAATGTAAGATAACATAGAAGTTGTTGTTGTCTTACCGTGAGTTCCAGATACGGCGATTGCATTCTGATAATTATGCATCATCTGACCAAGCAGTGTAGCACGTTTCATGACAGGAATGTTACGGCGGATGGCTTCTTTATATTCTTCGTTGGTATCGAAGTTGATCGCTGCTGTGTATACAACAAGATCGATATCATCTGTAATATTATCTGCAGTCTGGCTGAGATAAACTTTTGCACCTTTATCTTCTAAGTGTTTGATGATATCGGAAGTATGGATATCGGATCCGGAAATCGTAAATCCTTCTTTGATAAGGATCTCAGCAAGACCGCTCATGCTGATTCCTCCGATTCCCATAAAATGAATATGAATTGGTCTGTTAAAATCTATCTGATACATTTTCATGTGCCCTTTCTTTCTATCGTTGATATAGTTTCATTGTTTTCCTTATTATAAGTCACTGTAACTAATCTTGCAAGACGGAGATTAAATTGGAAAATATTATATGTACTATAAAAATAAGGAGAAAAAAGTAGTAAAATGTCATAATAAAAAAGCTGATAAAAAACAAGTTTTTGTTCACATTTGCTGAAAATAGTGTTATAATAAAAATTAGCATATACGGTCTAAGAGAAAGAAGAAGTTACCAGAGCCTGACCGGAGAGCGAATTTTAGCTATATTATTAGAAACTAGGAGGATGACAACATGCAAATAACTGATGTACGTATTAGAAAAGTGGCCAAAGAAGGCAAGATGAAAGCTGTTGTGTCAATCACAATCGATAATGAATTTGTGGTACATGATATTAAAGTAATCGAAGGGGAGAAAGGTCTGTTTATTGCAATGCCAAGCCGAAAAGCTGCAGATGGTGAATATAGAGACATTGCACATCCGATCAATTCTGATACAAGAAATATGATCCAGACTTTAATTTTAGAACAATATGAAGCAATGAATCTGGGGGATATTGACGCAACAGCGCCAGAAGTCTAAGATTAAGAGAATAACTTCTTCTTCAAAGTGTAGAAAAAGAATCAGGTATTGACCACCTGGTTCTTTTTTCTGTTATAATCAGAACTATAGTGCAACAGATAGATCAGAACAAGGAGGTTTGATGGATGGAATTTCAGATCGGAGATATTGTCAAATTAAAAAAAGCACATCCATGCGGCATAAATGAATGGGAGATTCTAAGAGTAGGGATGGATTTTCGTTTAAAATGTGTTGGATGCGGCAGACAGGTGATGGTACCAAGAAAGATGGTTGAAAAAAATTTTAGAGGATTTATAAAAAAAGCTTGCCAAGATTAGAATTTTATGATAAAGTAAATATTCGTGGTATATAAAAATATCCTTGCTCTTTCACGAAGAAAGAGCCACTAGACCAAAAGGAGGTGCAAGTAATGATGAAATATGAATTAGCATTAGTTTTAAGTGCAAAGATCGAAGACGAAGAACGTGCAGCTATGGTTGAAAAAGTTCAGGCAATGATTACTACAGCAGGTGCTGCGATCACTAACGTCGATGAATGGGGTAAGAAACAGTTAGCTTACGAAATTCAGAAGATGAAAGAAGGATACTACTATTTCATCCAGTTCGAAGGCGAAACTACAGTTCCAGCAGAACTTGAAGAGAGACTTCGTATTGAGGAAACTGTATTACGTTTCTTATGCGTTAAACAGGATGCGTAATTAACAGGAGGGATCCGAATAATGAATAAAGTAGTATTAATGGGAAGATTGACAAGGGACCCTGATGTAAGATATTCACAAGGTGAGACACCTTTGGCAATCGCCAGATACACGTTAGCAGTAGATAGAAGATTCAAAAGAAACGGTGAACAGGATGCGGATTTTATTAACTGTGTGGCATTCGGACGCACAGCAGAATTTGCAGAGAAGTATCTAAAACAGGGTACTAAGATGGTTGTTTCTGGAAGAATCCAGACAGGTAGTTATACAAACCGTGATGGAGTTAAAGTTTACACAACAGAAGTTGTGATCGAAGAGCAGGATTTTGCAGAGAGCAAAGCTGCTGCAGCCCAGAACAGTAATATGGGAGTTCCACAGCCAAGCGCGCCACAGCCTAGTGCCGCAGCAAGCGATGGTTTTATGAATATTCCGGATGGTTTGGAAGAAGAATTACCATTTAGTTAAATAGGAGGTAGAAATCATGGCTTATACAAAAGGCGATTCTCCAATGAGAAGAAGAGGCGGACGTAGAAGAAGAAAAGTATGTGCATTCTGTACAGAAGCCGATGCTGTAATCGATTATAAAGATGTAGCAACATTAAAGAAATACGTATCTGAAAGAGGAAAAATCCTTCCAAGACGTATTACAGGAACATGTGCTAAACATCAGAGAGCTGTTACAGGAGCTATTAAGAGAGCTAGACATTTAGCTTTAATGCCATATACAGCTGAATAATTTTAAGCAGATAATGAAGAGTTATATTGTGACGTATGTTGCGGTATAGCTCTTTTTTTGTATCATAGAAATTCCGATGGAATCCCCTATGATACAAAAAGCCCTCCGGGCAAGATCGCACTGCGACAGACATGTCAAAATAATTAAGAAAATTGCGTAAATTGAACAAATATCTCGCTTTCGTTAAATATAATGTACAAATTCATGCAATTGAGTTATAATAAAGGATAATTGTAAGAATCAAATCAGGAGAAAAAAATGGACATTATGAAGAAAACAAAGATAGAACAGTATCTTCAGGGGCCATTATGGGCGTTGCTTATTCTGGCTTTTGTAGACATTGTGTTCTTTTTCTTGGATATTCGATGTGGAGTGATCTTAGCGGTTTCACTAGTCGTATTTTTAGTTTTTCAGATGATCATTTATTCCCGAAGCAAACAGGAGATCATCAAAGAATGTATGGATTTTATGTTTGAGCAGAGTCAGGTGCAGAATTATTTGTTACAGCAGCTTCCTGTTCCGTATACACTGCTTGATGGGAATGGAATGATCATATGGTCAAACGATGCATTTCATAAAATTGTGGGAGAGAACCGAGGAAAGTCATTGCAGCAGATTTTTCCAAATCTGAACCGTAATCTGCTTCCGTCGGATGTGATGCACTCTATTTCTCATATTGAATATAAAAAGAAATGCAAAGAGGGAGATAAGGAAAAAGAACAGACGCTATTCTATAAAGTAGAGATGAATCGTATTCGTGTAGAAGATTTCTCTGATGAGAATGATAATAGTTGTTCCAGGCAGATGCTTAAGGATAACGATCTGATCGCAGTATATTTTTTTGATCAGACATTACTTAAGAAATATATGGAGCAAAATGAGAATCAGAGAATGGTTATTGGTTTGATCTATATTGATAATTACGAAGAGATCCTTGATGATATTGATGCGGTGAAACGATCTATGCTGATCGCAGTGGCAGATCGTAAGATCAACAAATTTATCCAGAATGTCTCCGGGGTTGTGAAGAGAACAGAGAGAGACAAATATTTTGTTGTATTTGAACAGAAATATTTGGACAAGATCAAAGAAAACAAATTCTCGATCCTTGATGAGATCAAGACGATCAATCTGGGGAATTCTATGCATATGACATTAAGCATCAGTTTTGGAATTAATGGAAATACGTATCAGGAAAACTATGAAGCAGCCTGTGCAGGTATGGATTTGGCGTTAGGACGTGGTGGTGATCAGGCAGTGATCAAGGATGGGGAAGATATTTCCTATTATGGTGGTAACTGCGAGGTTATGGAACGTACCACACGAGTCAAAGCACGAGTCAAAGCGCATGCATTAAAAGAACTTCTTGAATCAAAGGAAAAGGTCGTGATCATGGCACATAAGATTCCGGATCCAGATGCGATCGGTGCAGCTGTTGGTCTGTACAGACTTGGACTTTCTCTCGGAAGAAAGGCACATATCGTTATGAACGAAGTAACGATCTCTGTCCGTGCGATGGTTGATGAATTAAACAAAAGCGGTATTTATGATGAAGATATGTTCATTGATAATGAACAGGCAATTGAGATCACAGATGAGAACACGCTCTTGATCGTAGTGGATGTAAATCATGCAAATTATACAGAATGTGAACAGTTATTAAGCCAGACAAAGACAACGGTGATCTTAGATCATCATCGAAAGAATAAAGATATGATCAAGAATCCGGTACTTTCATATGTAGAGCCATATGCTTCTTCTACATGTGAATTGGTAGCAGAGATTCTTCAATATGTAGATTCAAAACCAAAGTTAGAGCCAATGGAAGCGAATGCCATGTATTATGGAATGCTTGTGGATACTGATAACTTTGTGAATAAAACAGGTGTCAGAACATTTGAGGCAGCGGCATATCTAAAGAGAAATGGAGCTGATCTTACAAAGGTAAGAAAGATGTCAAGAGAAAGCATGGAAACTTACAGGATCCGTGCGAAAGCGATCAGTGAAGCAGAGATCTTATATGGCAGGTTCGCAATCGCAACACTGGTAGGAATCGGTGTGGACAGCCCGACCGTGATTGGTGCACAGGTATCAAATGAATTACTTGATATTGATGGAATTGAAGCATCTTTTGTATTAACAGGTGTTCATGAGAGAGTCTATATCAGTGCAAGATCGATTGACGAAGTGAATGTCCAGAAGATCATGGAAGAATTCGGAGGCGGTGGACATTTGACAGTTGCAGGTGCGCAGCTTGTCGATGTATCATTAGAAGAAGCCAAGAATATTATTCATGAGACATTACGATATTTGAAATCAAAAGGAGAGATATAAGCGATGAAAGTTATTTTATTAGAAGATGTAAAATCAGTTGGAAAAAAAGACGAAGTAGTAGAGGTTAATAACGGATATGCAAGAAATGTATTATTCCGCAAGAATTTAGCAATTGAAGCTACAAACAAAGCATTAAATGATCTGAAATTAAGAAAAGCAAATGATGATAAGCTGGCAGCAGAAGCATTAGCAGACGCGAAAGTTTTAGCAAAAGAGATTGAAGAAAAACAATTAGTATTAAAGATGAAAGTCGGAGAAGGCGGAAGAACATTTGGATCTATCTCTACAAAAGAAATCGCAGCAGAAGCAAAGAAACAGTTAGGATATGATTTAGATAAGAAAAAAATGCATTGCGAACCAATCAAGAATCTTGGATTCCATGATGTTGCGATCAAAGTTCATCCACAGGTAACAGCAACATTAAGAGTCAAAGTAGAAGAAAAATAAGAGGGCATATTTATGGATGAAGCATTTATCAAGAAAGTGCAGCCGAACAGCCCGGAGGCAGAACAGTCTGTGATCGGTGCGATGATCATGGACAGGGATGCGATCGCAGATGTTATCGATATTGTGAATGCCGATGATTTCTATCAGAAGCAGAACGGCATCTTATTTGAAGCGATGACAGAATTATACCGGGAAGGAAAGCCGGTCGATCTGGTAACGCTTCAGAATAAATTAAAGAAAAAAGACGTGCCGGAATCTATGAAGAGTCTTGAATTTATCAGGGATCTTCTAGAAGTTGTTCCAACGTCAGCCAATGCCAAACAATATGCAACGATCGTCAGGGAAAAGGCAACACTTCGTAAATTGATCAAAGTTACAGAAGATATTACAACAGAATGTTATCTTGGTAAAGATGATGTGACAGAGATCTTGGATCGCACAGAGAAGAATGTATTTGGACTTCTGCAGCAGGCAAGTGGAAGAGAAGAGTTTGTTCCAATTGACAAAGTTGTGTTAAATACACTGGATGCGATCGAAGAGGCGGCAAGTTCTGCTGGCCGAGTTACAGGTATTGCAACAGGATTTACAGACCTTGATTACAAATTATCTGGACTACATCCATCAGAACTGATCATTGTGGCTGCACGTCCAGCCATGGGTAAGACGGCATTTGTGTTGAATATCGCACAGAAAGCAGCCGTGAGAGATCACGTTCCAACAGCGATCTTTAGTCTGGAGATGTCAAAAGAACAGCTTGTAACCCGTATGATGGCGATGGAAGCAATGGTAGATTCACAGTCTATCCGTACGGGTGATCTTCAGGAAACCGATTGGGAGAAGATCATGGAAAGTGCAGGAACGATCGGTCGTTCCCCATTGATCATTGATGATACACCAGGTATCACGATCGCAGAATTACGATCTAAGTGTCGTAGATACAAACAGATTCATGGATTGGACCTGATCATTATTGATTATTTGCAGTTGATGTCAGGCGGCAAGCGTTCTGAATCCAGACAGCAGGAGATTTCAGAGATCTCAAGATCGCTAAAAGCATTAGCAAGAGAGATGAATGCACCAGTGATCGCATTATCTCAGCTAAGTCGAAGAGTTGAAGAGAGAAAGCCAGCCAAGCCAATGTTATCAGACCTTCGTGAGTCAGGATCGATCGAGCAGGATGCCGACGTTGTTATGTTTATTTATCGTGATGAATACTATAATGAAGATTCCGAGAAGAAAGGGATCGCAGAGATCATCGTTGACAAACAGCGAAATGGTTCAACGGGTAGTGTAGAGCTTGTATGGCTCGGACAATACACCAAATTTGGTAATAAAGAGAGAGCACCACATTAATTTTTGGGTGCTTTTTCTTACACATATAATTGGATAAAATATACAAATAAAACAAAGTTATACAATTCTAAAACAAGCTCAAATGATGTAATTAAATAAGGGGGTATCTTATGTTATCATTTCTATTTCCTCCGATCTGTCCGTTATGTGCCAAAGAATTATTGGACAAGGGAGAACGTATCTGTAAAATATGCAGTAAAAAGCAGATTTTTATCAAAGAGCCCACATGCTATTCTTGTGGAAAATCAATGAAGAATCAGGAAAAAGAATATTGCAGCGACTGCAGACAGCATCCGAAGAATTTTGAACGTGGTATGGGGTTATGCATTTACCAGAAACCAGTCACGGATTCACTGGCTGCGATCAAATATAAAAATGAGAGAAAATTTGCACAGTATTATCTGGAAGAAATACGAAAAAGAAAATGCAGGGAATTGCTGCGACTAAAAGCAGATGCAGTCATTCCGGTGCCGATTCATAAAAAAAAGAGAAGAAAGAGAGGGTTTAATCAGGCAGAAATCTTTGCAAAGGGGATTGCAGAGATGTTGGATCAACCGATGTATACAAAGATTGTGGAAAGAATCCATGATACAAAACCGCAGAAACAATTAAGTCCAGGAGAGCGAAAAAACAATTTAAAGAAAGCTTTTCGTGGAAATTTGAAAGAATATCAGAAAGCAGGAATGCCAAAAAGGGTATTGGTGGTAGATGATATTTATACGACAGGATCAACAGCGGAGGCAGTGACGACAGCATTAAAACAATTGGGAGTGCAGGAAGTTTATGTATTTTGCATAGCGATCGGAAAAGGATTTTCCTGATATTTCCGCCATGGTGTTTTATGTACTGGTTTGTTATAATAGGGGCTGGCATATTTGTTGAAGGATATTATTTAGAAAGAGGAAAATAGATGGAACAACGATATGATTTAAGCGGATCTTTGCTTCACTGGTATGATTACAATAAACGGATCCTGCCATGGAGAGAGAATAAAGATCCATATAGAATCTGGATTTCCGAGATCATGCTGCAACAGACAAGAGTGGAAGCGGTAAAGCCATATTTTGATCGTTTTATGGAAGCACTGCCAACGGTTTATGATCTTGCCAAAGTAGATGATGACCGGCTGATGAAATTGTGGGAAGGACTTGGTTATTACAATCGAGCGAGGAATTTAAAAGCAGCAGCACAAACGATCGTTGAAGAATATGGTGGACAACTGCCTGCTGATTATGATAAATTATTATCGCTGAAGGGCATTGGAATGTATACAGCAGGAGCGATCGGATCGATCGCATTTGAATTACAGGTTCCTGCGGTAGATGGAAATGTTCTTCGCGTACTGGCTAGATTGTGGGGAGATGACTCTGATATTCTCAAAGATAAGACAAAGAAAGCGATGGGAAGAAGAGTTATGGAATTTATGCCGGAAGACAGACCGGGAGATTTTAATCAGGCATTGATCGAACTTGGAGCAACTGTTTGTGTGCCGAATGGGCAGCCATTATGTGATCAGTGTCCATGGGATACGGTATGCAAAGCATACAAAGAAGATTTGATCGATCAGCTTCCAGTCAAGACTCCGAAGAAGGCAAGAAGAATTGAACATAAGACTGTATTTTTATTAGAATGTGGAGACCAGATTGCAATCCATAAAAGAGGAGACAAAGGATTACTTGCCGGATTATGGGAGTTCCCGAATGAAGACAAGAAAATGGATGCCGAAGATATCAAGGAATGGATGGCAGAGCATCATATGGAAGATGCGAAGACAAAAGCAGTAGGAAAGGGAAAACATATCTTCAGTCATGTGGAATGGCACATGGAAGGAGTAAGAATTTCCTTGAAAACACCGATTCAGAGTGAAAATTACGTCTGGGTACTAAAAAAAGAACTAGAAAATACGTATGCATTGCCGTCAGCATTTGAAATATTCCGTAAGATATTGTAAAATAGAAGTTACGTATATAATTATGGAATGTAAAATTCCATAAAAGCTAAATTATTATTAAAAAGGAGAAAAGATTATGAAAAAGTTTTTAACAGTCGCATTAGCTGGTGTACTGGCAGCATCTATGCTGTTTACAGGATGTAGTAAAAAAGAAGAAAGCAAAGTTCCAGACAAACTGATCGTAGGAACAAACGCAGAATTTCCACCATTCGAATATATGAATGATAAGAAACAGCCAGACGGTTTCGATATTGCCATGATCAAAGAAATCGGAAAACGTATGGACAAAAAGGTTGAGATCCAGAACATGGAATTCAAATCTCTGATCGGGGCTATGGAGTCTGATTCAATCAATACGATCATTGCAGGAATGACAAAGACAAAAGAACGTCAGAAATCTGTAGATTTTTCTGATAGCTACTATACATCTAATCAGGCAATTATCTTAAAGAAAGACAGCAAGATCAAAAAATTATCTCAGTTAGAAGGAAAGAAAGTCGGTGTTCAGGAAGGAACAACTGGTGACATCATTGCTTCTGGAGAAAAATTTGGTGAAAAGAACAAAGTCATCGTAAAGACAGATGTAAAACGTTATAAAAAGGGTGTTGACGCTGTTATGGATCTGAAAAACGGTGCAATTGATGCGGTTGTTATTGATGAAAAACCAGCACAGGAATTTGTGAAAAATAATGCGAAGAAGTTAAAATTAGTTGTTGACTCTGCAGGAGCTGAATATTACTGTATCGCAATTACAAAAGGTAACACAGCATACAAAGAAGAGATCAACAAACAGATCAAAGCAATCAAAAAAGACGGAACATATGATAAGCTGAAAGCAAAATACATTGATTCCGCAAACTAGGAAATTAGGAAGGTAAGGTTTCAAAATGTTAGATTCATTTTACAGAGCGTTTGTCGCCGAGCAGCGCTATCTGCTGTATCTTGATGGATTAAAGGTGACGATCTTAGTATCTGTCATTGCAATTCTTATTGGTGTAGCACTTGGTACGATCTTGGCGTTAATGCGCTTGACGGCAGAGCAGAAAGGAAAGAGTACACTTTTATCGAAGATCGCATACGTGTACATTGATATCATCCGTGGAACACCAACATTGACACAGTTGATGATTATGTATTTCGTTATTTTAAAAGGTCAGAATGGACTGCTTGTAGGTTCCTTAACCTTTGGTTTGAACAGTGCAGCTTATGTTGCTGAGATCATCCGTGCAGGAATTCAGGCGGTTGATCAGGGACAGATGGAAGGTGGACGTTCTCTTGGATTATCCTATGTACAGACAATGAAAGATATTATCTTGCCTCAGGCGATCAAGAATATTCTTCCTGCCCTTGGAAATGAATTTATCGTACTGATCAAGGAAACATCTATATTAGGATATGTAGCGATCGTTGACCTGACAAAGGTATCAGATTTTGTAATTTCAAGAATCTTCGAAGCACTGGCACCATTGCTTGGAACAGCATTGATCTATTATGTGATCGTTAAGATCCTGACTCTTGGATTAAACGCATTAGAAAGGAGACTGAGACAAAGTGATAGACGTTAAGAATTTGCATAAATATTTCGGATCTCTGGAAGTGTTAAAAGGCATTGACTGCCATATTGACAAAGGAGAATGCGTTTGCGTGATCGGACCATCCGGATCTGGAAAGAGTACATTTTTAAGATGCTTAAACTTATTAGAGACTCCGACAAAGGGAGATATCGTCATTGATGATATGCATTTGACAGAGAAAGACTTCGATGTAGATGCGATGAGAAAACGAGTTGGAATGGTATTTCAGCATTTTAACTTATTCCCACATCTGACAATCCTTGAGAATGTTACATTAGCTCCGATCCGTCACAAGATGATGACAGAAGAGCAGGCAAAAGCAAAAGCGATGGAACTGTTAAACCGTGTAGGTGTCGGTGACAAAGCAGACAATTATCCAGCACAGCTATCAGGTGGACAGAAACAGCGTGTAGCGATCGCAAGATCACTGGCATTATCACCGGAAGTCATGCTGTTCGATGAACCAACTTCAGCACTTGACCCTGAAATGGTAGGAGAAGTATTAGAAGTTATGAAACAGCTTGCCCAAGAAGGTATGACAATGGTTGTCGTAACTCATGAGATGGGATTTGCAAGAGAAGTTGCCAATCGTGTATTTTTCATGGATGGCGGTGGAATCCTTGAAGAAGGAACACCAGAACAGATCTTTGACCATCCACAGGAAGAACGAACAAAGGCATTTTTAAGTAAAGTGTTATAAAAGATCATAAGAATAAGAAGGGATATACGCATATTTTAATGTTGTATACCCCTTCTTTTTGTATACAAAAAATAAATTTGACATTAATGTAGGAAATCTTTGTAAAATTCAGGTTTCTCGATGGAAAACGACAAAATGATGTGATATCATAAAAGGGTATTTAAATAAATTAGGGGAATATATCAAACAAAAATAGGAAGGGGATAAGAAGTGAACCAGAATGTAAAGATAACCAGACAACAGGCAGAAGAAGAATCTAAGATGCTGGAGAAAGTATTTGATGTTGTCAGGTTTTTGGAGGGGGATTTTTTAGAGAAGATGCAAGATGATCCATGCGTCGGAGTAAAAATCGGAATGTGTCAGTGCTATGATTTCTGGAAGAAGAATAAACCGTGTGAGAACTGCATATCAGCGAAAGCATACGCAGAGAAGAAACAAAAAACAAAACTGGAATTTTTGGATGCAGATGTTTTTTTGGTGATTTCAAGATATTTGGAAATAGATGATGAAGCATGTGTCATGGAACTTGTTAAGCATCTGGAGAATGATACGTTGATCGATACCGATGGAAGGGACAAACTTGTTGGCAAGTTAAAAGGGTATCAGGACAAATTATACATAGATCCGATAACAGGCGTTTACAATCGAAGATATTTTGAAGATGAGATTCGTAATATGCAGAATTCAGCAGGAGTTGCGATGATCGATCTGGATGATTTTAAATTGTATAACGATATTTACGGACATGATATGGGAGATCAGGTCCTCTGTATTGTTGCGGATGCAATCAAGAATTGTATTCGCAAGACAGATAAGTTAATACGCTATGGCGGAGATGAATTTTTGCTGATCTTGTCAGATATGGTAAGGGGTACTTTGCGTGGAAAACTGCTTCAGATTCAAGAGGCTATTGAGAATGCAACGATTCCGAACTGCTCTAGATTGAAGCTTACAGCAAGCATTGGAGGAGTGATATCGGAAGATGGGAAGATCAATGAGGCGATCGCGAAAGCAGACCAGTTGATGTATAAGGCAAAAGATCATAAGGCGCAGGTCGTAACAGAGTGCGACAAAATGATATTTGGAAAGAAAGAATCTGAGAATAAACCTAGAATCCTGATCGTTGATGATTCAGAATTTAACCGTGCGATCTTGAAAGAGATTTTACAGGAAACCTACGAAATCATAGAAGCTGATGATGGAAAAGAAGCATTGCTTAAGATCAATGAATATGGAATGGAAATTTCGCTTGTACTATTAGATATCATTATGCCAGAAAAGGATGGTTTTGAAGTTTTAAAATATATGGAAGAAGAGAGTTTGATTTCAGATATTCCAGTTATCATGATCTCAAGTGAAGATTCTGCGAATTATATCAGAAGAGCTTATGAGATGGGAGTTTCTGATTATATTAACCGTCCATTTGATGCCAATATCGTCTATCAGAGAGTGTCTAATATAGTGAAATTATATGCAAAACAAAGAAGATTGATGGAAATGGTTACAAGAATTTAGAATATTATTTACAAACAGATCATACGAGGTAAACTATGCAGTTAAAGAAGCTTATGATTAAAGTCATGGTCTTTTTCGTATTAGGCTGCTTTCTTTGCGCATGTGGAAAGACAAAAGATCAGACTAGAAAAACAACAAAGGATGCGAACAAAGAGATTACGATCGGTGGAGACAATTATCCCCCATTTAACTATACCGATGAGAATGGCAATCTGGCAGGAATTGATGTAGAATTTGCCAGGGAAGCTTTTCATCGTATGGGTTATAAGCCAGTTTTTGTAAATATTGATTGGGAGAATAAGAAAAATCTTGTGGAACAAGGAAAAATAGATTGCATATGGGCGTGCTTTTCAGTGACAGGAAGAGAAAATGATTATCACTGGGCAGGTCCTTATATGCTGAGCCGTCAGGTGATCGCAGTGAACGACAGCAGCAAGATCTATAAGTTGTCTGATCTTAAGAATAAAATCATTGCGGTCCAGTCTACAACCAAACCAGAGGAATTATTTCTAAAACAAACAGATCCCCAAATACCAAAAGTGAAACAAGTCTACAGTATGGAAAACAGAGAATTGATCTATACTTCTCTGAGCAGAGGATATGTAGACGCTATTGCAGCACATGAGATCTCGATCAGACAGTATATGTCTGATTTTGAAGCAAAATACAGAATTCTTGATGAAGACATTCTTGAGACTGGAATTGGTGTTGCATTTGCAAAAAATGATAAAAGAGGAATTGAAAAAGAACTGTCAAAGACATTAAAAGCAATGATCAAAGATGGAAGTGCCAAAAAAATTCTACAAAAATATGTTCCTGATGCAGAAAAATATCTGGAGGTGAACAGCCTTGAGAGATAAAGCGGATAAAAGATTATGGACATTGAGTATTGTTGGCTGTGTGATCGTTGTCTTGACAGTTCTTTTTGTGTCCGTAAAAATAGAAACAAACAATACCAAAAACAGGATTCATTCAACGATGGAATACATTAAAGATCAATATTTCATGTATAACAGTTTTAATGAAGCAGTTGAAGCAAAAAGTCTTGTCAGAATGGTTGAGAAAGTCCAGCAGACAGCGAGAAATTTCAAAACAGATAAACAGGGATTGGAAAAAGAATATTTAAAACAGTATGCAAGGGAACAAAGACTTACGGGGATTATTGTATTAAATGATAAGAATAAACAAATTGCACAATACCATACCGGACCAAGATTTAAAAAAGTTTTAGGTTATGTCATGGAGAAAGAAACACTTCGTGATGTAAAGAATTATCCGCAGAAATCATATATGGCAAGAATTGAGCTGAAAAATGGAGGATATATTGATCTGGCATCGTATGGAAGAATGGATGCAAAAGGAACAGTTATAGGATATCAGTATGTAAAGACCGAATATGCGAAAAACAATAATCTTACGATCCAAAACGTGCTTGCTGGATATAAGAGGGAAAATGATGGAACGATCGTGATCACAAATGGAAATGATATCATAGCATCAAATGATGAAAAACTGATCGATACAAAGGTACAGGAGGATTCTATCATTAATGAAATCCGACAAAGTGTAAAAGCAGGACAGTTTGCGATCATCCGAAATGGTATCAAACGATATTTTACAAGTCTTGATAAAGGACGCAACTATTATATTTACGTGTATGCAGAAGACAGGAATCTTGTAAAAACATTGACGAGTAATATAGGAATAGCAGTTATTTTATATGGAATCTTTGTGGCAATCTTAATGACGATCAAAGCAAGATCCAATCAACAATATGAGCGCATTCAGAAACAACGAGAAGAAGAGTATAAAAAAGAATTAGAAAAATCAGCAAGAGAAGCAAAGAAAGCTAATATTGCCAAAACAGAATTTCTGCAAAGAATGAGCCATGATATCAGAACTCCGATCAATGGAATCCGGGGAATGGTAGAAGTTGGGGATTATTATAAAAATGATTTAGCAAAACAGGAAGAATGCCGAAAAAAGATATGGGAAGCATCAGGATTCTTACTGGAACTGATTAATGAAGTTTTGGATATGGGAAAAATGGAATCAGAAGAAGTAATCTTGGAGAGAAGAAGTTTTAATTTCTTTCAATTGTTTCAAGAGATTCGAACGGTTATTGAAAAGCAGGCTAGAGAGAGGGGAATCAACATTGTTGTACATAAATACAATGTGATTCATGAAGATTTGATCGGAAGTCCAGTGCATGTAAAAAGAGTTGTGATGAATATTTTAACAAACGCGATCAAATATAACAAAAATAATGGAAAGATCTTCATAGAATTTAATGAAATTCAGAAAGATGACAATACTATTATTATTCGATTTAAATGTGAAGACACAGGAATTGGAATGAGTGAATCATTCCAAAAGACGATCTATGAGCCATTTGCACAGGAAAAAGCAGGGGCACGAACGGTTTATGGTGGAACAGGACTGGGGATGTCGATCACAAAAAGTCTTGTAGAGAAAATGGGAGGAACAATCTCATTTAAGAGTGAGCAAGGTGTGGGAACGACGTTTTATATTGAGCTTCCATTCCAGATCGATCATAATATAAAGCACGAAGAACTTAAGACAAAAGAGATAAAAAAAGCATCGATCAAAGGGATCAATGTATTGCTTGCCGAAGATAACGAATTGAATATGGAAATTGCAGAATTTGTTCTGGAGAGTGCCGGGGCGAATGTGATTAAGGCATATAATGGAAAAGAGGCATTGGAAATTTTCAAAGAATCGAAACAGGGAGAAATTGATATTATATTAATGGATGTGATGATGCCGGTGATGGACGGATTAGAAGCAGCGAGATATATCAGATGGAGCAATAAAGAAAATGCCAGAGATATTCCGATCATTGCGATGACAGCGAATGCATTTACCGAAGATCGCAGGAGAGTTTTGGAAGCGGGAATGAATGAGCATCTGGCGAAACCGTTGGAATCAGAAGTGTTGATCAAGACGATCGAGAATTATTGTGAGAAATAATTATATTTTATGAAAATATGTTATACTGGAAGAAAAGCTGCAGGTGTGAATTATGAAATTAGATGAAATAATAGATAAAAATTATGACTGTTTAACATCAACAGATCAGCTCATTGTTCAAGAAATCAGAAGAGATAAAGAAGAGATTAAGAATTTAAACAGTATACAAACTGCAAAAAGATTAGGAATATCCAGAACGTCATTGGTGCGCCTAATGAAAAAACTCGGAATATCTTCTTATGCAGAATTTAAACTGATACTAAAACAGGAAAAAGAAGATAACAGCCATTCTAAGATAGAAATGAACACGATCATTCAAGACTATCATAACATGATCGAAGAGCTGAAAAATTATGATTATTCTACTGTTTGCCAACAGATTTATGATGCACAGACCATTTATCTGTACGGTTCAGGTAATGAACAAAAAGCAATCATAGAAGAATTTAAACGAATTTTTTTGATTATGGGGAAATGGTGTGTTGATCTGTTTGACTATGGGGAGATTGAATTTGCAAAAAAGGATTTTAAAGAAAATGATGTGTTTATTGTAGTATCGCTGTCAGGGGAGAACGAGGAAGTATTACGTGCAATGCGGCTGGTTCTTGGAACAAATATTCACACATTATCTATGACACGATGGAAAAATAACTCTTTAGCGAGAATGACAGAAAATAACTTGTATGTCGGAACAAAAATGATCGATCAGAACAAAGAATCTTCCTATGAGATGATCGCAGCATTTTACATTTTATTAGACATTTTATCTGTAAAATATCTTGCTACAGCAAAACAAAATAGTGGAGATGATTGGAATGAACCTAGATGAGCTCATAAATTTACATTACGATAAATTAAATGAAAATGAACGGTACATATGTCGGTATTTCTATAAACACCGCAAAGAATTTGTTACAAGTTCTATTGATGAAATTGCGAAGAAATGTGGGGTATCAAAATCCTTACTTGTAAGATTTTCAAAGCATCTTGGGTTATCAGGGTTTAGGGAATTTAAAGCATTTGCAAGGATGGATGAAAGCCAAATAAGCAGTCAAAGACTAAATCTTATGACAACGATGACAGACAGCTATCATAAGATGTTAGATGACTTTCAAAAACGTGATTATACAAAGATTTTTGATGCCATATACCATGCAAAACGTGTACTGACTTATGGAAGTGGTTCCTCGCAGACGCGAGTGGCAAGTGAGATGAAGAGAATCTTTCTTCCACACAAATTGTTTATCAATCTGCATGGACATGATATGAGTCAGGCAATTGAAAAGAAGGTACAGCAAGATGATGTTATATTTTTGATCTCATTATCTGGAGAATCTGATCATATGATAGATCTTGCGAAAAATTTAAGAATGAAAGGTGCGTTTCTTATATCAGTTACAAGGATGAGCAGCAATCGACTGGCACTGTACTGCAATGACAATTTATATATAGAATCTATGTATATGAAAGTAGGCGATTACGGGGATTATGAGTCGGCAACACCATATTTTATTTTGATAGAACTATTATATATTGCATATCAAAATTATCTCACAGAAAGAGATGAACAAAGTTTTAAAAACTAAAACAATGTACAAAGAACGTACATAATTTATAAACAGAGTCAAACGATTGAACGGCTCTGTTTTTTTTGTTACCATGACATCAGCAAAAAAAACAGAAATGAAAGATTAAGAAAGGGTGAGAAGATCTGGAAACAAAAATTATATATTTTGACATTGATGGGACCCTACGGGATGAAAATGCAGGGGTGTCCGAAAAAACAAAATATATGATCAATGAATGCAGAAAGCAAGACATTAAAACAATGATCTGTACTGGAAGAAATCCAGGAAGTATTCAGCAGGATGTATTGGATCTTCCAATGGATGGGGCAATCTACAGTGGTGGATGTTATATTAAATTTCAAAACAGAGTGATTCAAAAAACAGTAATACCAAAAGAAGATGTAAAAAAGATATTTGATAAAAAGGTTTTGGGAATTGTAGTTGAGACTGAGTTGAATGTTTATATGAATGAAAGTGCAGCAAAAATATATCAGAATCTGTTTTTAGAGAAGACAAAAGGATTTGATGAGATAGAACGCAAAAGAATAAAAACAGAGAACAAATTTTTGTATAAAAACAACATAAAAGATTTTGATTTTGAAAAAGAAGATGTTTATAAAATATGTTTGATTGATCATAAAGAGAAATTACTACAGTTTCAGGAAGAAGTGAAACAAGTATTCAGTGTTGTCCAATTAATTCCATTTGCAGACGAATGGATGATGGAGTGTATTCCTTCTGGATGTGACAAAGGAAAAGCAATTGGATTTTTAAATGAATATTTTGGGATCAAAACAAAAGAAAGTATGGCATTTGGGGATGGCGAAAATGACATTAAGATGTTAGAGGCTGTAGGAACGGGAATTGCAATGAAAAATAGTAGTCAGAAACTTTTAGAAACAGCAGATGTCATATGTGATTCAGTGAAACAAGAAGGTATTTATAAAGAATTATTACAACGAAAATTGATAAAGGAGAAAAAATAATGGGAAAAACAAAATGGTGGCAGAATGAAATTGTATATCAGATTTATCCAAGAAGTTTCTGTGACAGTAATGGTGATGGAATTGGGGATCTGAAAGGAATCACATCAAAATTAGATTACTTAAAAAATCTTGGAGTAACAATGCTTTGGATCTGTCCATGTTATGAATCTCCGATGGCTGATAATGGATATGACATTTCAGATTATAAAAAGATTGCTGATGAATTTGGAACTATGGAAGACATGGATGAATTGATCAACGAAGCAAAGAAAAGAGATATTAAGATCATTCTCGATCTGGTGATCAATCATACATCCGATGAACATAAGTGGTTTCAGGAAGCACTGAAAGATCCAGAAAGTAAATACCATGATTATTATATTTTTAAAGAAGGATCAAAATCGATCAATAACTGGAGATCTATGTTTGGAGGAACAGTCTGGGAGAAAGTTCCTGGAAGAGATGAAGTTTATCTTCACGTATTCCATAAAAAACAGCCAGACCTGAATTGGGAAAATGAAGAAGTAAGAAAAGAATTATATGATATGGTCAATTGGTGGCTGGAAAAAGGAATCGCAGGATTTCGAATTGATGCAATCACGTTCATCAAAAAGGACTTAACATGGAAAGACAGAGAAGCAGATGGAGTTGACGGACTTGCAAAATGTACAAAAGCAGCAAGAAACCAACCAGGAATCGGAGAATTTTTAAATGAATTAAAAGAAAATACATTTAAAAAGCATGACTGTATGACAGTAGCAGAAGCACCGGGAGTTCCATATGAAGAATTAGAAGAATTTATTGGAGAAGACGGATATTTTTCTATGATCTTCGACTTCAGATATGCAGATTTAGACGTTGCATCAGGAAGCGAATGGTTTAAGAGAGTTCCATGGACGATCAAAGACCTGAACCAGAAGATCATGGACAGCCAGATGGCATTACAGAAATGTGGATGGGGTGCTAACTTTATTGAAAATCATGATCAGCCAAGAGCAACAACAAAATATTTAAAAGAAAATCAGGATAACAAAGATGCAGTAAAAACACTGGCAGCAATGTATTTCTTACTGCGAGGAACACCATTTATTTATCAGGGTCAGGAACTTGGAATGGTGAATTTCCAAAGAAAAGGAATTGAAGAATTTAATGATATATCAAGTATTGATCAGTACTATCGAGCAATTGAAGAAGGACTTACGGAAAGAGAATCCCTGAGAGCTATCAATTTGAGAAGTCGAGATAATACAAGAACACCTTTCCCATGGAATGGACAGAAATATGGTGGATTCTCAACAGAAAAACCATGGCTTAAGATGACGGAAGAACATCCAAAAGTAAATGCGGTCGATCAGGTCGGAAGAGAGGGAAGCATTTATCAATTTTATAAAGAAATGATCAACTTTCGACAGAACAGTGAATACAAGAATTGCCTTGTATTTGGTAATATCGAGCCAATGGAAAGCAGCGAAAATGTGATTGCATATCGAAGATATACAGAGGATGAAAGTATTGAATGCTGGTTCAATCTTGGAGCAGAAGAAGTAACAGAAGAATTGAAAGATTCTAATGTAGAAGTAATATGGGGAAATATGAGACAGGTTGAATTAAAGCAGGATCATTTAACATTAAAGCCATTTCAGACAGTCCTGTTAAAAGAAAAGAAGGAGGATTAAAATATGGGAGAAGCGCAATATAGAAAAGCAGCGGAAGATGTGATCAGAATTGTTGGAAAAGATAATATTATTTCAGCAACACACTGTGCAACAAGATTACGTATGATCGTAAAAGACAAAGATATGATCAATGTAAAAGAATTAGAAAAATTATCTCTGGTCAAAGGAACATTTTTCAATGCAGGGCAGTTTCAGATTATTTTTGGAACAGGGATTGTAAATAAAGTTTATGAAGAATTAGAAAAAATCG
The DNA here is from genome assembly GCA_036312945.1 of Anaerostipes hadrus. Classification (GTDB taxonomy): domain Bacteria; phylum Bacillota; class Clostridia; order Lachnospirales; family Lachnospiraceae; genus Anaerostipes; species Anaerostipes hadrus_C. The sequence continues at coordinate 63,303 of JAXJNA010000072.1, forward strand.
GGCTTCATACACTTTCTAAAAAAGAACAGGATGAAGTGATCAAGAATCAGCAAAAAGGAATCAAACGTCTGATGAGAATCCTTGGAGATATTTTTATTCCGATTATTCCAGTGATCGCAGCAACAGGTTTATTTTTAGGATTAAAAGGCTGTGTATTTAATGATAATGTTTTAGGATTATTTGGGGCGTCAACAAGTATGATCCCGGATTATATCGTAACGTTAGTAAATGTACTGACAGAGACAGCATTTGCATTCTTGCCGGCGATCATCTGTTGGTCTGCATTCAAAGTCTTTGGTGGAACACCTGTTATTGGAATTGTGATTGGATTAATGTTAGTATCTCCAATTCTTCCAAATGCTTATTCTGTAGCGAATCCTGACAGTGGGATCAAAGCAGTTATGGCTTTTGGAAAAATTCCGATCGTAGGTTGTCAGGGAAGTGTATTAACAGCAATTGTTACAGCACTGATCGGGGCAAGTCTTGAGAAAAAACTTCGAAAGATCATGCCAAATGCGTTAGATTTGATCATGACGCCATTTGTTGTAATGTTAGTGACATTTTTAGTCGTAATCCTTGGTGTAGGACCAGTGATGCATGTGATCGAACTTAAATTAGTGAGTATTGTAGAAATTTTAGTACATCTTCCATTCGGAATCGGAGGATTTATCATTGGAGCAACATACCCATTATTAGTCATCACAGGGCTTCATCATACATATACAATGATTGAGACATCATTATTAGCAAACACAGGATTTAATCCAGTGATCACATTATGTGCAATGTATGGATTTGCAAATGTAGGTACATGTTTAGCATTTTTTGTGAAATCAAAAAATACAAATGTGAGACAGACAAGTATCGGTGCAATGTTATCACAGCTATTTGGAATCAGTGAACCAGTTTTATTTGGTATCCAGTTAAGATATAATTTAAGACCGTTGATCATCATGCTTTGTACGTCGGGATTAGGAGCTGCAGTATTATCTTTATTAAATATTCAGTCCAATTCTTATGGACTGGCAGTTTTACCATCTTATTTGATGTACATTTATCAGGGAAGACAGATTTTATGGTATTTAATTGTGTCTGTTGTATCTGTTGTGTTATGTTTTGTATTAACATATTTATTTGGAGTTCCAGACGAAGCGATTGCACCAGATAAAGATGATGAAATTTATTTAGACGAAAATCAGAAAGATAATAAAGAAAATACAGAGCCAGAACAGATGACAGCACCAGTATCAGGAGATTTGATTCCATTAAAAGAAGTAAAAGATCCAACCTTTGCATCAGAAATTCTTGGAAAAGGATTTGCAGTAGAACCAGAAGATACAATTGTGAAATCACCGGTAGAAGGAACGGTAAAAGCGATGTTTGATACAGGACATGCAATTGGTCTTCAAAGTAAAAATGGAAAAGAAATTTTGATTCACATTGGAATTGATACAGTATCTATGAATGGAGAGGGATTCCATACGCTGGTAAAACAGGGACAGATAGTGAAAGCAGGAGATCCATTAGTGGAAGTTGATCTGGATAAGATCAAAGAAGCAGGAAAGCTTTCAACTGTTATGGTCATAGAGACAGCTGGCAATGAAGTAGAAATTACAAAAGAAGGAAAAGTAATTGGTGGAACAGATCAGGTTGGAACAATATTATAGGTAATAAGAATTTTGCGTAATCTTATTATATACAAAAAGAGACAAGTATTATGGGCTTGTCTCTTTTTATCATATGATGTAAGTGTCAAAAGTATAAAACACAACATAAAGAGTAATATTGTATAGAAAATGTCAGAAAAATTTGAATAATCCACAAGTAAACATGAAAAATCAGACAAAATACTGGCAAAAATAAATAGAAAGGACTACAATGGTTGGTATGAAAGGAGGTTTTACTGATGGAAAGAATAGCAGAGAAACTTTCAGAGATCGAAAAGACGGCACGTGCGATCGTAGATAATGCACAGGAACAAAAGCATCAGATGGAAATGCAGATGCAGAAAAAGAGGGATACATTTGATGCGGATATGGAAAAGGAGACGAATGAAAAGATATTAAAGATCCAGTCGGATCTCGCAACAAACATGGAAAAACTTCTAAAAAAACAGGAAGAACAGAATAACAATGAAATAGAATCTTTAAAACAAGACTTCAAGGAACATCACAGCGAATATGCAAAACAGATATTAGAGCGGGTGATCAAAGTATAGGAGGCGGTAGCATTGAGAGATGTGATGCGCTACAGCGGAATTGTGACGAAAGTCGCAGCAATGCGTGCAAAGCTTTTAAAACCACAGGATTATGAACAGCTGGCTTCGATGAATACGGTGACAGATATCATTGAATATCTGAAACAGACAAAATCGTACGGAAAATTTATCACACAGATGGATGAATCACTGTATCACAGAGGTAATATCGAAAAAGTCCTGATCCAGTCATTATATGATGATTACACAAGACTTTATCGTTTCGCAGATATGCAGCAAAAAGATTTTTTAAAGACCTTTATGAAGCGGTATGAAGTAGATTTGATCCGATATTGTTTACGAATTGTATTTAACCACAGTAATGTACCATTTGATCTGAATTACAAAAAGCCGTTTTTTGATAAATATTCAAAGATACGGATTGACCAGTTAGTGACGGCAAAGAATATTGACCATCTGGTAGATTACCTGAAGAATACAGAATATTACGCACCACTGTCAAGAATCCGACAGTCAGGAGCATCGACATTAGCGGATTATGAACTGGCATTGGATTTATATTATTTTTCTATGATGTGGAAAGAACGCAAGGGAAATTGGGATAAAAAAGATAAGGAAATGCTGACCAAAGAATTAGGAGCAAAAATTGATCTATTAAATCTTCAATGGATTTATCGGGCAAAGAAATATTACCATATGCTCGCACCAGATATTTATACATTGTTGATTCCGATTCAACATAAACTTTCGAATCAAGAATTTAAAGAACTGGTCGAAGCTCCATCAGTGGAAGAATTCACAAGAAGATTAAATGAAACTTATTATGGAAAGAAATATAAGTTTGGAGAACAGGTGCAGATTGAGAGCATTGTGAATGAATGTGTGGAACATATCTTAACGATCGCTTACAGAAACCATCCGTATTCTCTGGCAAGTATACAACAATATTTATTTTTAAAGGAGGAAGAGATTTATAAGATCACCACGGCACTGGAATGTATCCGTTATGGATTATCACAACGGGAGACATTACGGTATCTGGTGCGGGAACAACGACGTCAAGGAGGTAATGCATCATGATCGTAAAGATGAAATTCTTAAGCATTTCCGGACCGAGAACTGATATTGACAGGGTAAGTGCATCTTACCTCTCCAAATACGAAATGCAGCTGGAAAATGCGATCACAGAATTGAAAACGACAGATAACCTCATGCCGTTTATGGATGTGAATCCTTACAAAGAACCGCTTTCTAAAGCGGAACAGTATGTATCGATGCTTGCACAGCCAAAAGGTGAGATGGATACATCTCTTACGGCAGATGAGATCCTTACAATGATCAGGAATCTCAATCATGATTATCTGAACCTTAAGGCAAGGGAAGACCAGTTAAAGAAGCAGAAAGAAGAATTATTAGAAAAACTTCATGAACTTGAACCGTTTCAGCCTTTAGAGTTAAATTTAAAAGAAGTTTATGGCTATCAATATATGAAAGTCAGATTCGGACGAGTAAACGTAGAGTATTATCAGAAACTTGAAAAATATTTATTTGATGATCTCAATGCGATCTTTTTAGAAGGAATCCGAAATGAAAATTATGTGTATGGATGTTATTTTGCGGCACATAAAGAAATGGGAAAGATTGATTCTACCTTTAAATCCCTGCATTTTGAAAATATCGCGCTTCCAGATGATTACGAAGGAATGCCGGCAGAGATCTGCAGGAATTTGAGAAATCAGATTGAGGAAATGGAATCAGAGATTGAGAATGTCCAGAAACAGATGAAAGACTTCTTATCCGTCAAAGCAAAGAAGATCCGTGGAGCCAGATATAGATTAGAGGAATTATCCAATAATTTCGATGTCCGTAAAATGGCAGCCTGTATGGAAAATGAGGAACAGGAAGATTACTACATTCTCTGTGGATGGATGAGTGAAAAAGATACGCAGGCATTTATTGAAGAGACAAAAGATGATGATAGGATCACGATCATTGTTGAAGAAGGAAGGGAAAAATTCTTCGGTGATCCACCAACGAAATTGCAGAATCCTAAATTTTTCAAACCATTTGAAATGTTTATCAGAATGTATGGATTGCCATCCCATGATGAGATGGATCCAACCATTTTCGTGGCACTGACTTATACCTTTATCTTTGGAGCGATGTTTGGGGATGTTGGTCAAGGATTATGTTTGTTTATCGGCGGGGGATTACTATATAAGATCAAGAAATGGAATCTAGCAGGAATCATTTCTATTGCAGGAATTTTTTCTACATTCTTTGGTTTTATGTTTGGAAGTTTCTTTGGATTTGAAGGAACGATCATTAAACCAATGTGGTTATCGCCAATGCATGCAATGATGAAATTACCGTTTGTTGGACAGTTAAATACTGTATTTATCGTGGCAGTTGCATTTGGTATGGCACTGATCCTGCTTGCGATGGTATTTCAGATCATCAACGCAAAGAAACGTGGGGATAAAGAAAACTTATTTTTCAGCCCAAATGGAGTTGCAGGACTTGTATTTTATGGATTTCTTGTCTTAACAATCGTGCTTTATATGACAGGTCACAAAACACCAGGAAATATCATGATGATCATTTTCCTTGGAATTCCAGTGATCATGTTCTTGCTAAAAGAACCATTAGGACAGTTGGTGGAAGGAAAGAAACCAAAAGCAGAAGGTGGTGTCGGAATGTTTTTGGTACAGGGATTTTTTGAATTGTTTGAGACGATGTTAAGTTTCTTCTCCAACACGATCTCATTTGTGCGTATCGGAGCATTTGCAGTCAGTCATGCGGCTATGATGGAAGTTGTTCTTATGCTTGGAGGGATCACAGATGGGGCAGGAAATCCAAACTGGATCATCATTGTTCTTGGAAATATTATTGTATGTGGACTAGAAGGTCTGGTTGTTGGAATTCAGGTATTGCGTCTGGAATATTATGAAATGTTCAGTCGTTTCTATACAGGATCAGGAAGAGAATTCCATCCGTATGACAATCATGCAGGCAAGGAAAATTAGGAGGTATCGGTTATGACATTAGCAATCAAATTAGCGATCATCGCAGCATTAATCTTAAGTATATTTATTCCATTTGGTTATTTTCTTCATGGAGAGAGAACAAAGAAACGTTATAAACGAAGTATTGCATTTAACGCTTTTTTCTTCTTCGGGATCATTGTGATCGCCGGAGTGATGATGTTTGTCACAGATCCGGTACAGGCAGCACAAGCAGGTTCAGATGCAGGAATGGCAACAGGACTTGGATATCTGGCAGCAGCATTATCAACAGGACTTTCTTGTGTTGGTGGTGGTATTGCCGTAGCGAGTGCCGCAAGTGCAGCCTTAGGTGCGATCAGTGAAGACCCAAGCGCCTTAGGTAAATCACTGATCTTCGTAGGTTTGGCAGAAGGTGTGTGTCTGTATGGATTGATCATTTCATTTATGATCATTGGTAAACTTGGATAGATCAGGAAGTGATAGTTATGAAAATGTATTTGATCAGTGATAATGTAGATACATTGACAGGAATGCGGTTAGCTGGGGTTGACGGGATCGTAGTTCATGAAAGGGATGAACTAAAAGAAGCGATCGAGAAGGCTATGAGTGATCCAGAGATCGGGATTGTGCTTCTGACAGAGAAATTTGGAAGAGAATTTCCAGAATTGATCGATGAGATCAAGTTGGAGCGGAAAATGCCGCTCCTGATCGAGATTCCTGACAGGCACGGAACTGGACGGAAGAAAGATTTTATCACGTCTTATGTCAATGAGGCGATCGGATTGAAATTATAAGCCGGCTGTAGAAGGAAGGTGACAACGTTGACAGTAGAAGAAAAGATTTCACATATCAGAGAAGCTGCCATGGAAGAAGCAAGAGCCAGAGGGAATGAAATCATAGATCAGCATCAGAAGGCATTGGAAGGTGTGTTTAAGACACATAAACAAGAAGCTGTGATGCAGGCAGATACGAGGATCAAGACCGAAACAGCATCGGCAAGGCAGCAGTTAAATACGGTAACATCCAAAGGACAGTTAAAACTTCGAAGGCAGTTAAGCAGAGTTCAGAATGAATTAAAAAATAAATTGTTTGAGGAAGTCCAAGCAATGACAGAAGAATATATGAAAACCGAAGAATATAAAGAATTACTGGTATCTTATATTACCAAGGCAGCAAGATTTGCAGAAGGAAATCCATTGACGATCTATATTAACAGTTCGGATGAGGATAAAAAAGATTTCCTCGAAAAACGAACTGGGATGACAGTAACAGTCAGCGAAGAAGATTTTCTTGGAGGAATCCGTTCGGTTATTCCGGGAAGAAATATCTTGATCGATCATTCATTTTCAGGTGCTTTGGAGAAAGAATACGAAGAATTTACCTTTAAAGGGGGTGTGACAGGTGAGTAAGACTGGAACGATTTATGGAATCAACGGACCTGTCATTTATCTGGCTGGAAATACTGGATTTAAGATGTCAGAAATGGTTTATGTCGGAAAAGAAAAATTAGTTGGGGAAGTCATTTCTCTGGATAAAGACCGCACGACGATTCAGGTATATGAAGAAACATCAGGATTAAAACCGGGTGAGATCGTGGAAGCAAGCGGGGAGGCGGTATCCGTCACATTAGCTCCAGGAATCCTTGATAACATTTTTGATGGAATTGAACGTCCCTTAGAGAGGATCGCAGAAAATGCAGGTGCATTTATCACAAGAGGTATCAATGTAGATTCGCTTGATATGGAGAAATTGTGGGATACAAAATTAGTTGTCAATGAAGGAGATGTTCTTCATGGTGGCGATATCTATGCCCAAGTGCAGGAAACAAGAGCCATCGTACACAAATGCATGGTACCGCCAGAGCTTACAGGAACGGTTACCTTTGTGGCATCTGATGGAGAACATACGATCAAGGATCATATGATCACGTTAAGATTGGACGATGGAACGGAAAAACAGTTAACAATGATCCAGAGATGGCCAATCCGGGTCCCAAGACCTGTTCACGACAGGATTCCAGCATGTGTGCCACTGGTAACAGGACAGAGAATACTGGATACGATGTTTCCGATTGCCAAAGGTGGAACTGCGGCAATTCCAGGTGGATTCGGTACTGGAAAGACAATGACACAGCATCAGATTGCCAAATGGTCCGATGCAGATATCATCATTTATATCGGATGCGGGGAACGTGGAAATGAGATGACGCAGGTACTGGAAGAATTCTCAGAATTAGTAGATCCGAAGAGTGGAAACCCATTGATGGACCGAACAACACTGATCGCCAATACATCCAATATGCCGGTGGCAGCGCGTGAAGCATCTATTTATACAGGGCTTACGCTGGCAGAATATTACCGTGATATGGGATATGATGTCGCGATCATGGCGGATTCTACCTCAAGATGGGCAGAAGCGTTAAGAGAATTATCCGGTCGTCTGGAAGAGATGCCAGCAGAAGAAGGATTTCCGGCATATTTAGCTTCCAGATTATCTGCTTTTTATGAGAGAGCTGGAATGATGCATAACTTAAATGGAACGGATGGTTCTGTAACGATCATCGGTGCAGTATCTCCACAGGGAGGAGATTTCTCAGAGCCAGTTACACAGAATACCAAACGATTTGTCCGCTGCTTCTGGGGACTTGATAAATCCTTGGCTTACGCAAGACATTTCCCAGCGATTCACTGGTTAACGAGTTACAGTGAATATCTGACAGACCTCGGCGGCTGGTACAGAGATCATGTATCCCCAAATTTTGTGGACTATCGAAACCGCTTGATGGCAATCTTAAATCAGGAAAGCAGTTTGATGGAAATCGTAAAACTGATCGGTGGAGATGTTCTTCCCGATGATCAGAAATTAACGTTAGAGATCGCAAGGGTGATCCGATTAGGATTTCTGCAGCAAAATGCCTTCCATAAAGATGACACTTGTGTGTCCATGGAGAAGCAGTTTAAAATGATGGAAGTTATTTTATATTTGTATCAAAAGAGCAGGGAACTTGTAGCGAGAGGAATGCCAATGAGCGTGCTAAAAGCAGAAGGAATCTTTGAGAAAGTCATTGCGATCAAATACGATGTTCCGAATGATAATCTGCAATTACTGGATCTCTACCATAAACAGATTGATGATTTCTATGAGGCAGTACTGGAAAAGAATGCATAAGGAGGCGGTCATTTTATGGGAATTGAATATTTAGGACTAAGCAGCATCAATGGTCCGCTTGTTATTCTGGAAGGAGTACAGGATGCATTTTTTGATGAGATCGTTGAATTTACGGTTGATGGAAAAACAAAAAAGATCGGAAGGATCATTGAATTATACGAAGATAAAGCGGTTATTCAGGTATTTGAGGGAACGGAAAATATGTCCCTTGATAATACAAGAACAAAATTAACCGGACATCCGATGGAAGTCTCTCTTGCACCAGATATGCTAGGAAGAACGTTTAACGGAATCGGGAAACCAATCGATGGATTAGGACCACTGATCACAGATGTGAGGCGAGATGTCAATGGACTTCCATTGAATCCAGTTCGAAGAAAATATCCAAGAAACTATATCCGTACAGGTATTTCAGCAATCGACGGATTAACAACACTGATCCGTGGACAGAAACTTCCCATCTTCTCAGGGAACGGACTTCCACACGATCAGTTAGCAGCTCAGATCGTAAAACAGGCATCACTTGGTGATGGTTCAGATGAGCCATTTGCGGTAGTTTTTGGAGCCATGGGAGTCAAACATGATGTTGCAGATTTCTTCCAGAAAACATTTGAGGAAAGTGGTGTTGCAGATCATGTATGTATGTTCTTAAATCTTGCAAATGACCCAGTTGTAGAACGATTGATCACACCAAAAGTAGCCTTAACTGCAGCAGAATATCTTGCATTTGACTGCAACATGCATATCTTAGTTATTCTGACAGATATGACATCGTTTGCGGAAGCGATGCGTGAGGTATCTTCATCCAAAGGAGAGATTCCATCCAGAAAAGGATATCCAGGATATTTATATAGTGAACTAGCGACACTTTACGAACGTGCAGGAATCATCGAAGGGGCAGAAGGTTCGGTCACACAGTTACCGATTCTTACAATGCCAAATGATGATATCACCCATCCGATTCCTGATTTAACTGGTTATATCACAGAAGGGCAGATCGTACTGGATCGTAACTTAAACGGACAGTCCATTTACCCACCGATTAGTGTCTTGCCATCACTTTCTCGTCTGATGAAAGATGGAATTGGAGAAGGATATACAAGAGAAGATCATCAGGATCTTGCAAACCAGTTATTTTCCGCTTATGCAAAAGTGGGAGAAGCAAGAAACTTAGCATCTGTTATCGGAGAAGATGAGTTATCTCCAATTGATAAAAAATATCTGGAATTCGGAAAGGCATTTGAGGAACGATATATCGGTCAGGGGCCGGAAGAAAATCGTTCCATGATCGAAACATTGGATCTTGGATGGGAATTATTAAAGATCCTGCCAAGAGAAGAATTGGATCGAATCGACACGAAGATCATCGATAAATACCTGCCAAAAGAGCAGGACAGCTAAAGGTGGTGAGACTATGGACCCACGAGAATTCCCGACCAAAGGAAATCTGATCGCAGCCAAGAACTCTCTTGCATTGGCAAAACAGGGTTACGATCTGATGGATAAAAAAAGAAATATTCTGATTCGTGAGCTGATGGATCTGATCGATGAGGCGAAAGATATACAGGAAGAGATTGATACAACATTTACAAGAGCGTATGCATGCCTTCAGAGGGCGAATATCCAACATGGGATCAGTAAGGTAGAAGAACTTGCTTATACGGTTCCAATCGAGGATTCGATACAGATTCAGACAAGAAGTATCATGGGAACAGAGATTCCACATGTGAAATATGATGCACATGAGAATCAGCTGACGTATGCGATGGATGGGACATTTGAGTCAATTGATATTGCAAGAGAAGCGTTTCGGCAGGTGAAGAATCTGACGATCAAGCTTTCTATGGTGGAAAATGCAGCTTATCGGTTGGCGACTAGTATTAAGAAGACACAGAAGAGGGCAAATGCTCTTAAAAATATTACGATTCCAACTTATACTGGATTGGTTTATAAGATTTCGAATGAGCTGGAAGAGAAGGAAAGAGAGGAATTTACACGGCTTAAAGTGATTAAGCGGATGAAGCAGAAAAATGCAATATTGAAGAATCAGAAGTAAAAGAAATATTAGAATAAATTACAAAATTGACACAAAATAAAAAATATGCTATCTTAACAAAAGAAAAGGGAATGAAGTTCTCCCTCGAAGAGATTCGAAACCGCTTATTAAGCTGATGACTTCTGTGTAATGAACACAGGGGTTATCAGCTTTTTTGATGTTTGGATTATATAAAAAAGAAAGGATTTTAGGAAAATGCAAAAGAAAGACTATATGATACAATTGCTAAAATATTTCATCATGGCAGTCATTGTAGGAATCATTGTAGGTGCGATCGACGCCTTGTTTGGAAGAGTACTGATCGCAATTTCAGATTTCAGAACCATACATTATCAATACTTACTGCCATTTCTTCCAATTGCTGGACTCGTGATCACAGCAATGTATTACGTATTCAGTAAACTAAGTCTAAAAGGAATGAAACTCGTCTTCGAAGTTGGCCAGCAAAAAACAGATTCCATCCCATTACTACTAATTCCGTTAGTAATGATCGGAACATGGTTAACGCATCTATTCGGAGGAAGTGCTGGTAGAGAAGGAGTTGCAGTTCAGATCGGAGCAACCCTATCTCATGCACTCGGAAGAAAATTTAACTTCCCAGAGAATGGAAGAATAATGTTAGTCATCGGTATGGCAGCAGGATTCGGAGGATTATTTCAGACACCATTAAGTGCAACATTCTTTGCGATCGAGGTAATCGTGATCGGGAAAATGGATTATGAAGCACTACTGCCAGCATTGGCGTCTGCATATATAGCAGCATTTACATCTCATAGCCTAGGGTTAGAAAAATTTTCAGTGGCAATCAAAAATACCATAAATTTAACTGGTACGAAAACAATCATATCAGTAATCATACTTGGAATTTTATTTGGACTGACTGGAAGATTGTTTTCTTTTTTATTAAGTAAGTTAAAAGCATTCATGGGAGAAAAGATCATAAATCAGTATTTAAGAATCGGAACTATGGCAATTCCATTAACAGCGTTATTGTTTATTATTCACGGATCAAGATATAGTGGACTTGGAACGAATATAATCTCGGCAGGATTCACAGGGCAGACAATCTATAGCTATGACTGGATACTAAAGTTATTATTTACGATCTTTACACTGGCAATTGGATTTCAGGGTGGAGAAGTTACACCACTGTTTTCGATAGGAACATCTCTTGGAGTGATCCTTGGAGGCCTGCTTGGATTACCGCCAATGTTATGTGCAGCACTAGGATACGCAGCAGTCTTTGGAAGCGCAACAAATACACTGATCGCACCGATCATGATCGGATTGGAAGTGTTTGGGGGAGCTGATATGGTGTTGTTTGTTATTGTCTGTGTGATTGCTTATGGGGTGAATGGAAATATATCTATTTATGCACAAGAAAAATTTTAATTTGTGTGTTGGCCAACTGTAGATTTCGAGTATATGATAAAAAATAAATAAACGATTGGAAGAGCAGCTAGAGAATTTTGCTCACGTTTTTTGCAGATCGCTGATCCGCCGGCTTTCCTTGCGTAACTCGCCTTCAAAGGTATTCAAAACAGAACTCTTTGAGGCTCAAACAACGCACCAAGCCGGCTGCGAATCCGCAAAAAACGTGGCAAAATTCTAATGCTGCTCTTCCAATCGTTTATTTATTTTTTATCATATACCTGAAGTCTATAGAGTGGACAATCCACAAGATTGAAAATTTAAGTGGGTGTGTATGGAGGACAGCATTGGTTGTAAAATAGGGAATTTTCAGACAGAAGGTAATGTTATTATGCTTGCTTTATAAACATCTCGATAAATTGGTGCTGTAGAAGCCCTTTTACCGTCTGTTAATAAATACAAAAATTATCAATCAATACCATACAACATACACACTGTATAGTGGTTTGAATCACGTAAATTATTTGAATATTATAAAAAGAGATCATGTGTCGGCAACCGTACGGACACGTCTGCACTTAGCGAGTGGATGGTCGAATGACCATTCAGGAGCTTAGTACAGCTACGTGGGAGTCCGAACGCGAGTGGGTTGCAGGCACATGATCTCTTTTTATAATATTCCACCAATAATTTCTGTCTTCAAACTACAAATCACAATTTGCAATAAATTTCGTAAAATGTTAAGATGAATAAAGAAACACACCCAAGGAGAAATGCAAAAATGGAAGAAAGATGGGACATTTACGATAAGAATAAACAACTGACAGGCCGTACAATGAAGAGAAATGACTGGACGTTAAAGGATGATGAATATCATCTGACAGTTCTTGGAGTCATCAGAAGATCAGACGGCAAATTTTTGATCACAAAGAGAGTTATGACAAAGGCATGGGCACCAGGATGGTGGGAAGTGTCTGGTGGTGCTGCACAGGCAGGGGAAGCGTCTTATGATGCTGTTCTCCGTGAAGTGAAAGAAGAAACAGGACTGGATGTTAAAGATGCTGAAGGTGGATATATGTTTACATACAAGAGAGAGAATCCGGGAGAAGGAGATAACTATTTTGTAGATGTTTATCGCTTTACATTAGATGTCCATGACAGTGATGTAAACTTTCAGGAAGCAGAGATTGACGGTTATATGTTTGCTTCAACAGATGAGATCAAAGCATTTGCACAGGAAGGAATTTTCCTGCATTATGACAGTATAAAAAAGGTGTTCGAGTAAGGCAATGAGTTCAACAATAAAACGTAATAAATATGAAATTGATATGTGCAATGGAACGATCATGGACAAACTGATCTCATTTTCGTTACCATTGATGTTATCTGGAATTTTGCAGTTGATGTTCAATGCAGTGGATATTATAGTTATCGGGAGATTTAGTGGGAGCCAGTCGCTTGCAGCGGTTGGCTCAACTACTGCCCTGATCAATATGTTTACCAATTTATTTATTGGAATATCCCTTGGAGCGAATGTTTTATCTGCAAGATTTTATGCGGCGGGCAAAGATAAAGAAATGTCCGAAACCGTTCATACGGCAATCACACTGGCTCTGATCAGCGGAATTATTATGGTCTTTGTAGGATTGTTCTTTGCAAAACCTGTATTAGAATTAATGGACACACCAGATGATGTGATCAATCTTTCCACTCTTTACATGAGAATTTATTTTATGGGAATGCCGTTTTTTATGCTTTATAATTATGGAGCATCCATTTTAAGAGCGGTCGGAGATACAAAACGTCCTCTGTTTTATTTGATCGTTGCTGGAATTGCAAATGCAGGTCTTAACATGTGTCTGGTTATTATTTTTCATCTTGGCGTTGCGGGAGTTGCAATTGGAACGGTAATTTCACAGCTGATCTCAAGTATACTCGTGCTTCGATGTCTGTATCGATCAGAGACAAGTTATCAACTGCGTTTTTCAAAATTAAAGATCCAAAAGGAATATTTAAAACAGATTTTTCAGGTGGGAATTCCAGCAGGAATTCAAAGCACTGTTATTAATTTCTCTAATGTATTATTGCAGTCATCAGTGAATTCTTTTGGATCGATCGCAATGGCAGGATATACGGCAGCAAATAATATTTTTGGATTTTTGTATGTTACGGTAAATGCAGTGACACAGGCTTGTATGAGTTTTACCAGTCAGAACTATGGTGTTGGAAAATGGAAACGAATGGATCGTGTCTTGATTGACTGTTTGATCTTATCATTTGTCGCAATGATGATCTTGGGAAACAGTGCTTATTTCTTTGGCCCTAAACTTTTGACGATCTATACAAGCAATTCAAAAGTAATTCAATGTGGAATGGAAATCTTGTTATATACAACGGTTACGTATTTTCTTTGTGGATTTATGGATCTATTTCCTGGAGCACTTCGTGGAATGGGGCGTTCTGGCGTGCCGATGATCCTTTCAATCATTGGGACAGTAGGAACAAGAATCGTATGGATTTTCTGGATCTTCCCGAATCATAGATCTTTGGATATTTTATTTATATCATATCCGGCATCCTGGATCATAACGATCGTATTACAGGTGATCTGTTATTACTTTGTGAGAAAACAATTATATGCAAAAATGAGAGCGGAAGCATAATAACAAAAAGGCAGTACATCAACCAGAATTGGAAGAGTGTACTGCCATTTTTGTTGGAATCCTGCATATCAGAATTCTATTTTTTCTTTTTAGGAACATGAACTTCAGGAATTGCTACATTGTCATAGAGAATAGAATGTTTTTCTTCTTTTTCCTGTTCTATTTCATCAATATGTTCCTCAATCTCATCAAAATCTTTTGTATGGATCTCGGGTATTGCAACATTTTCGCTTTTCATTTTATATTCTGATTTTTCACGGAGCTTACTTCTGATCGCTTCGCGTCTATTTTTCCTTTTTCCAAACATTTTTCATCGTCTCCCTTTAGATTATAGAAAATTGATAAAGAACGTGATCACCAGGCTATTTAAGAAGTCTGCAAATAAACTACCGATCAAAGGTACCAGAAGGTAAGCTTTGACGGATGGGACATAACGTTCACAGATCGCCTGCATATTCGCCATAGCGTTTGGTGTGGCTCCCATTCCAAAACCACATACTCCAGAAGATAATACTGCGGCGTCATAGTCTCTTCCCATGATATTAAATATTACAAAATAAGTAAATAAGAACATCAAAATAGTTTGTCCTGCAAGTAATGTGATCAGTGGAAGTGCAAGGTCTGCAAGCTGCCATAGTTTTAAAGTGATCATGGCGATTCCTAAGAATAAAGATAAGCTGATACCACCAATATCATTGATCTCACCCATATAAATTGTAAATCCACCAGAATATTCGCCGATGTTACGCATAAATGCAGCAGCGATCATGGCACCGATATAGATTGGGAATGTCATACCTGTCATGGAAAGTAACTTGGAGATGATCGTTCCGATTCCCATAGCAATGATCAGCTGAAATACAGCGGCTGGATACATACTTGTGTGACGTTCGTGTTTTTTTTCTTCTTCTACTAACAGGCTGTCATCTTCAGGAATTGCAGTCTTTAAAAGATCTTTCTTCTCGATCAGACGTTTTCCAACGGGACCGCCCATGATACTTCCAGCGATCAATCCAAATGTAGCAGCAGCTGTACATAAAGTGCTGGCACCTTTCACACCAAAGTCTTCAAGAACAGGTCCAAATGCACCAGCGGTACCATGACCACCGATCATAGGGATAGAACCTGTACAGAGTCCAACCAAAGGACTGATCTGTAATGCTTTGGACAGACCGACTGCAAGGAAGTTCTGGCATATGATCAGCACGATCACAAGGATCAGGAAAATGATCAAAGATTTTCCACCACTTTTTAAGACTTTTAAGTTTGCCTGAAATCCAACAGATGTAAAGAAGAATACCATACAGACTTCTTTTAAAATATCATCAAAGGAAAATTCGGCAATTCCAGTTACATAACATATACAGGTAAAGATTGCAAAGATCACACCGCCGATCACAGGTGCAGGAATGCAAAATCGTTCCAAGATTGCAATCCTGTGTTTTAAAAAGTTTCCTAACATCAAAACGACTACGGCAACCGCGATCGTCTGATACATATCAAGTTGTATTGTCATTTGTTTACACCGCAGCGGTTAATTGCTTCCTTTCTCTGTATTTACTGTGATTCCATGTTGTTTATAATAGGCAGCAGCACCGTCATGGAATGGAATCGTGATACCTTCAACTGCAGTTTTCTCATCAAAAGAAATATCTACAGGCAGTGCATACTGAATCTGCTGTTGATTCTTAAATAGAATCTGTGTAATGTCCTTGACCGCATCTTCGGAAAGTTTATCACTTGCAAGAAGAACAGCTTTGACACCAACAGTTTTAACTTCTTTCGTCTGATTTACATATGTACCTGCAGGCATTGTATATTCTGTGTAAAATTTATAAGATTTCTTCAGGCGAGAAATACCTTTTTGATCAAGACTGACCAGACGAATCTTACACTGTTTTGACAACTCATTGATCACAGTCGTCTGAACACCTGCGGTACAGAAAAATGCATCAATATCACCAGATTTTAATTTCTTGGCAGCATCTGTATAATTCAGATTTACAGTATCAACAAGTTTTTCATTTAATCCATAAGCATTTAAAATCTGCAAAGCATTCTGTTCTGTTCCAGATTCTTCTTCACCAATGCAGACCTTTTTCCCTTCTAGATCATCCACAGACTGAATGTCTGAATCCGCAGGAATCACAATCTGACAAGCTTCTGTATAAAGGGAAGCAACAGCACGATATCCCTGATATTTCTTATCATTTTCAAAAATACCAGTGCGGTTATAAGCATCATTGATCAAATCCATTTGGGCAACAGCCATCTGAATGTAATCTTTAGATAACAGACGAAGATTTGCAGCGGAACCTGCAGTTGTTTTTACTTCAATGTTATATTTCTTACTCTTAGATGAGATAAGGTTGGCGAAAGTATCACCAAAAATCTGGTAAGTACCACCGATTCCAGCAGAACCGAAGCGGATTTTTCCAGAACTCATCTTACACCCAGTCAAGCATGTGCTGATCATAATTGCGACAGCACAAAGTACCATAAGTTTCTTTTTCAAAATATCACCTCTCATTTTTAACATTTCCTTGTCTTTATTTTAACATTAAATTGCTATTTCGAATAGTTTTATGGCAACAAAAAATTATTCATGACCTTCGTTATATAGTTTTTGTATGTTTTTAGGAAGTTTATCAGGCAACATGGCATTTATAGCATCTTCATTACCATCTTTCGTTGCTGTTTCGTAATACCAGCATTTGAATTTTAAGAGGGAGAGAGTTTTTTGAAGTTCTTGGATTTCAGTTTCAACAGCCGATTTTCTGGCTTCAAATAATTCTTTCCTTTTTTCATAGCTTGAGCTGCCTTCAGATACCCAGATAAAAAATTGCTTTATATCTTTGATCTCAAGACCAGATTTCTTCAGACATTCAATAATACGAAGCGCTTCCAATTCATTATCACTAAAATAACGGATGTTTCCTTTACGTTCCAGATTCGGAAAAAAACCTTCCTTGTCATAATACCTTAAGGTAGAAACAGGAAGATCAAACATTGTAGAGACTTGACCAATCGTGTACATAGAAAAACCTTCTTTCAAAAATATTCTTGACCTAAAGTTAACTTTAGGTTGTATGATATAAATATCATACACTATTGCTAGTGTATTTACAAGAAATCAAACAAGGAGAAAAACAGATGTATATTGAAAATATCAATGGTCCAGAAGATGTCAAGAAATTATCCGAGGATCAGTTAAATGTACTTGCAGAAGAAATCCGTGATGCATTATTAAAAAAATTAAGTAAACATGGAGGTCATTTTGGACCGAATTTTGGTATGGTAGAAGCAACGATCGCCATGCATTATGTATTTGAGTCACCAAAAGACAAGATCGTATATGATGTTTCTCATCAGTCTTATCCGCACAAAATGTTGACTGGACGTAAGGATGCATTCTTATATGAAGAACATTATGATGATGTATCAGGATACAGTAATCCAGGAGAAAGTGAGCATGATCATTTCACAATTGGGCATACATCAACTTCCATAAGTCTTGCACTTGGACTTGCCAAAGCAAGAGACTTAAAAGAAGAAAATGGAAATGTGATCGCAGTGATCGGAGATGGATCTTTAAGTGGAGGGGAAGCGTTAGAAGGTCTTGATTATGCCGCAGAATTAGGTGGAAATCTGATCATCGTAGTGAATGATAACGATATGTCGATCGCAGAAAATCACGGTGGATTATATGACAACTTAAAAGAACTTCGTGATACAAATGGAGAGGCGGAATGCAATCTGTTTAAGGCAATGGGATTAGATTACATTTATGTCAAAGAAGGAAATAAAGTCGCTGACTTGATCGAAGCATTTAAACGTGTTAAGGATACAAAAAAAGCAATTGTTGTTCATATTAATACGCAAAAAGGAAAAGGATATAAATTAGCTGAGGAACATAAAGAAGAGTGGCATTACTGTGCCCCATTTGATGTGGAAACAGGAAAACCTTTAGATTCCTTTGATGGTGAGGATTTCTCAAGTGTAACAGCACAATATCTGTTAAAGAAAATGAAAGAAGACAAGAAGGTTGTGGCGATCACTTCTGCAACACCAACAGTTATGGGATTTACAGAAGATAAACGTAAGGAAGCTGGAAAACAGTTTATCGATGTTGGAATCGCGGAAGAAACAGCAATGGCAATGGCGGCAGGAATCGCAGCAGGTGGTGGAAAACCAGTTTATGGAGTATATTCAACATTTGTACAGAGAACATACGACCAGATCACACAGGATCTGTGCATCGATAGCAATGCAGCAACGATCGTTACATTTTGGGGATCTGTATACGGAATGAATGATGTAACACATCTTGGATTACAGGATATCCCAATGATGAGCAACATTCCTAATCTGGTATACCTGGCACCAACAACCAGAGAAGAATATATAGCAATGTTAGACTGGAGTATCGATCAGGATCAGTATCCAGTAGCGATCAAACTTCCAGGTGGAGAAATGATCTCTGACGGTAAAAAAATAACAAAAGATTTCAGCCAGTTAAACAAATACGAAGTCACAGAAAAAGGAAGCAAAGTTGCAGTCATTGGACTTGGAACATTCTATAATATGGGATGTGAAGTTGCAAAAGCAGTAGAAGAAAAGACAGGGACAAAAGCAACCGTGATAAATCCATATTATATTACTGGAATTGATGAAGCATTATTAGAAGATCTAAAGAAAGATCATGATGTAGTTATTACATTAGAAGATGGATTTTTAGAAGGAGGATTCGGAGAGAAGATTGCAAGATTCTATGGGGATTCTGATATGAAGGTATTTAATTATGGAGTAAAAAAAGAATTATTAGATCGATATGACATTGAAGAACTTCTTAAGAAGAACCATTTAACAGTTGAGCAGATTGTGGGGGATCTTAAATTGTAATTTTTGTAGTTGGCCAACTGTAGATTTCGAGTATATGATAAAAAATAAATAAGCAACCGAAAGCGATGCGGTGGAATTTTGCTCATATTTTGAACAAATCGCTGATTCGCCCAATTTCCTACGAAAACTCGCTCTGGAGTTTTGTCTAAGACCAAAGTCTTTGAAGCTC
>JAXJNA010000073.1:0-30219 GCA_036312945.1 Anaerostipes hadrus
ATGCTCGCAGCAACGGTCAGACATCCAACCACAGGCACTGCGAATTTGTAAAAAACGCACTCAAAAAGTGCTCATGTTTGCCACCTTGATTCTTTTAAATATTTGTTTTTCTTTTATTTTTGTCACATACATGATAGACTACAACTTCAAATCAGGATTGTATAAAAACGAATAATCTATAGAATTCTTACTAAATTATGCTATAATATACAAGATTAATCAAACAGTTTCAAAATGAAAGAGGGAGTATCAAATGAAAAGGTTATTATTAGTTTTAATGCTGATTCTGGGGGCAGTAATGATCACAAGCCGTCCGGTGGCGACTTATGCATATACAGATGAAGAAAAGAAGCAGGCGAAATCATGGCTGTCTTCGCATGGTTATCCACCAACAAGAGCAGGGGCAGAACAGGCATATCAGGATTATATGGATGGAAAGATTGATGTTCCAGAAGCAGATGCATATATGGGAAAGAACCAGAAAAATGACATAGAAGAAAAGAAAAATTCAACTGTGAAGACAGAAACAAAAAAAGATAAACAATCTGAAAATACCAATAAATCTAGTACAACAAAACAAGAAAATTCATCTACAGAACAGACAAACAATAGTACAACATCTGCAACAGAAACAACAACACAAGGAACAACAGAAACAACAACGACAAAAGTGACAACAGAAACAAAAGAACAGAAACAACAAAAAGAAGAAAAAAAGAAAAAAGAGCAGAAAGAAACAAAGAAAAAACACACAACAGGGATTGCGATCGGAGCAGCCGCAGTCGTGATTTTTGCTTTACTTGTGGTATTTATGCGAAAGAGAATGTAAAAAACGTTATGCTGAAGTGATAGAAATTCACTTGACATAACAGTTAGTGAGTGCTATTCTATATGTAAATTACATAACGTCTTCAGGGCAGGGTGCAAGTCCCTACCGGCGGTTATAGCCCGCGAGCCTTATATGGCATGACTTGGTGAGATTCCAAGGCCGACAGTACAGTCTGGATGGAAGAAGATTTAAGAAGTGATATTGATCATCATGTCCTGGGATTTTTATAATTCCAGGATTTTTTTATTTCAATTCAAAGAAATATCAAGATATCAAAAAGGAGTTCCTGAAGAATTAGAACAAAGATCAGGAACTCCTTTTTATATTTCCGATTTCAATACCAATCAAAATCCAACCTCCCAAAATCAAAGAACCTGAAGGGAAGGGAGAAAAATATTTGAAAGAAGAATATATGCGGCGTGCGATCGAACTTGCCAAGAAAGGCTGTGGATATACCAATCCAAATCCCTTAGTCGGAGCGGTGATCGTAAAAGATCAAAAGGTTATTGGAGAAGGATATCATGAGAAGATCGGCGGATTACATGCAGAGAGAAATGCCTTAAAAAACTGCATAGAAGATCCTGAGGGAGCTGAGATTTATGTAACATTGGAGCCATGCTGCCATTATGGAAAAACACCACCATGTACGGAAGCGTTGATCGAAGCAGGGATCAAGAAAGTATATGTCGGGAATTTAGATCCTAATCCGAAAGTGGCAGGAGGCGGGATCAAGATCCTGAATGATCATGGTATAGAAACAGAAACAGGAATCCTTGAAGAAGAATGCAGACAGTTAAACGATATATTTTTTCACTATATTCAAAATGATATTCCATATACAGCGTTAAAATACGCAATGACATTGGATGGAAAGATCGCAACGGCAACCGGTGAATCCAAATGGATCACAGGAGAAGAAGCCAGAAGACACGTACATACATTACGACACCAGTATGCAGCGATCATGGCAGGGATTGGTACGGTTTTAGCAGATGATCCTATGTTAAATGCACGGATCGAACATGGAAATGATCCAATCCGTGTGATATGTGATTCAAACTTAAGGATTTCGGAAGGATCAAATATCGTAAAAACAGCCAGAGAAATTCCAACGATCATTGCTACCATAAGTGAAGATCAAGAAAAAATAGCAAAATTAGAACAAAAAGGATGTAAAATCTTAAAAACGTCAGAACAAGACGGAAAGGTCAATGTCAAAGAAGTTCTAAAACAGTTAAGAAATATGGAAATCGACAGTGTTTTAGTTGAGGGTGGCGGAATCCTGAATGAATCCTTGATCAAAAACGACTGTGTTCACAAAGTTTACGCCTATATTGCTCCAAAATTGTTTGGAGGAAAAGATGCGAAAACACCTGTAGAAGGCAAAGGAATCGAAAAGATCCAGGAAGCTTTGGTATTTGATGAATTAAAGGCAACACCACTTGGAAATGACATATTACTGGAAGGGAAGGTGAGATCATGTTTACCGGAATCGTAGAAGAATTAGGAACAGTCATATCCCTGAAGCGAGGAAGCAAAGCAGCAGTCCTTACAATCAAAGCAAATGTTATTTTTGAAGATCTTAAATTGGGAGACAGTGTAGCAGTTAATGGGGTCTGCCTGACAGCGACTCACATCAGCGGCAATACATTTCAGGCAGACGTGATGAATGAGACATTCAACCGAAGCAGTCTGGGAAGTTTAAAAAAGGGATCTGTCGTTAATCTAGAGCGAGCGATGGCAGCCAATGGAAGGTTCGGAGGTCATATGGTAGCAGGCCATGTGGACGATACAGGGGAACTTGTTAGTGTAAAACAAGATGATAATGCTGTATGGTTTACGATCAAAGCCCCAGTAAATATCATGAAATACTGTATTGAAAAAGGATCGATCGCACTCGATGGGATCAGCCTGACGATCGCCAAGTTAAGCGATGATACCATTTCCGTATCCATGATCCCGCATACCATAAAAAATACCAATTTTGGATATAAAAAACCAGGAGATAAGATCAATCTGGAGAATGACATGGTTGGGAAATATATAGATAAACTGCTGCATTTTGATCAGCAGGAAACAAACGACAAACATACAAGCAGCACTTTAACAATGGAAATGTTAAGAAATGCTGGATTTTAATAAAAAACGAGGAGGGAAAAGACAAGATGAGCGATGTAGTATGCGAAGTAATCGCACAGCTTCCAACAAAATATGGAACATTTGAGGCACATGGGTATGTAGATCAGAGAAGTGGGGAACATCATGTAGCACTGGTCAAAGGAGATATCGCAGACGGAGAACCAGTTTTATGCCGTGTGCATTCTGAGTGCCTGACTGGGGATACTTTTGGATCTCTACGCTGTGATTGTGGAGAACAACGAAGCCGTGCAATGCGCCAGATCGAGAAAGAAGGACGAGGGGTTTTCTTATATATGCGTCAAGAAGGACGAGGAATCGGATTGATCAATAAATTGAAAGCCTATGTATTACAGGAACAGGGAATGGATACAGTCGAGGCCAACTTAGCTCTTGGATTTAAAGATGATGAACGAGATTACAGTGCAGGAGCCATGATCTTACAGAATTTAGGAATCAAAAAACTGCGACTGATGACAAACAATCCAACTAAAATTGACGGATTAAATGAATATGGACTCGAGATCGTAGAACGAGTACCGATCCAGATGCCGATCAATCCATTTGATAAATATTATATGCAGACAAAGCAAAAGAAAATGGGACACATGACAACATACGAAGTTTAAATTAACAGAAAAATTAAAAAAATTAAGGCCCCTGGGACCTTAAGATTAACGAAGAAAAAGGAGAAATTAAAATGAGAGTATTAGAAGGTAAATTAGTAGCAAGTGGATTAAAAGTAGGAATCGTAGCAGCCAGATTTAATGAATTTATCGTATCCAAATTAGTATCCGGAGCTTTAGACGGACTGAAAAGACATGATGTGAAAGAAGAAGATATCGATATCGCATGGGTACCAGGAGCTTTTGAGATTCCACTGATCGCAGACAAGATGGCAAAAAGCAAAAAATACGATGCAGTGATCTGTCTTGGAACAGTGATCCGTGGAGCAACAAGCCACTATGATTATGTATGTAATGAAGTATCCAAAGGAATCGCACAGGTATCATTAAATACAGGAATTCCAGTTTTATTCGGAGTTGTTACAACAGAAAATATCGAGCAGGCAATTGAACGTGCTGGAACAAAAGCAGGAAACAAAGGATATGACTGTGCATTATCTGCAATCGAAATGGTACAGCTGATCAAAGAAGTAGAAGCATAAAAAGAAGTAGAAGCATAGAAAGAATCAGAAATTAAAGCAGGAAGTCAGTATGGAACAATATTATTTAGGATTTGACGCAGGAACACAAAGTGTAAAAACAGCAGTTTATGATATTGATATGAACCTGATCGTGCAGGATACCAATGCAACAATCTTAAATTATCCACATCCAGGATGGGTGGAAATGGATGCAGACCAGTACCTTCATGCAACGGTTACGGGAATCAGAAACTGTGTTACAAAGATGAAAGAAAAGAATCTGGACCCAGATAACATCCGCTCTATTTTTGGAGATGGGATCATCTGCGGGATTGTTGGTGTTGATAAGGACTGTCATGCGATCACACCATATATCAATTATCTGGATTCCAGAACAAAAGAAGATGTTGAGGAACTAGCATCCCATCATTATGAGATCTGGGCAAAAGAGACTGGAAATCCTCAGCCAAACTGTATGTTTCCAGCGATGTTTGCACGTTGGATGATGAAAAATTGTGAAGGATTTAAAGAAAAAGGCAGAAAATTCATGCACAATGCACCATATATCCTGGCCAATCTTGCAGGATTGTCCGCAGAAGATGCATTTATCGACTGGGGAACAATGTCTGGATGGGGACTAGGATACCGTGTAACAGAGAAAAAATGGTCCAAAGAACAATTAGAGATTCTTGGAATCCCAATGGAAATGATGCCAAAGATTCAAAAACCATGGGATATCATTGGAACGTTATCAGAGACATTTGCAAAAGAAACTGGATTAAAACCAGGAATCCCAATTTGTGCGGGAGCTGGAGATACGATGCAGTCTATGATCGGATGCGGAGTGATCAAACCAGATCAGGCAGCCGATGTAGCAGGAACATGTGCAATGTTTTGTATCGCAACCGATGGGATCAATGAAGAATTAAGCAAACCAGAAAATGAACTGATCTTCAATAGCGGAACTTTAGAAAATACATATTTTTATTGGGGATTTATAAGAACCGGTGGATTAGCACTTCGTTGGTATCGAGACAATGTATGCAACGAAGCAGGAAATGGAGCATATTTTGATGAATTAAATGAGAAAGCACAAAATGTTCCATGTGGATCCAAAGGAGTTCTGTTCCTTCCATATTTAACAGGAGGATTTGGAGAAACATCCAATGCAAGTGCCTGTTTCCTGAATATGACGATGGACACAGATCAGGGAGTACAGTGGCGTGCAGTTTTAGAAGCGATCGGTTACGATTATATGAGTGTAACAGATATTTATAAAAAAGCAGGCGTGCCACTTGAATTTATGACGATCACAGAAGGTGGAAGTAATTCAGAAGTCTGGAATCAGATCAAAGCAGACATGTTAGGATGCAAGAGTGCTACATTGGAAAATGCACAAGGAGCAGTTCTTACAGATGCAGTGATCGCAGCATATGCGGTAGGAGATCTGGAAGATCCAAGTCAGGCATTTGAAAAAACAAGAAAGATCAAGAAAATTTATGAACCTGATCCAAAAAGAACAGAATGCTATCGCAACATTTATGAGCAACAAAGAAAACTGATCAAAGACGATATGGCAGCGGTTTTTGAGACTTTACACCAGATCGGTAAGATTCAAGAACAAAGCAATAATTAAAAAAATGAAAAGGCTTCTTTACAAGAGGCCTTTTTTTCTTGTACAATAAAAGATAAAGTATATGAAAATAAGTTATAAGCAACTAACTTTGCAGATGATTTTTGATCAATTAGATTTCAAGGAGGAAAAAGTCATGGATAACGAAAAGATTGAAAAATTACAACAGATGATCGATGAAAGTAATCATATCGTATTCTTTGGTGGAGCAGGTGTTTCAACAGAGAGTCATATTCCAGACTTTCGAAGTACGGATGGTTTATATCATCAGACTTATAAATATCCGCCCGAGGTTATGGTAAGCCATACATTCTATACACAGCATACGGAAGAATTTTATGATTTTTATAAGAATAAGATGATCTTCTTGGATGCAAAACCGAATAAAGCACATTTAAAACTGGCAGAAATGGAGCAGGCGGGAAAACTTTCTGCGATCGTTACGCAGAATATCGACGGGCTTCATCAGGCAGCAGGAAGTAAAAATGTCTTTGAACTGCATGGCAGTGTTCACAGAAACTATTGCCAGAAATGCGGCAAGTTCTTCGATGTGAACTATGTTGTGAATGCCAAAGAAGTCCCATATTGTGACGAGTGTGGGGGAATCATCAAACCAGATGTTGTATTATATGAAGAAGGCCTAGACTCTCAGACGATCAACGGAGCAGTCAGAGCCATTTCCAAGGCAGATATGCTGATCATTGGAGGAACATCACTGGTTGTCTATCCAGCCGCTGGAATGATCGATTATTTTAAAGGAAAATATCTTGCAGTACTGAATCGTGATGCAACGAGCAGAGACAAACAGGCAGATCTGTGCATTACAGACCCAATCGGAGAAGTACTGGGAAGAATCAGGGTATAATATATGAAGAAAAAAGATATGATCTTGATCGCAGCAGTACTGGCAATTTCGCTGATCAGTTTTGCAGCGATCAAGATGACGCAAAAAGACGGAAAAGAAGTGATCGTGACAGTTGGTGGAAAAGAAGTATATAAAACATCCATCGAGAAAGATCAGATCTATCAGATTCCAGAGAAAAATGGCACGAACGTCATGCAGATCAAAGATGGAAAAGTTATAATGAAAGAAGCAGACTGTAAAGACCAGATCTGTGCAGACCATAAAGCAATCGAGAAATCAGGAGAAACGATCGTATGTCTGCCACATAAAGTAGTGATCGAGATCCGGTCAGAAGATGGGAAAGAACAGGAATTAGACGGGGTAACACAATAAACATCAGATGATATAATAAACAACAGGAGAAATAAAATATATGTCAACAAAAAGATTAGCGACAGATGCGATGTTTTTAACATTGGCACTTGTTGTATCCTATATAGAAGTATTGATCCCGGTACCAGTTGGAATTCCCGGAGTGAAATTAGGACTTGCCAATGGAGTGATCATGGTTTTGTTATTCTTTACAACATGGACAAGAACGCTTGAGATCTCAGTGATCCGTGTTGTACTGGCAGGATTCTTGTTTGGAAATCCAATGACGATCGTCTACAGTCTGGCAGGAGGGATCTTAAGTCTGATCATCATGGGACTTCTAAAGAAGATCGAAGGATTCTCACCCATTGGAATCAGCGTTGGAGGTGGAGTAGCGCATAATATCGGGCAGCTCAGTGTCGCTGTTTTCTTAATGGAGAATACGAAGATTTATTATTATGCACCGGTATTACTGATCACAGGAACGATCGCAGGGATCATCATCGGAGTACTCAGTGGAGTGCTGGTCAAGAAGATCCCGCCACAACTATTTCGATAAAAGATTTGAAATTTCTACAAAATCGTGGTACTACTATATGTATACACTTTCTAACAGGCAATGATTTTGAAGAAAGGAGTCACAATTGAGAACAAAATTAAATGAGATCATAAAAAATGGACATATTGGTATGATCGCAGTATTTTTCGTAGTTTATATGATCACATTTTCCTATATTGAAGATCGAGATGTGCATCATTACATCATACATACAACGATCGATGATCAGATACCATTCTGCGAATATTTCATCGTACCATATCTGTTATGGTTCTTATTTGTAGCAGTTACAGTCCTTTATTTTATGTTTTTTAATAAGAATCAATGGAAAGAATATTATCAGTTGATCATAACACTTGGAACAGGCATGACCCTGTTTTTGATCATCTCATTAGTATTTCCGAATGGACAGGATCTAAGACCTGTTCTTACTGGAGACAGCATTTTTATCAAAGCGGTACAGATGATCTATCACACGGATACTCCGACGAATGTACTTCCAAGTATCCACGTATTTAATTCTCTGGCATGCTGCGTTGCGATTTTAAAGAATCAGAGAAAATATAAGAAAAGTACCGATACAGCATGTGTTGTCTTAACGATATTAATTATCATGTCGACGATGTTCTTAAAACAACACAGTGTGGTGGACGTAATGCTCGCAGCCCTGATGTATACTGGATGTTACAGGATTATCTATGGGAATGAATTATGGTCACAGAATGCATTTCGCACGTCTATTTTCAGCGATCATTCATGAATCACGCTTGACACGACCAAGAAAGATTTGCTATAAATACCAGAGAGAAACCTCAGAAATTGGAGAAGAGAAGAATGAGAAAAAAGATTTGGATGATCCTGGTATGCATCATATCCATGAGTTTTTGCATGGCAGGATGTACTGGCAATACAAGCAAGAAGAAATCGAATGGCAAGATAAGGATCACAACAAGTTTTTATACCATGTATG
The DNA here is from genome assembly GCA_036312945.1 of Anaerostipes hadrus. Taxonomy (GTDB): domain Bacteria; phylum Bacillota; class Clostridia; order Lachnospirales; family Lachnospiraceae; genus Anaerostipes; species Anaerostipes hadrus_C. The sequence goes on from JAXJNA010000073.1 coordinate 8,491, forward strand.
ATTTTGCGAAGAAGATCGGTGGAGACAAAGTAGAAGTGATCAATTTAGTACCAGCAGGAACAGAACCTCATGACTGGGAACCATCAACGAAGGATCTGATCGAGATGGAGAAATCAGACATCTTCATTTACAATGGAGCCGGCATGGAACAATGGGTAGATGACGTTTTGGAAAGCCTTGATACGGAAGAACTTACAAGCGTTGAAGCATCCAAAGGGATCAAGTTACTAAAAGATCAGGATGCACACGAACACGATCATGAACACAACAGTGAGAATGATCCCCATGTCTGGTTAGATCCACAGAATGCAAAGTATGAGATGAACAAGATCAAGAAAGCATTGATCAAAGTGGATGCAGAGAATAAAGACTATTACGAAGCGAATTACAAGAGATACGCAAAAGAATGTGACAAATTAGATACATTATATAAGGAAGAAACATCAAAACTTACAAAGAAAGAACTTGTTGTGGCACATGAAGCGTTTGGCTATCTATGTCACGCGTATGGATTAGAACAGATGGGAATCGAGGGATTATCCGCAGATGATGAACCAGATCCCAAACAGATGAGCGAAGTGATCCGCTTTGCAAAAGAACATCAGGTAAAAACGATCTTTTTTGAAGAACTGGTAAGTCCGAAAGTAGCGAAAACCATTGCAAAAGAGACCGGAGCCAATGCAAAGATGTTAAACCCCTTGGAAGGACTAAGTAACAAAAAAATCAAAGCAGGAGAAGATTATTTTTCCGTAATGAAACAAAATCTCGCTGCGATCAAAGAGGCATTAAGCGAATGAGTGAATCAAACACAAAGCAGATGATACAATTAAATCATGTAAAATTCGGATACAGTGATACAGAAGTCTTAGAAGAGATCAATTTGACGATCCATGAAGGCGAATATGTCGTTCTGACTGGTGAAAATGGAAGTGGAAAAAGTACACTTATGCGACTGATCTTAGGCGAAATGAAACCAGATGAAGGAGAGATCATCCTGATGAATAATGATCCAAGATTGAAGAAACGGATCGGTTATGTCTCACAGAATGGGATCAGTAAGAATCAGAGCTTCCCGGCAACGGTAGAAGAGATCATGATCACAGGACTTTATCAGGAACTTGGACTGTTTCATCTGCCACATAAAAAGCATAAGAATAAGATCAAAGAGACGCTAAGGGATTTTGGAATGGAAGAATTCCTTAAGAGACGGATCGGTGAATTATCTGGTGGACAGCAGCAGCGAGTGATGATCGCAAGAGCAATGATCGGAGATCCGAAACTTCTGATCTTAGATGAACCAACAACGGGAGTAGATGCAAGATCAACAAAAATCTTGTACGATATGCTCTATGAGATCAATACAAAATACAATACGACCATTTTTATGATCACACACGGAAGACTGCAGGAATGTAAAGGATGTGATCGTATTTTAAGAATGGATGAAGGGAGGATCGTGGAAGAATGATCGAGATGTTACAATACGGATTTATGCAGCGTGCATTTATCACAGGAATCTTACTGGCCGTGATCGCACCATTGATCGGAATCACGATCGTCCTAAAGAGAATGTCCATGATCGGAGATGCACTCTCTCATGCATCCCTGGCAGGTGTTGCTCTGGGCTTGTTATTAGGGATCAATCCGATCTTAGGAGCAATGGGGATCTGTTTGTTTGCAGCCCTGGGAGTTGAAGCAATCCGAAGAAAGATCCCAAGATATTCTGAGATGGCGATATCAATCATTATGTCAACAGGGATCGGACTTGCCGGTATCCTATCCGGATTCGTAAAAAATGGAACGAACTTTAACAGTTTCTTATTTGGAAGCATCATATCCATCAGCAAAGACGAACTGAAGATCGTATGTGTGATCAGTGTGTTAGTCTTGCTCTGTGTATTACTTTTATACAAAGAACTATTCTATATCGGATTTGATGAAAATGCAGCAAGGATCAGCGGTGTACCTGTCAAGACGATCAATTTTATCTTTACTTTATTGACCGCATTGACAGTATCGATCGCATCAAGAACGGTCGGAACACTGATCGTCTCATCCATGCTTGTGATCCCAATCGCATGTGGAATGCAGATAGGACGAAGCTACAAAGCAGTCATGATCATCGGTGTGATCACAGCATTGGTCACAACAGTGATCGGATTAACACTGTCTTATTATGTAGGACTTAAACCAGGAGGAACGATCGTACTGCTCGAGGTAGTATGTTTCCTGATCCTTGCATTGATCAGCAGGTATACGAAGTAAATTTTTTGACATTTATGAGGAAATTTTATATAATAAAAGGAAGGCATGCATAACAGAATAAAACTGCATGCCTTCTTTTTTGGAAAAACAATGAAAGGAATGGCAAGTCAATGATTGTTCAGCTAATAGAAAATATATATCAGTTTTTATGGGGAGAATGGATCCATATTCCGTTACCAGGAGGTGGAAGCCTGGGACTTTCGCTGCTCATTATATTACTGCTTCCAGCTGGTATCGTCTTTACGATCAAAACAAGATTTTTACCGATCCGTCTGTTCCCAGATATGATCAAAGCACTAACAGCAAACAATAAGAAGGGAAAAGATGAAAAAAGCAGTCTTTCTTCTTTACAGACCTTGATCGTATCAACAGCAACACGTGTCGGAATGGGGAATCTGACAGGAGTTGTCGCAGCAATATCTGCAGGTGGAGCAGGGGCCGTATTCTGGATGTGGATCACAGCATTGCTTGGATCATCGACAGCCTTTATCGAAGCAACTCTTGCACAGTTACATAAAGAAAAAGATCCTCTGTATGGTGGATATCGAGGAGGACCAGCCTATTATATTCATTACTTTATGGAAGAGAAACAAGGAAAGAAGAAAAAACACACACTGATCGCTGTCTTATTTGCGATTTCAGGATTGATCTGCTGGTGCGGGATCAGTCAGGTGGTAAGTAATTCTGTGGCAGAATCATTCCACAATGCATTCCATATTCCAACGCTTTATACAACGATCGTGCTTGTTATTGTGGCAGCAGTGATCGTACTAAGGAAGAATGCAACGGTCAAAGTATTAGATATCGTGGTACCGATCATGGCAGTCATTTACTTCGGGATTACGATTTTTGTAATCCTCACGAATCTGCCAAGCATTCCAGGGGTTTTCGCAAGAATCTTCAAAGAAGCTTTTGGAATCCGTCAGGTTGCAGCCGGAGGATTTGGAGCAGTTCTTATGAACGGAGTGAAACGAGGATTATTCTCCAACGAAGCAGGATCAGGATCTGCACCATGCGCAGCAGCCGCAGCAGACTGTGAACGCCCAGCACAGATGGGACTGGTACAGGCATTAGGAGTCTTCATCGACACGATCGTGATCTGCAGCTGTACGGCAATGTTAATGTTATTAGCACCACAGAATCTGACCGATGGATTAACCGGTATGAATCTGTTACAGACAGCAATGAACTACCATTTAGGAGGATTCGGAGTTGTATTTATCGCAGTGATCCTCTGGATGTTCAGCTTCTCGACATTCCTTGGAATCTTATTCTATGCAAGATCCAACGTCGCCTACTTGTTCGGTGACAAATGGGGATGGCAGACAGCCTATAAAGTATTAGCACTTGTGATGTTATTTATCGGAGGAATCCAGACCTATACATTCGTATGGGATTTAGGAGATGTCGGAATTGGATTAATGACGATCTTTAATATCTTCATTCTGTATGCAATGTCAGGACAGGCGATCAAAGAGTTGAAGAGCTATGAAGAAACAAAGAAGAAACCGATCAAAGAAAGAGCATATGCATTGCAGGAAGATGAATAGGAAGTAAATAAGTGAAATAAAACCGAACAATTTACGTAAATATGATTTTGATTTACGTAAATTGTTCGGTTTTTGTGTGCTGAATATTAAAAATAACAGAAGGGATTGTGCAAATAACGCAAATATTGAATAAATAACATAAATATGTTAATATTAACATAACAAATGATAAGAACGTTAAACTAAAAAAGAAAGGAGAAAATGTTATGTTAGTAGAAGAATTAAAAGAATTAGCACAATTAATCCAAGAACAACAAGCAGAAGAACAAAAAATAGAAGTAAAAGCTGCACATATAGATTGCCCAAAAAGACTTTACGATACCTTGTCAAGTTTTTCAAATCAAGATACAGGAGGAATCCTAATCTTTGGATTGGATGAAAACCAAGATTTTAAAGCAGTCGGAGTTTATGATCTGCAAGATCTTCAGAAAAAAGTAACAGAACAATGTAATCAGATGGAACCACCGGTTCGTGCAGTCTTTACATTTGCTGAATATGAAGGTGTCTGGATCGTTTCTGCAGAAATACCATCCATTGATCTGACAGAACGTCCTTGCTATTATAAAGGAGCAGGAAAAGTTCGAGGATCATATATTCGTGTTGGAGATGCGGATATTGGAATGACTGATTATGAAATCTATAGTTATGATGCGTGGAGAAAGCATGTTCATGATGATGAAAGAGTGGCTGACAAAGGAGATATCTCTTTTTTAGATAAAGACAAACTAGATATGTATGTGTTAGATAAGAAATTAGAACGCCCACAATTTTCTAAATTAGATGAAAATCAAATATACGAATTGCTTGGAATTACTAAGGGTGGAATACCGACACTTGCAGCAATTATGAATTTTGGAATTTATCCACAAGGAATTTATCCACAGTTAGCAATCACAGCCATTACCGTATCAGGGACTGAAATAGGAGATCTTGGATCAGCAGGGGAACGTTTTATTGATAATAAGCGGATCGAAGGAACAATTTCAGAAATGGTAGAAAGCGCATTATTATTTTGCAAACGAAATATGAAAGTTAAAACAATCATTGATCCCGCAACTGGACTAAGAAAGGACCGTACAGAATATCCAATGAATGCAGTCAGAGAAGCAATTTTGAATGCAGTGATCCATAGAGATTACAGCGTGCATACCGAAGGGACTCCAATACAGATCGATTTTTTCTCAGATCGTTTGGAAATTCACAGCCCTGGAAATTTATATGGAAGAATGACAGTGGATCAATTAGGAATCGCTAAACCAGATCTTAGGAATCCAGTATTAGCAGTTATGGCAGAGAGTATGACAAAAGCAGAAAATCGTTATTCAGGAATTCCGACGATACGAAGAGAGATGAAGAAATACTCTTTGCCAGAACCAGTATTTGAGAATCGGAGAAATGAATTTGTAGTTATCTTATATAATGAACAGAAGATGCAAGAATCAGAAATGAGATCAGAAGAAGAGAGCATTTTGGAGTATTGCAAAACGCCAAGAAGCAGGGATGACATCAAGAAATTTCTGAAATTAAAAACATGGAACTACATTATGAAACAATGGATTCAGCCATTGTTGAAAGAAGGAAGATTACAATTAACGATGCCAGAGAAACCAAGAAGTAAGCAGCAGAGATACTATACAATAAAATAGCAAAGAAAAATGTCTGTTAGATCTATGAAACAAATAGGTATAACAGACATTTTAATTACATCATCAAATTATAAAAACAGCTTCTTACGTGTCCTAAAATAAGCTACCAGAACCATCGTCCCAGTCAATACCCAAGAGATCGGATAGATCGCCATCAAAAGCTTATAATCATGGAACCAGTTACAAACGGTTGCAAGCCAGATCAAACGTAATACACAAGATCCAAACACCGTCAGGATCGCAGGAGTCATGGAACGTCCAAATCCACGCAGACAACCACCACTGATCTCATAAGAACTTGTCAGACACTCGAATGTCAGAACGATCAAAAAACGAAGCTGAGCATAATGATAGACAGATGGATCACTTGTAAATAATCCAATAAAGAACGTACGGAATACAACAAAGATCGTACTAAGGATTCCGCAGGAAATCACACTGCATAACATTCCAAGACGAAAAATCTTCTTACAACGCCCCTCATCCTTCGCGCCATAATTCTGTCCGGTAAATGTAACTACCGTCTGAGCAAACGCATTGACCAGATAATAAGCAAAATACTCATAGTTTAATTCCACAGCAGAACCCGCGATCCCGCCAGCTCCAAAACTGTTGATCCCAGACTGGATACAGACATTGGCAAGAGAGAATACCATTCCCTGAAGTCCCGCAGGAACCCCAATCTTCAGAATCTTAGAAACAGCATCCTGATCGATCGTCAAAGACTTAAAAGACAACCGGATCGGAAGCTCTTCATGCGTCAGAAAATAAAGGATCTGAACCGCACTTGTTGCATTCGCGCCAACCGTCGCAAGTCCGGCACCCGCAACACCCATATGAAATACAACGACAAATAGAAGATTCAAGATCACATTCACAACACCAGATACGATCAAAGCATACATCGGACGACGTGTATCTCCGATACTGCGAAGAATGGAAGCACCAAAATCGTATAACATAAAAAATGGCATTCCAAGAAAATAAATCCTTAGATATAACGTTGCAAGATGAATGATATCCTTCGGTGCGCCCATCAGCAAAAGGATCGGATGAGCCACAAACTGTCCAAGAATCAGCAAAAACACACCACTAAGCAGTGCAAGAGACACAGCGGTATGTACTACACGAGGGATCCGCTTCGTATCATTCTGTCCGATATAATTGGCGATCACTACATTAGAACCAAGAGAAATCCCAGAAAACAATGTGACCATCAAAGCAATCACAGAACTATTACTGCCAACCGCAGCCAAAGCCTCACTGCTCGCAAACCGTCCGACAACGGCAGTACCGACCGAATTAAAAAGCTGCTGTAGGATACTACAGGCAGCAAGCGGCATAGCAAACATTAACATCTTATCGAATAAACTCCCATGAAGCATATCCATCTTCACGGACTGTTTCGAAGAATTCTTCATATACAATACCCTCTTTCAAAAAAACTATACAGATTCTAATACTTTTTGGGAAGATTATCAAGATGATTCCAAGAAAAACAACGAAGAAAGATGTATCAAATTCGAAACATTTCTTGTATAAAAAAAGCAGAATGATATACTAGGATGAGATATTAAGAAAACATACAAAAGAAAGAAGGAAAACACCATGCAAATCAGCATTCTGCTGCTAAAACAGATCGTACAACTATTCCTGATGATCCTCATGGGTTACATTATGGTAAAGATCAAATTTTTAAAAGAAGAAGACAGCAAAGTAATCTCAAAGATCATACTTTATCTGATCATACCAGCCGTGATCATTCAGGCATTTCAGGTAGACTATACCCCAAGTGTTATGAAAGGACTGGCAGTTGCATGTATCGCATCTGTGATCCTGCAGTTTTTGTTGCTGTTTGTCACATGGATCATGGGAAAAATGTTTCATTTAAACACGGTGGAATACACATCTGCCTATTATTCCAACTCAGGAAACCTGATCGTACCATTAGTTACCTATATCTTAGGAAAAGAATGGGTCATCTACGGCTGCGTCTTTATGAGTGTCCAATTATTCTTCATCTGGACCCACTGCAAATGTAAGATCAGTGGAGAAACAGAGATCAGTTTAAAGAAGATCTTATTAAATATCAATATGATCTCTGTATTCGCAGGAGTCTTCTTATTCTTCACGAAGATCAGATTTCCAGAGATCATAGGAAATACCCTGTCATCCGTTGGAAGCATGATCGGACCATTAAGTATGATCGTCACAGGAATGCTGATCGCAGGCGTCGATCTAAAGAAAGTATTTACAAATAAAAGAATCTACTTGGTTACATTCATCCGATTAGTGATCGAACCGATCATAGCACTTGCAGTCATTATTCTATTGGGAATGAAAAACTGGCATCCACAGGCAGAAAACATCATCCTGATCACATACATGGCAGCGATCACACCATGCGCCTCAACGATCACACAGATGTGTCAGGTGTACGGAAACGATTCGAAATACGCAAGCGCGATCAATGTAATGACAACATTGCTGGCGGTGGTTACTATGCCGGTGTTTGTTTATTTTTATATGAATTTGTAATGTAAAATATTGACAAAAATGATAATGATAGTATAATAAGAGAAAAATATAACTGGAAAGGAATGATCATATGCCATTTACAACGATAAAAACAGAAGAATTAATTCATGAAAAGAAACAAAAAGATAAAGCGTTTGCAAAACAATGGGATGAGAGCAGGAACGAATATAAGCTGATTCAGGAAATGATCAAAATTAGAAAAGAGCAACATATTACACAAACACAATTAGCAAAAATGACAGGAAATAAACAACAATCAATATCAAGAATAGAAAAGAAATTGGTAAAACCGTCTTTGGCAACATTCTGTAAGATTATAAATACGTTAGGATATGACTTAAAGATTGTTAAGAAATAATAAAAAAGAGAACTTACATACAAGCGGGTAAGTTCTCTTTTTTAGTGTACATTCTTTAAAAATTTATAATGGAGTAAGATTTTACTGCCTATAATACTCCAAGAAATCACGAAGCTTCACAGAAGCATCCTCAAGCACCTCCACACGAGGCAGATAAACTACTCTGAAATGATCAGGATCTTTCCAGTTAAATCCACTTCCATGCACGATCAGGATCTTTTTCTCACGAAGCAGATCCAGAGCAAACTGCTCATCATTTGTGATGTTAAACTTCTTCGTATCAATCTTCGGGAAGATATAAAAAGCAGCTTTTGGTTTCACTGCACTGATACCAGGGATATCACACAACGCATTATAAATAAACTCTCTCTGTTCATAAATACGTCCACCAGGAATGATATAATCATTGACACTCTGATGGCCGCCAAGTGCTGTCTGGACAACTGCCTGTGCAGGAACATTGGAACAAAGTCGCATATTTGATAACATATTTAAACCTTCAATATAATCCCTCGCGATCGCCTTATTACCACTTAAGATCATCCATCCGATACGGAAACCAGCGATCATATGAGACTTGGATAAACCAGAGAATGTCACACAGAACAGATCAGGAGCTAGAGAAGCAATAGATACATGTTCTTCTCCATCCATCACCAGACGGTCATAAATCTCATCAGAGAAGATCATCAACTGATGTTCCCTCGCGATATCAACGATCTGTTGTAAGACTTCTCTTGGATAAAGAGCCCCCGTTGGATTGTTAGGATTGATCAGAACGATCGCTTTTGTATGGGAATTTACTTTTCGCTTGATATCTTCCATATCAGGATACCACTCAGACTGTTCATCACAGATATAATGAACTGCTTTCCCACCAGCAAGCGTTGCACAAGCCGTCCATAAAGGATAATCCGGAGAAGGGATCAAGATCTCATCCCCATCATCTAATAAAGCAGACATTGACAGATTGATCAGCTCACTGACACCATTTCCAGTATAAATGTCATCGATATCAACATTTGGGATCTTCTTAAGCTGCGCATACTGCATGATCGCCTTTCTTGCAGCAAATAATCCCTGAGAAGCAGAATATCCCTGGCAGTCAGCTAACTGATGTCTCATATCATAGATGACTTCATCCGGGGTTCTGAAACCAAATGGAGCAGGATTCCCGATATTTAATTTCAGGATATGAGTTCCATTACGTTCCATGCGGTTCGCTTCATCTACGACAGGGCCACGTACATCGTAAAGCACATTATCTAATTTGGTAGATTTGCTAAATGTTCTCCTTGGAGAAGTTTCTAGATTCACAGCATTCCCTCCATTTCCAGAAAGCCAGTCAGCATCGACATCAAGAGTTTCTGATAAGAAATGAAGAATCTCTGCACGAGGAACCGTCTTGCCACTGACATACTGGCTGATATGACTTTTCCCAACCTTGACTCCAGCAGTCTCTGCTGCATGAATAAGATCAACCTGTTTCATATGTTTTTGTTCCATTGCAGACTTCAGACGATCTGCAAAGGTAAATGTCTGATTCATAACACCCTCCGATAAAAGTTCAAAATAAAATTCAAAGTTCAAATGATTTCGTTTAATATAGCACAAAAACAAGAAAAGTTCAATGAAAAGTTCAAAATGAAAGCCGTAAGTTCAAAGAAATAATATACAAAATAAGAAAAAAATCAAAGTTCGACAAAAAGTACAAAGATTTGTATTGAAATTTAGAAAATATATGCTATACTTTGGAAAGTATAAATAATTAACACAAAGTGTAAAAATAAATGGGGACGAAATAGAATATGGGAGCAACAAGATTACAGATGCAGAACTTCCTGATCTTTTTATTGGATCTGGTGGGAGTGACTGTTGGTTATTTTGCAGCAGTATGGCTGCGGTTTGGAAATATTGAAACAGGGTATACCGTGATGGGGAATGATACATATTATCGTTGGCTCATTGCAATCGTAGTACTTATGATGATCTACTTTCTGTTTCGTCCGAATCGTGGTTTTTTTAAGCGCAAATTTATAGAAGAAATGAGAATAAATCTGCAGACGGTCATCCTGATGGCAGCAGGAATGGCGATGGTCGCATTCCTGATCCAGGATGCAAAAGATTACTCCAGATTTATTTATATCTTTACTTCTGGATTCGGTTTTGTGTGGATGCAGATCATACATCGAGCTTATCGCAAGTATTGGTTATCAAGAAGAAAGAATCATTCTTATGCAAGAAAGATGATGATCATCACAACGAGTGATCATGCAGAAGAAGTGATAGAAAATATCATGGAAGAGAAGAACTGGGATCTGTGGATCACAAGTGTTGCAGTTGTGGACAAAGACATGACAGGATGGCTCATCAATGAGATTCCGGTTGTAGCATATTCGTATCGAAGTATTTTTGAATATGCGATGCGGTCGGTTGTAGATGAAGTATTCTTATATATACCGATGGATGATGAATTCCCGATCGCGATGACGGTACAGAACTTTGAGGACATGGGAATTAAGACGAATCTGAACATTTCCCAGTTTCAGATCAATGAGAATCTGGAACGATCACTGGATAAGGTTGGTCCTTATGAGAGTGTAAGTTTCTCTGGTCATAATGTATCATTTGTTATGCTGATGATGAAAAGAGCAATGGACATTGCCGGGGGATTGGTTGGAATGCTGATCACAGCAATCGCAGTGATCATTGTCGGACCACTGGTGAAGCTAGAATCACCGGGGCCGCTGTTCTTCTCACAGAAGAGAGTTGGGAAGAATGGAAGAATCTTCAAGATCTATAAGATCCGTTCAATGTATCAGGATGCAGAAGAGCGCAAGAAAGAGCTTATGGCGCAGAATGAGATGGACGGCTTGATGTTTAAGATGAAAGACGATCCGAGAATTACCAAGGTTGGAAAGTTTATCAGGAAAACTAGCATTGATGAACTTCCACAGTTTTGGAATGTACTGAAAGGGGATATGAGTCTTGTTGGGACTAGACCGCCTACAGTGGATGAGTTTGAACAGTACAGTGCTTATCATAAGAAGAGACTTTGCCAGAAGCCTGGACTGACTGGGGTTTGGCAGGTAAGTGGAAGAAGTACGATCACAGACTTTGAGGAGATTGTTCAGATGGATGTTGATTATATTGATCATTGGTCTATCTGGAGGGATATTGGGATATTGTTTAAGACAGTGTGGCTTGTTGTTTGTGGGGATGATGGGGCACAGTAGGAGTAGATTTATTTGCGGAAAGAAAAATGACGAGGGGTATTTGGAGATGAGAAAGAATAAAATTAGAATACTGCATGTGGCACAGGCCGCAGGTGGCGTGGACCGCTACATCCGAATGCTTCTCAGGTATTTGGACAAAGAGAAGTTTGAGAATATACTGGTTTGCTCGCAAGATTTCCATGAAGAAGACTACAGAGATTTGGTGGATTTATTTGAACAGGTCGAGATGACCAGAGCTATTGGAGGCAATGACGTAAAGGCAATAAAAGAGGTTAGAACACTGATAAAGAAGTATAACCCTGATATTGTTTATGCTCACTCCAGCAAAGCTGGAGCAATTGCGCGTGTTGCGGATATTGGTTTGAAGAATCACTGTGTATACAACCCACATGGGTGGGCATTCAATATGCGATGTTCTGCAAAGAAAAAGGCAATGTACACAGCTATTGAAAAGGTAGCTGCACTATTCTGTGATAAGATTATCTGCATTTCAGACGCGGAGAAGCAGTCAGCATTGGATAAGAAAATATGCAAAGAGGACAAGTTACAGGTCATTTTTAACGGTGTAGACATCGAAGCCTATGAGAATGGAGTACATGGTGCAGTTAAAAGGAGAGAACTGAATATTCCAGAAGATGCATTTGTTGTTGGTATGGTTGGACGAATGAGTCCACAGAAAGCACCAGATGTCTTTATTAAAATGGCAAAGCTGGTGAAGGAAAAGGTTCCAAATGCACACTTTATTATTGTTGGCAACGGAAACCAAGAAGCTGAGATTAGAAAGTATGCGGAGAACAATGGTTTTTCGGATAGTCTACATATTACAGGGTGGGTTGATAATCCGATGAGCTATGTTGAGCTATTTGATGTGGCGTGCCTATTGAGCCGCTGGGAGGGCTTTGGCCTAGCACTGCCTGAGTACATGATGGCTGGCAAACCGATTGTGGCAAGTAGAGTAGATGCTATTTCGAATATAATCCGGGATGGAGAAAATGGTTTGCTTATTGAAGTTGACGATGATGTTAGAGCAAGTGAAGCTGTACTACGGATTTATTGGGATAAGAGTTTGAAAGATAAATTGGTATTACAGGGAATGGAAGATGTGCATAACAGATTTAATGCTCGGAGGGTATCGGATGAGCACGGGATACTGTTTGAAAATATGAGAATATTGGAAATTATTTAATTCCTTGCTGAAAGAGGAGTAAGAAAAAGTGCGAGTGAGAGATATAAAATTGATAATTGATAATGATTTGGAGCGAAACAAAGACATAAAGAATCATCTGTTTTTTTATATCTTTCGATTCGGCAACGGTTTCATTAATGGTAATACGATATTTGATAGAATATGCAGCATTCCATTCAGAATAATCATGAAATTAACATACAACAAATATAATCACATTCCTTTGGAAACTAATATCAGGGGGGGGTTAAGAACACCTCATCTTCTAGGAATTGTTTTGTCGGGCAAAGCATCAATTGGTGAGCAATGTACAATAATGCACCAAGTTACAATCGGTGTTGATGAACTAAAAAACGATAAAGCGCCAGTGATTGGAAATAATGTGTTTATTGGAGCAGGCGCAAAGATTATAGGCAATATTACTGTTGGGAACGAAGTCGTTGTCGGAGCAGGGGCAATTGTTACAAAATCTGTTCCAGATGGAAAAACAGTGGTTGGAATTAATCGAATAATCGAACGATAGAATGGGTGAAAGTAAAAGCTATGAAGAAAATTAGAGTGTTACATTCTGAATTGAATGGAGAATTAGGGGGAATTGAAAGTTTCTTATATAATGTTTACCAGTTTATTGATAAGGAAAAGGTAGAGTTTGATTTCCTCACTATTTCGGATACGCCAGCATACGGAGATAAGTTCAAAAAAATGGGCTCCACAGTTTATAAAATCCCAAAACATATAAACTTCCTGGGCTATTATTTTGCAATTGACAAAATACTGCGAGAAGGAAATTATGATATAGTTCATATTCATAAAAATTCGGCGATAGATATTTTGATTTTGAAGGTGTTACAGAGATTTCCTAACATAAAGGTCATTGTGCACTCCCATAATACATTCCCTAGCGTGGGAGGTAAACTTGAAAAGTTACACAAGATTAATAGAAAATATTTTTATGATAACGCTGACTATCGTTTGGCATGTTCGGACAATGCAGGAAAATGGATGTACGGGAATGGAGCTTTTGAAATAATCAAGAATGGAATTGATACAAAAGGATTTCGGTTTTGTACCGAATACGGAGAAGAAATTCGAGCAATGTATGGAATTCCTGTGGATGCTTTTGTTATTGGGCATGTAGGAAGATTTACTAATCAGAAAAATCATTCGAAGTTAATTGATATTTTTGCAGCTATAAAAAAACGAAAATCAGATGCATATTTGTTGTTACTCGGTGGCGGAGAGTTGCAGGATGCCATTAAGAGCAAGGTTGAAAAGCTTAATTTATGTGACAGTGTTATTTTCTGTGGAGTGCGTACGGATGTAAATAAATATCTATGCGCAATGGACACTTTTGTTTTTCCATCGACTTGGGAAGGACTTGGGATTGTAGCTATCGAAGCGCAAGCATCAGGGTTGGAGTGTTATCTGTCAAGAGAGTTACCCAAGGAAGTGGAAGTGACAGACGCAGTTACATGGTTTGATGTTTCAGAGAATGAAAATGTAATTGCAAATATGATTGATTTGGAGAAAGTTCCGGAAGAAGCTCGCTATATTCGAAATAGAGAAGTTGTCAAAAGTGGCTATGATATGAGTGAATCAGCAAAAAGACTGCTACAGATATACGAAGGCTTAACAGTTTTGGATGTAGATCAGTAAAAGGAAAGGAAGTTTGTGATGGGAAAAGTTGGAGTCATCCTAGTTAATTACAATGGATTAGAGGATACAATAGCGTGTATCAACAGTATTTATAAAAGCAACTATATAGATTACGAAATTATTGTGGTCGATAATAATTCTACTGATTGCCCGGATAGTTTAAATTCGTATTCGAACGTGACTTTGATTAAGTTGGATAAGAATGTGGGTTTTGGTGTTGCAAATAACATTGGTGCGAAAGTTGCAATCGAAAATGGCGCCGACTATATTTTTTGCTTAAACAACGATACCGAGATATCGAGCGGTTTGATTTCTCTGTTTGTTAGAGAAATCGAGGAAAAAGAGGTTCTGACTTGTTCCACCTATTACTACTCAAATAAAAGTGAATTGTGGTACGGAGGGGGAGAGATATCAAAAATAAGAGGAACATGCCGTCAAAAAAAATATAAAAGTGATAGATATGTGAGCTTTATATGCGGATGTTGTATGTTTTTTAGTGTAGAGACATTCAAAGACATAGGACTATTTGAGCCAGAGTATTTTATGTACTGTGAGGATAGTGACTATTCCTTGAAACTGATACTCAATGGTTACAAGATTCGCTATTTGACCAAAGAAAGCGTTTTTCATAAAGTCGGAAGAAGTATCTCAAGGCAATCAGGTCTGAAAGAATATTATTTAACAAGAAACCGATTGTACTTCCTTAAGAAATATAGTAACTATTTCTATCCTACTGTGTGGGTGTATTTTTGTATTACGAGGGCAATTATAATCGTATTTGGTGCTATTAAAAGATATGATTTATCGCCCATTATTGAAGGCATAAGAGATTTCAAAAACGGAAAAATGTTTCAAAAGAAATAAATAATATACTATAAATGAGCAAATTTGAAAAACTGCACTATTAAGTCTTTCACATGCAAACATGAAGAATATTAAACGAATCAATGTCCGCGTTACGTGTACAATAAGTCATAATTTTTGTGCACTTTTTGGTATTTGCACATTTATAGTAATATATTGATGAAGAATGTAGTCTGAGTGATTTTTAATATAGAAGAGGAGAGAATGAATCGAGTATGTATTTAATAACATTTGCTAGTTCGTGCTTTTTTTTGTCAATGTCAGAAAGAAAAAAATATAAGAATGTAAGAGTCTTACTTATAGCCATAGCATTACTGATTCCCAGCATTATTGCAGGAGTAAGAGATTACTCGGTAGGAACAGATGTGCTTTTATATGGTAATGCATGGTTTGAAAAAGCGTGCTCTTATAGTTCAATGTATCAGTATTTGATGAAAGCTAAGGAATACAGTGTGGGATTAGGTTATGCAGCGGTAAATTATCTTGTCTCTCGCTTTAGCAGTTCACCACATATGTTTTATTTTATTTATGAATTATTACTATTAATAATTTTGTATAATGCACTTAGGCCCTATAAAGAAAAAATTAATATTTCTTATGCATTTATTGTTTATTATTTGTTGTTTTTTAATAATTCACTAAATATATTAAGGCAGGCAATGGCGATCGTCTTGGTTTTATATTCATATAAATTTGCAAGAAAAGATGAATTTGTGAAATTTACAATAGTGATTATAGTAGCATATTTATTCCATTCCAGTGCAATTGTCGGGATTGTAATATATCCTATTTGTTGGGCATACAGTAGACAGTTTGACAAACGATGGATAAAACCACTAGTTGTTTTATCATCATTCTCTTTGATATGTGGATACAGATTAGTTTTTGATTTTCTTGCAAAGAGCATTCTTATTCCTGGTTTAAGATATGAAAAATATCTGAGCCAAGATATTATTGGTGGAAGATATATTGGGTTAGTATATTGGACGATTATTATTTTGTTTTTAATTAATACAAGACAGAAAAACAAGAATATTATTTCCGATGCTGTTGTGATTGAAACTATTCTATATATGTCGGCCACATTTGTATTACTTCCTTTTTTGGGCTCGGCACTATTATCAAGAATAAGCTTCTATTTTGATGTTTTTCAAGTGCTATATTTGCCAGTTGTTGCTACTAATTTAAAAATTGTATGTGGAAATAATAAAGCAACGAAGGTGACGAAAAAAATCGTAGTATTACTTCCTGTAATTACATATTGGTTAGTTGCATTTATAGTGCGAAATGGTGCACATACTTATCCATATACATTTATGTAATATGCATCAAATAAAATTTGAAGAGGAGAAGACGAATGATGAATAATGAACTTATGCTTAGCATAATGATTCCGACATATAATCATGAGCACTACATAAAGAAGGCTTTGGATAGTGTTTTTATGCAGGAAACGGAGTATACATATGAAGTTCTTGTTGGTGAGGACGCATCAACAGACAAGACAAGAGAAGTTTTGAAAGAGTATGAAAGAAATCATAATTTTAACAATCTCTTTGTTTTTTATCGAGAATGTAATATGAATAAGGGTCCTATTTCAAATCAAAAGGATTTGAGGATGAGGTGCCGAGGAAAGTATATTATTACTCTTGAAGGCGATGATTTCTGGATTAACAAAACAAAGATTCAAAGACAAATTGATTTTCTTGAAGCACATCCTGATTATGTAGCGGTTGCACACAATTGTACAGTGGTAAATGAAAAGGATGAAGAAATTGATGTTGACTATCCAGAGTGCAAAAAGAGTGAATATACAATTAGAGATTATCTACTCGGAATTATGCCTGGACAAACAGCGACAGTTATGAGTATAAATTATATGAAAATACCGCTGTTTGATTTGACTGTGTTCGATAAAGTACCTGGTCCGGGTGACAAGATTAAATATTTTGCATTGGTTACGAACGGGAAAATTTATTGTGAACAGTGTGCGATGAGTGCATATCGATTGGTGAAAAACCACGGTTCTAGCTTTATGGCAAATTATAAATATAACTTTGATAATGATTATTTGTGGCATAAAAGAATAGTAGATTTTGCTCATGGACAAAACAAAGGCATATTCACGGCAGAAGCATTATACATTGGTGCTATTTTACATGGACTGAGGGGAAAAAAGATAACATTTCCGAGTGCTACTAGTAAAGTGAAGCGAGATTTAAATCATCCAGCGTTGAGCTTTTTTGTATTTATTTACAGATGGGTGGCTCTGCATATTTTTAAGAAGGGAAATCAATCTGGATTATGAATAATAAATCGGTTGTATCAAATTTTATATGGAGATTTGCTGAACGTTGTGGTGCACAATTAGTAACATTTATTGTATCAATTGTTTTAGCACGACTTTTAGCGCCTGAGGTTTTTGGAAAAGTAGCATTAATTACTATATTTACTACAATTATGCAAGTGTTTGTTGATAGTGGTCTTGGAACGGCATTAATCCAAAAAAAAGATGCTGATGATTTAGATTTTTCTTCAGTATTTTATTTCAATTTTGTTGTATGCATTATTCTTTATATGGGAATGTTTGCGGCAGCACCTCTAATTGCAAAGTTCTATAATGATCTTTCACTTACACCCATAATTCGTGTTATTAGTTTGACTATTGTTATTTCCGGGGTTAAGGGAATTCAACAATCGTATGTATCTAAGAATATGCTGTTTAAACGTTTTTTTTATTCAACATTAGGAGGAACTATATTTTCAGCTTTTCTGGGTATAAGTCTAGCATATGCAGGCTTAGGAGTATGGGCAATTGTTGGACAACAATTATCTAACACTGCAATTGATACATTGATTTTGTGGATTACTGTTAAATGGAGACCCAAAAAGATGTTTTCTTGGATACGTCTTAAGGAGTTATTATCATTTGGATGGAAAATGCTTGTTTCAGCTTTACTAGATACTGTGTATACGAACATTCGTAGTTTGGTTATTGGTAAGATGTATTCATCTTCAGACTTAGCGTTTTATAATCAAGGAGACAAATTGCCAACAGTTATTGTTAATAATATTAACACTTCGATAGATAGTGTTCTTCTTCCAACATTAGCTGAAGAACAAGACGATAGAGAACGAGTGAAAAATATGACGAGAAGAGCTATCAAAGTAAGTACGTATATAATGGCACCACTTATGATGGGATTGGCATTCTGTGCAACATCTATCGTAGAATTGATTTTAACGGAAAAATGGTTGCCGTGTGTTCCATTTTTGCAAATTTTTTGTGTTACTTACATGTTTTATCCAATTCATACAGCTAATCTAAATGCAATTAAAGCAATGGGGAGAAGTGATTTATTTTTAAAATTAGAAATTGCAAAAAAGATTGTGGGTATGATTTTGCTCTTATCTACAATGTGGTTTGGAGTTATGGCGATGGCCTATAGTTTGTTAGTAAGTATGATAACGAGTATGATTATAAATTCATGGCCAAACAGAGAATTATTGAAGTATAGTTTCAAAGAACAAATGATAGATATTCTTCCATCGATTGCTTTGGCAGTAGCAATGGGAATTGTAGTTTCATTTGTCGACAAATTAGGTTTTTCTAGTGCTTTAACGCTTCTAATTCAAGTACCAACAGGCGCTTTAATTTATTTGATTGGCTCAAAGTTATTGCATCTAGATTCATTTGAATATTTATTGGAAATTATAAAATCATTCGTATGTAAAAAATAAAAAACTCAGATTTATTAAAATAATGAAAAGAGGTAATAATTATGTCAAATATTTTAGTTACAAGATCATCAATGCCTTCATATGAGGAATATTGTGAAGAAATTAGAGAACTTTGGGAGAGCCATTGGCTTACTAACATGGGGACGAAACATAAAGAATTACAAAGATCTCTAGAAGAATATGTAGATGTTCCACATATTGCATTATATACTAATGGACATCTTGCATTAGAAAATGCCATTGCTGCATTGAACTTACCAGAAGGAGGGGAAGTAATTACAACTCCTTTTACTTTTGCATCAACAACACATGCAATTGTAAGAAATGGTTTAGTCCCTGTATTCTGTGATATTAAAGAAGATGATTATACAATTGATACAGAGAAGTTAGAATTATTGATCAATGACAATACAGTTGCGATTGTTCCGGTGCATGTATATGGAAATATGTGTGATGTAGAAGAGATTGATCGTATTGCAAAGAAATACGGATTAAAAGTTGTTTATGATGCAGCGCATGCTTTTGGTGTTAAGTACAAGGGTGTCTCATCTGCATGCTTTGGAGATGCAGCTATGTTTAGTTTCCATGCAACGAAAGTATTTAATACGATAGAAGGTGGATGTGTATGTTTTAAAGATGATGCATGGGTACAGCTTTTGAACGATATGAAGAACTTTGGTATTCATGGCCCAGAGTCTGTTCAATATGTTGGTGGAAATGCTAAGATGAATGAATTTCAAGCTGCAATGGGTATTTGTAATTTGAGACATTTAAACGATGAAATTGCAAAGAGAAAGAAAGTTGTCGAAAGATATAGAAGCAGACTTGAAGGTGTAGAAGGAATCAAGTTATCTGCTATTCAAAATGATGTGGAAAGTAACTACGCTTATTTCCCGGTTGTTTTTGATGGATACAAATACACAAGAAATGAAGTTTTTGAGAAGTTATCAGAGGTGGGAATTGGAGCGAGAAAATATTTCTTCCCACTGACTAATAGCTTTGAATGTTATCGTAATTATCCTACAGCAGGAACAGAAAAAACTCCTGTTGCTCAGCACATGGCACTCAGAGTTTTAACACTTCCTTTATATGCAGATTTAACATTGGATGAAGTGGATAGAATCTGTGATGTGATTTTAGGAGATTAACAAATGAAGAAGATATTATTATTGGGTGGTTCTGCTCAGCAAATAGTGGCAATTAAAACAGCTCAAAAGCACGGATATTATACAGTCTTGTGTGATTTCCTTCCGGATAATCCGGGACAATATGAAGCAGATAAGTTTTATCTTGTAAGCACTACAGATAAGGATGCCGTTTTAGAAGTGGCAAAAAAGGAGAATATTGATGGCATCTTAGCATATGCTTCAGACCCAGCTGCTCCAACAGCCGCTTATGTTGCTGAAAAACTAGGATTGCCTACTAATCCATACGATTCAGTTGAAACATTATGTAATAAAGATAAATTTAGAGAGTTTCTTAAGCATAACGGGTTCAATGCACCGGTATCAGAAGGATATAGTAATAACGATATTGATACATCATTGTTCACATTACCTGTAATTATTAAACCGGTTGATTCTTCAGGCTCAAAGGGAGCTACTGTTTTAAGGGATTGGGATGGATTAGAAGAAGCGTGTGATTTTGCATTTTCCTTTTCACGTTCTCATCGCATTATTGTTGAAGAATATATAGAAAAGAAGCATAAGTATCTTATAGGAGGAGATATTTTTGTCTATAATGGGAAAGTTATACTGTGGGGGTTACTGAACTGTCATAGAGATTCCTCAGTAAATCCACTTGTTCCAGTTGGAAAGAGTTATCCATTACTTCTTGATGAACAAGATAAATTAGAAGTAGAAAACACTTTACAATCTATGGTTGATAAACTTGGAATTAGATTCGGATCAGTAAATGTGGAATTAGTTGTAGATAAGATGGGAAAAGTATGGCCTATAGATGTTGGTCCTAGAGCGGGCGGTAATATGATTCCAGATTTATTAGGATTAATATATGATGTTGATGTAGTTGAAATGGCTGTGCTAACAGCAATGGGAGAAGAGATTAATAATGAAGTACATGACGGTATCCCATTTTATGCAACGCATAACTTGCATACCAGTCAGACAGGATTGTATAAGACTATTGATTTTTCTAAAGAATTAGACGAGAAAATCATCAAAAAGTGTCTTTATAAAAAATCTGGAGATTGTGTGGAATATTTTGATAATGCTGCAAAAGCATTGGGAATTATCTTTATGAAATTTAAAACTAAAGATGAAATGGAAACAATTTTAGAAAATATAAATATGCATTATAAAGTATTATTGGAGGGAAAATAATATGATTGAAATCTCAAACCTTCGTAAAGAAAGCTGCGAAGGATATACAAAACTTATTGTTGATATAAATTCAGATATTGAACGACTTGATAATGAAAATCAAATTTGGGTTTCTGTCGAAGATAAATAAGTCAATACCACGGGCAGCATAAGTACTACTTAAGATAGCATTACAATTCCAGACCCTTGCCGGGATTCAGAGTTTATCTGGATTCGGGCAGGGTTCTGGAAAAGAAACCTGTAAACCAGATGGAGTGTGAAGAGCACTACATCAGCACTAAGACCAACTGATAAAGCAGGGGAGGCGTCCACTGAAAAGAGTCCCTGCAGCAAAGGAAGGTCAGTAA